>VGYT01000040.1 GCA_016872895.1 Planctomycetota bacterium
CGCTCAACAAGGGCTTGGCCATGGCGCGCTCCGAAGCAGTGGACTTTCACCTGCCTCGGACATCGGCCACCTTGGCCCGTCGGCTGAAGTCATTTTGTTAGGCGCTCTTACATGGTTCGAGACCCGCACGGTGGGGGGCCGAACCGAATGCACCCAATACGAAACTGCCGCTGCCGGTTAACACAATTCTGAGGGTCAGTTTGAAACTGAATTCTTCCGGTTAACAGCCCGCGCGAGCACCAGCCGCATCATGCTCAGATGAAGTACCCCGCATCAAGCCTAAAGTGCTCCGCCAGGATGCGGATGTGTGCTTTGCTAAGTTGTCGCCGGCCTCGCAGAATGAGCGAACCCAGTCCGCGGTTACCCAGCATTCGCCCAAGGTCTGACGCCGTCATCCCCGCCTCCCCCACCAGATAGCGCAGACGCTCCAACGGCGTGCTCCTTCTCCGTCGCACCGGCGAGTGCGCCTCCTCATACTTCGCCACCAGGTCCGAGAGCACATCCAGGTAGTCTTCCTGGTCCGGCGTCAGGTTATGCCCGGCCAAGGCACCGATAATCTCCGTAGCATTCTCCAAGTCAACCTTGTCGTGGATGGGGCGCGGAGGGAACAGCCGCACCAGGCCCGCGTAATCCCTGGGCATCCGCCGAAAATCCAGCGAGCGAGTGGTAGTCTTCATAAAGCGTCCTTCCGTCGGTCCTTGCCATACTCGGCGTGCGTAAGCAACATCAGCACGAAGACTTTCCCGACATTATAGTGGATGGCCGTGATCAGCCGGAACTGGTTCCCTGCAATGTTAAACACCACCACGGTCCGACCGCTGGCCACCTTCACCTCATCTGCGCCGCGAAACACCTGCCGCACGTCCACTAGGTTCCGCCAGCGGGCCGCTTCGGCGGCCTCCAGCCATCGCTCGAGCGAAGGGGTGGCATCAGGATGTCGCGCGGCAAACTCCCGGACGCGCCCCGGCCTGATGACCCGCATGCTTACATTATGTAGCCAGACCGCCGAATGTCAAGCGGAAATCCTGGCCGGTAGGGAGGATGCCACCCGTCCCAAGACGCTACCCGCGGAGGATGTGTATGAGCACCCCGACCGTTCCTTTGCCCAAGCACTGGCGCAACCACGTCCGCTCGGCCGCGCTCCACGTCATCGCTTTGGCGCGGTACGTCACTGCCGAAGTCCGCGGCTGGGCAGCGGGCAGCCTGAATCCTCGCGTGTACCTTGCGGCACAACTGGGGCAGGCGCGCCAGGAGATCGCCCTCCTGCGCGAAGAACTCCGTATCAAGGACGCCCGCATGGCCGCGATCCCGGCCCACCGGCGGCCACATTACCCGCCCACCGAGCGTATGGCCATCCTGGAACTCAAGGCCGCGCGGGGCTGGAGCCAGGCGCAGGCCGCCAAGGCCATGATGGTCACGCCCGCCACCGTGGCAGCATGGACGCGGCGTATTGATGAGCGCGGCCCGGAGGCCCTCGTGCAACTGCCAGAGCCGGTCAGCCGCTTCCCCGACTTCGTGCGCCACATTGTGCGGCGACTCAAGGCCCTCTGCCCCAGCATGGGCAAAGTGCGGATTGCCAAGGCCCTCGCCCGCGCAGGCCTCCACCTTGCGGCCACGACGGTCGGCAGGATGCTGGCAGAGCAGAGGGCGCTGAGACCGGAATCGGCGCCGGGCGATGCCGCGGCTGAAGTAACGCCGGAAGAGGAGGGCGGCGGCAAGCCCCGCGTAGTCACGGCCAAGTACCCCAATCACGTCTGGCACGTGGACCTGACGGTCGTGCCGATCCTCGGCTTCTGGGTTCCGTGGCTACCGTTTGCGTTGCCACAGGTCTGGCCCTTCTGCTGGTGGATCGCCGTGGCGGAAGACCACTTCTCACGCCGCGTCCTGGGCTTCGCGTTCTTCCGGAAACCGCCCACGGCCGCCCAGATGGCGGCTTTCCTCGGGCGGACGATCCGCAAGGCCGGCGCCAAGCCCAAGTACGTTATCTGCGACAAGGGGCCGCAGTTCTGGTGCGCCGGCTTCAAGCGGTGGTGCAAACGTCGCGGCATCCGCCCGCGGTTCGGCGCCGTCGGCAAGCACGGCAGCATCGCCGTCGTCGAGCGGTTCATCCGGTCACTCAAGGAAGAAGGGCAGCGACGGACACTCATATCACTTTGTCAAAGAACGTTCCAGCAAGGAGTCTCGTCCTACGCAAACTGGTACAACGAATATCGTCCTCACACGGCCTTGTGCGGCGCGACGCCGAATGAAATCTACCTCGGCCGACGCCCGGCCAATCGCTTGCCACGCTTCGAGCCACGGCTGCGCTGGCCGCGCGGGTCACCGTGTGCCAGGCCGCAGGTGCTTGTCAAAGGCAAGCCAGGCGTCCGGCTGGAACTCGCCGTCACGTTCCAGGGTGGACGCAAGCACTTGCCCGTCATCACGCTCGCCCGCGTGGCGTAACGGCATTCCCGCAGGCCCGTCCGTCTGGGGCCGCAGTCGCGGTCTGCGCTCATGACAAACACTTGATGCCAAAGAGCCTGCCTCACGCCTCCGCCGTGCTTCAACCTGCCATGCGCCTCACCAGAACAGGGCCGGAAAACACGCTTGGCTTCATTCGTCCACCCTAACCGAGGGCGAACCCAATTCCGCTGGACCACTACACCTGACGGCACGCTCTGCGTGGCCGTCGATTCTGGGTTCACAGTGCGCGTGTCCACTGCGAGCCACACAAAACATCGGGGGCCTGGGCTGGAACGTCCGCCGGACGATTGCAGTTGTGCCAGGCGCGGCCCAGTTGTGGCGGCACGGGCATGACGCTGATCTTGGGATGGCATGCGATCTTCGACAGGCTCAAGACGTTGTCGCATGCCTGTCGTTCCAGCAGCACGCGGCAGCGGAAGTCATAGTGCGCCAGGAGCGGCTCGCATCGGCCCGGTCCGTCCAAGGTCGGCAAGGTGGCCCAGCGCCCAGGGGTTCTCGTCGCCAGCAGCCAGCGAACCGCCTCGCCGGTCAACTGCGGCAGGTCGCATGCCACGAGCAGCCATGACGCCTGGGGTGCCCAGCGCATCGCCGCCAGGACGCCGCCCATCGGTCCATTGACGCCTGGAGCGTCGGGCAGGCGCGCGACATCACCCGGCAGGTCGTTGGGCAGTTGCCCGTTGCCGAGAACGACAACCCTGGCACAAATCGGCGCTAGCACGTCCGCGGTTCGCCTCAGCCAGGTCTGGCCCGCAGTGACGATCAAGTGCTTCGGCCGGCCCATGCGCGAGCTCTTTCCGCCGATGAGCACGCCGCCGTAGACGGGGGTAACCTTGCTCTTGCGCTCGATCAAGTCCTCCAGCAGACTCAACGCCAGCAACACGCGGTCGGCGTCTCGCGGCAGGACCGCCAGGACGTTGGCCACCTCCGGCGGCGGAGCTGTCTCGGCCTCGCCCAGCAGCCACAACTTCGGCAGCGGGGTGTGTTTTCGGCCCTCGACCAGCACCACGTCGCACCGCCGGGCCAACTCAACCAACTGCGGGACAATCTGCTCACGATCTGTCCGCCGTGCGCGCAGCACCTCCTGATCCGGGCCGCTGAGCAGCACATCCGCGCCGGCCCGGTAGAACCGATCGCTGTCCTTTCCGGGACGGTCAATATCGACGCCGTGGCAGTCGTGCTTGGCGACGCCCACGTGCAGTCCGCAGGCGCCGAGACGCCCGACGAGTTGCTCGATGAGCGTGGTCTTGCCCGACCCGCTGAAACCGCATACGCCCAAGATGGGCAGGTTCTCAAGCATGGTCGACGTCGCCCTCCGCGCGACGGCCGCAATCTGCCGTGTCGCCTCGGAGCTTGGCAAGGCCGTGCCCCAAAGCCGGCATAATTACGCCCAGATTCTCGACTGCCGCCCGTTCCGAACCCGGCAGGTTCACAATGAGCGTCGCGCCGCGCACACCGCTGACCGCGCGAGAGAGCATGGCGTGAGGGGTCAGCCGCAGCGAGGCGCCCCGCATGGCCTCATCCAGACCCGGCGCAAAACGGTCGACTACGTCCCGCGTGGCCTCGGGCGTCACGTCACGCGGCGAGAACCCCGTGCCGCCAACCGTAACCACCAGGTCGATCGAGTGTCCGTCGCAGTAGTGCTTCAGCCGTTCGGCAATGATCAGTCGCTCGTCGCCCAGGACCTCCTGCCGGTAGACATGCGCCCCCAGCGATTGCTCCAATTGAAGTGCAATGGCGGGACCGGCCGTGTCCCGAGCCTGGCCTCGGGAACAGCGGTCGCTGATGGTCAGGATAACGGCCTGGAAGCGTTCGCGCGGCACATGCTCCAGTACTTTCACGGCCTCGCCGATCTTAACGGTCCCGCCCGAAAGCACGCGGGCGAAGAGTCCCAGGCGCGGCATGATGCAATCGTCGGTGAGGTGATAGATATGACAGGGCGAGTGACAGACTTTGCCGATCTGCGTGACCGATAGTTCGACGTGGTCGCCCAGGCGCAGGCGGCTGCCCAGTCCAAGACCGCTCAGGTTCAGGCCGGCAACGACAACGTTCTCCGCGAAGTCGCCGGGTTGCAGGTCCTTGAGCCGAGCGCGAACATCGGCAATGTCCCGCGACGCCAGCAGGCTCACCTGGCGATGCCACCGGCCGGCGTGGGCGTCGTCGGCGATGCCGTGGCCGGCGACGAAGTTGGCCGACGGCACGGAACGCTTGCGAACGCCCTTGCGGTCGCTGATACACATCGCTTCAACGTGCGGCACAGGATGACTCCTTCACATCAGCGTATCGGGAACACAACGAAGATCGTCACGTCCCAGACAGCGTGGGAGATGATTCCCGGCCAGAGGGATCCTGATCGCAGGAAGACCCATCTCCACGCCAGCCCGCATAGAAGCATCGCTGCCAAGAGCATCGGATTGAGGGCCCAGACATGGGCGCCGGCGTACAGAACCGCCGCAATGAGATAGCCCTTCCACCGGCACAGCGCTGCTGCCGTGCGTACCCGGACGGTCTACGCCGCGGCGGTAGTCGGCGGCGTCGCTGACCAGGTTCGTGCCCGCGTGGATCAGGGCGCACCCCAATGCCACCAGCGGTGCCAGTTCCCATCGAACGTCAGCGGCGCCCAGGGCCAGCACGGCCCCCAGCAGCACCGGTGTCAGTGACGTGGTGAAGGAAAACACCCGCACGGCGCGGAACCAAACGCTCGGGGAGGAGCGCAGCGATGTCCGACCGCTCTTGCTCATTCCGTTCTCTCCCAGCGGCCCGATTTGCCGCCCTCCTTGCTCACCAGACGAATCGGGCCGATCGTCACGCCCTTGCCCGCCGACTTGACCATGTCATAGACCGTCAGTGCCGCCACGGCGGCGGCGGTCATGGCCTCCATCTCGACGCCCGTGGCCCCCCGGCAGGAGACGGATGCCTGCAGATGAACTTGATCTCCTTCCAGACGGGCGTCCACGTCCACGAAGTCCAAGGCCAGAGAGTGGCACATCGGTATTAGCCTGGGGGTGGTCTTGGCCGCCTGTATGCCGGCGACCCGTGCCGTCTCCAGGACGTTGCCCTTGGCCACGCCGCCTTGTTGGGCGAGCAGTTCCGCCACCTCCGTGCCTACTTGCACAAATGCCTCGGCCACGGCTTTGCGATGGGTGGCGCGCTTGGCGGAGACGTCCACCATGCGGGCTGAGCCATCGGCTCGCTGGTGCGTAAGTCTGATCCGTTTGCTCATGTGTGTTCCCTCGCGGCCGCAGCCGAAGCCAGCGATCCGCGGACCGGATCGAGAACCTCCCGACGGCGCCCGATATCGAGGCACGCTGTGCCCTTGTCCCGCAACAGCCACCTCTGCCCAACCCACCTGACGCCCAGAACTGCAAGCCCGGCTGCCAAGCCGTACCCATTATGGTTCATGACGCCGCCGATCCCGCCCGCGGCCAGCACGACAGCCCAGCTCCACCATCCAGCAATGTCGCGAATCAGCAGGCAGTGAGCGACGCCGACGTAGACCAACATCGCGCCCAGGACCGGACGCGGAATCACGTTGCATAGTCCGGTCAGGCTGGGCCCGAAACCCAAGGCCAGGATGAGCAGCACCGCGCCGAGAAAGACTCCCGCCCCGCCTGTTCTGGCACCGAAGCGGTGGTGGGCGGTCACCCCGCTGGAGCCGTGGCAGATGGGCATGCCGCCGACGAGGCCCGCCGCCACGTTGACGATTCCCATCCCGATCGACAGGGCCCGCGCGGTCACACGCCTTGAGTCCGGTCCATACCACTTTCGCGCAACGTCCTGCGTGGCGGGCAACGAGTTGATCAGTGTCAGAGGAATCTGAGGCAAGACCAGGAGTATCGCCGCCGTCCAGAAATCGCTCGCCGAAACACCTCCGACCCGAGCGATTTCCGGCCCCGGCGTCACGGGCGGAAGACCCGTCAGTGTGAATCCCACCAAAACGCCTCCTCCGACAACCAACAGCCCTGCTGGCAGAGCCTTGCTACGGGCGAAGAACAGGATCGTCGCAAGCGAGCCGACAGTCAGGGCTGCCGGCAGCCACATCGCGGACCCGCCAACGGGCTCAACGCACAACCGAAGACCGACGCGGATCAGGATCAAGCCCACGCCGAGTTGGATTCCGCGAATCAGCGCCTTGGGGAAACGCCGTGAGATCCAGGTGGCCGCTCCGCTGACCCCGAGGATCAGCAGGCAAAGCCCCATGAGCATCGCCCCGGCAGCAATGACCGAAGGCCCCAGGGTATGGGCAATCGCCAGCGCCGAGAACGACTTGAGGGGTTGTACGGCCATGGGAATGCGGTAGTAGAGTCCGCTTAGGAGATAGGCCAATCCGACCACTCCGAACAAGACGGTCGGGTTCAGCCTGTTGGCGGTGATGAGAAGGACCGCCAGCGGCAACAGCGTGCCCAGATCGCCGAACGATCCGGCGATCTCTCGCCGGTCCAGTCGAACGGGCGGCAGCGGTCGCGTGCTTGCATCTTGTACCGTCAACGTACTCATCCTCCCGTCTGAATCATGAGGTTCCGTGTGGTGAAAGAACCCCTCACTCGCTTCAGTCCCAAGGCGGTCCAAGCCGCATCAACCAGTTCGTGGTCCGCCGAAGCGTCACCGCGGCGCAACAGCAGCCCGACGTCCGGGCCAAGACCTCGCGCCAGGCACCCGACCAATTGCCCCGACGCGCTCAGCCGCAGACGCCGGCATCCTCGGCAGAACGGCGCGGAGCAGGCTGATATGAATCCCACGATCCCGCTGAGGCCGTGGCCGTCTCGCGCCACGAACCGCCGGGCCGTCAGGCCTACGCGGCCGGACAGCGGACGCAGGTCAAACGCCTCACCGAGTCGTCGGCGGACTTCGGAAGACGCGACATACTGCTCGGGGAACCTGCCGGCCGCAGGTCCGATCGGCATCAGTTCCAGGAATCGCGCCTCACAGCCATGTCGCAGACTCCACCAGGCGATATGGACCACCTCGGCGTCGTTGATCCCTCGGAGGACCACCGTGTTCGTCTTCACGGCCAGTCCATGCGCGCGAGCCTGAACAATACCCTCCATCACCGGCTTCACCTCGCCCCCTTGCGTGATCGTTGAATAGGTGTCTTCCCGGATGCTGTCGAGGCTGACGTTCAAGCGGCGAAGTCCCACCCGTTGAAGCGGTCCCGCCAACTCGCCCAGTCGCTGGCCGTTTGTGGTCAGCGCCAGGTCGGGCAAGTCCAGGTCGCCCAGCCGCTGCACCAAGTTCACGACGTCGGGACGAAGCAGCGGTTCGCCCCCGGTCAGGTGGACCTTGGCGATCGGGAAATGCCCGCCAAGGGCACGCACGAATCGCACGATCTCATCAGACGACAGGGGCGCGGTTTCATCCGCCGCCAGGCAGCCGCCCGGGGCACAATAGGTGCACCGCAGCTGGCAGCGGGCTGTCAGCGAGACGCGCAGCGAGATGCCCTGGGACGGTCTCACCATATTGGCCTCCAGGAGATGAACGGGACGCTATCCCTCCGAACCCAATCGCCGCTCCTTGGGTCCAGCTCGACCACGCCGTCCGCCTGGCAGGCCGCGGGGAGGTCCGCCGAACCGGCCGATTTGAGCAACCGCGCCCGGGGACCGCCCTTGGTCATCGAAAGGCAGGCCAATCGGTATTCCACCCGCGGGCCCTTTATCTTGAATGCTTCTTCGAGCGCCACGTGAAGCACCGGGCGGCACCACTGCGGGGGCCAACCGGCCAGGCGGCGCAACGCCGGTTTGACGAACAGGTGCAGCATGACCAGTGCGCCGATCGGATTGCCCGGCAGGCCGAAGATGTGCTTGCGGCCCAGCGTGGCGTAGAGCACCGGCTTGCCGGGTTTCATCGACACGCCATGGAAACGAATGCGTCCGCGCAGGGATCGGATCGCCTCAGGCACAAAGTCGTAGCTCCCCACGGAGACCCCGCCGCTCAGGAGGATCACGTCGCAGTCCCGGGCGGCGGACCGTATCGTCTCCCTCAGTTGGCGCACATCATCCCCGACGATGCCCCGACGCGCGGCGGGGAAACCAGCCAACTCCAAGACCGCACAAAGGGCAGGTCCATTGGCATCGCGAGTCTGGTGGGCCCGGACGCGATCGGCGGCCTCTTTGAGTTCGCTGCCCGTTGAAAGCACGGCCACGCGAGGCCGGGGCCGAACCGTCACGAGCGCCTTGCCGACCGAAGCGCAGATTCCAATCTGGGCACCCGACAGCAGAGCTCCAGGTGGGAGGATGACGGCCCCTTTGGCGGCTTCTTCGCCCCTCCGTCGGATATTCGCAGCCGGAGCGACCTCGCGAAGACAACGAACCTTTCCATCGCGCATCTGCGTGTGCTCCAGCATGATGACGGCGTCGGCGCCACCAGGGACTACCGCGCCAGTAAGGATTCGGATGCACGTCCCCGGCGCCACCCGGTTCTCACAGGGTTTTCCGGCCGCGGACTCCCCCTCCAGGCGCAGCATCTGGGATGAATCGCGGGTATCGGCGGCCCGCAGCGCATAGCCATCCACGGCGGAACGGTCGGTTGGGGGCTGGTCGCGATCCGCCCGGACGGGCAGGGCCAGGCATAGGCCCGCGGCCCGGTCCAGCGACACGCGCGTAGCCGTCAGGGGCCGAGCCAGAGAGAGCGTCATCTTCAGCGCATCATGCGGATGCGTCAGTTTCATTCCATCTCCTTTCCAAGCACGGGAGGCCCGGACGTTTCCATCCGAACCCTATCGCCCTGGGGCCCTGGCCGAAGCGGTAGGCCCGTCGGGTCGGAGACACCATGTCTGGCGGCGACATACGCGCCACGGCGACTCAGCTGCTTTTCGGCTGATCAGGAAGCAGTTCAGCAACTCGCTGGACCAGCCGCTTGAGATCGACAGGCTTTTCCAGGAAGTCGGTTACGGGAAGCCACTCGTCGTCGATGTCCTGCCGCCCGAAGCCCAGTGGAAACCTGGTGTTCACCGCCGTCAGCATGAGGATGGGCACGCCCTTGAGATGCTCGTGATGATGCCTCATGGCCCGAGCCAATGCGAAGCCGGCGGAGATGTCCTCCGAGAACATCACATCAAGCACGAGCACATCGGGCCGATGCCGATTCATGCTCGCCAAGGCATCCTCAGTATCGTATACCAGGCTCACGTCATGGCCGGCTTGACGCAATACCGCAGCCGCCGTGTCGGCAAAGTCACGGTCATCGTCCACGATCAACACGTATGCCATGGGACTCTCCTGATGTCATTCCCGAACCGGTCTCTCCACCGGAAAGACCAAGTGGAAGGTCGTGCCGCTCCCCACCTGGCTTTCCACACGTACCTGTATGCCATGCAGAAGGGCGATCTGCTTGACGATCGCCAGCCCCAACCCGCTGGACTCCGGGTTGTGTTTGACGGCCTCATTCGTCCGGTAGTACTCATCAAAGATACGGCCTAGCTTCGCGGGCTCTATGCCGATGCCGCTGTCCCCGATGGTGACGAAGGCTCTGCCGCTCGCATCTGTCCCACTGGCAACCCGTATCGTGCCGCCCGCCCGCGAATACGTGATGGCGTTCGACAGCAGGTTACCCAGGAGCATCCTGAGATGATCCGCGACGGCCCGGACGACGGTCTCGCCCAGGTCCAGTTCCAGGCGAATGTCGCGATCCTGGCGGATGGGATCCAATTCGGCGAGACAAAGCCTGACAATGTGCGATAGGTCAATCATGGCAGGCTTGGCTTCGGAAATGCTCCGGGAGTTCAGGTTGGCCAACTGGAGCATCTCCTGGATTTCTCTTGTCAGCCGGCGGCAACGGGCGGTGATCCGCTGCACCACGGCAGCGGCCTGTTCATTGAGTCCCCCGCAGAAGCCATCGGCCAGGAGTTGCGCCTGGGCATGTATGGCTGCAAACGGCGACTTGAGCTGGTGGGTGGTGATCAGCATGTGGCGGGCCCGTTCTCTCTGCGCGGCCAGGAGGCGGGCATTGGTCGCGATCAGCGCCGCGTCCCGCCGACGAACGGTGGCCGCAAGATGCGAGGTCAGATGCCACACCGCCCCCCAGATCAGCATCGCCAAGCCGATGGCAAAGACGACCTTGCCTCGCGGGGTGTCAGAGGCCCCCTCGAACACCTCCCGGGGGGCCAACAGTCCGATCTGCTCCAAGAGAACGCACAAGATGAACAGGCCGGCGGCGAGGAGAGTTACGATCAGGCTCAGCCGGGCCGGAAAGAAGATACAGGCCAGCACGATGTGAAACAGGTAGGCGAATGCAATGAAAGTCGTGGTGCTGCCGATAAGGTGGACGACAACCGTCAGCACGACCAGGTCCAGGATGATCTGGAACCACAGATTGCGGCGAACCGCGACGGGTGGAAGCGCGCCGCTTCCCCTTCGGGCGTGCAAGAGGAAACCCGCATTGGCCACCATGAGCACGGCTGCACAGAGGAACGGCCAGTGCCCCACGTGGGACAGACCCGCAACAGCTACCACCGTCCCGCTGTTGCCGATCAGACCGGCGGCGACAAGCATCCCCACCACAGCCCACCGGAGCCGGCAGAACCACTTGATGCTGCTGCGCATGATCGGTTCGTCCAAGGCCGCACCGGACATCTCGATCAGAACCGTCCGCGCCGCTTTGTCCTTCGCAAGGGGCAGCGTGTAGGACGCCCGAGGATGTGAGGCTGGCTCCGGCATCAGAAGTAGTCCATCGCCTTGATCTTCTTGAGTTCCATCTGATCGCGCTGCTCGCTCCGAAGCAGGCTCTCGAACAGTTCAGATGCCTCCGGGGCAATCTCCTGTGCCAGCACCTGGCGATACAGCAGGATGAGGCAGTCGTCGAAGGTGATAGCCGCGTCCAGCACATCGGATGCAGTAGCCCCTTCGGGCAGGTGGACCTTCTCGAAGCAGGTGCAGTCAGCGGCCTTGGGCTGGTATCGCAACGGAGTCTCGCTCAGACGGGCTGCATCGGAAGGGTCCAGGCGGTCCAGCGCGTCACGGAGTCGGACGCGATGACGGGCCATATAGTCGCTCAGCAGCCGAACGCCCTCCCGGGCGGTGTGCGATGCGATGGTCGCGTAATATGCCGACAGCATCCGTTCAAATGCCTTGGCCTGCTTCAATACGTCGTTGATCGTGACAATCGCCATGAATCACCCGTGGGGTCAGAACTTGTCGTAGAAGATACCCGGCCTCCTCCAGGGCCGACCGCAATACAGGATCGGTCCCGGCGCAGATCTCCGCTACGAACGCAAACAGCAGCCCCGTCTTCCCCCTCGCCACAGTGATACAGGTCTGCATGTCCGGCATCTGCCCGCGGTGCAGCAGTTCCTGACGAGTTTCGGCCTCGACCACCTGGCGGACCTTGGCCAGGAACGACCGCGCGTACAGCCCGCCTTGCGGCTGAAGCATCAAGTCCATCGACTCAGACAGCAGCAGATCCCCGGTCAACACCGCAGCGGGTCGACCCGCCACGGTCCACAGGGCCGGCCGATGCCGCCGCAACGGCGATTCGTCGATCACGTCGTCGTGGCAGAGGCTCGCCGTGTGCACCATCTCGATGGCGGCGCACGCGGCCACGATCGTCTCACAGCAAGCCCCACAGGCGACCGAGGCCCACAGGCGACCGGCCAGACGTGTTCGGAGCATCTTGCCCCGCGGCAGCAGGTCGGCCTTCAGGCCCAGGACCTCCTGCGCCCGCTCCAATCGCTGGCAGATCACGGCTTGTACGGCATTCAACAGTTCCAATGTCAGGCTCCGGAGTCGTCCAAGCCGTCGTCGCCTCCAACTCTTGTTCTGGCCATTGACCCGGCGCCCGGCGAGACACCGACCGCGCTCACTTGATCCGGCAGCACCCTGGCGAACCCTTTGCCAAGCCGCACTTGCCGCACGTCTCCTGTCCCGGCTTGCAGCACGCATCGGTCCCCTTGACTTGACCGCACTTGGCGCACAGTTCCACGTCGCCCTGTGTGCCCGGGGACAGTCGGCAACACCCGGGCGCACCCTTCGCCAGGCCACACTTCGCACACTTCTCTTGTCCAGGCTTGCAGCACAGATCCGCCCCCTTGACCTGCCCGCACTTGCCGCACAACAGAACATCGCCGGCCTCCCCTTGTGACTCGGGCCCCGCCACAGAGGCGTCTTGACATCCGGAAAGAATCCCGATGGCCAACAGGCCCGTCGCCACTATGAGT
The DNA here is from genome assembly GCA_016872895.1 of Planctomycetota bacterium. Lineage (GTDB taxonomy): Bacteria > Planctomycetota > Phycisphaerae > FEN-1346 > FEN-1346 > VGYT01. Next base: position 12,608 of record VGYT01000040.1, read on the forward strand.
CTCGCGCTGCGCATGTTCGATTCCATTCCTTGTTCCGTTCCGTTGCACTCTGGTCGTCCGCCGACATTGGTCCCTTCAAAGCTTCACAAGCCGCACGGGGGAGTCGTAGAACGACACGCTCCCGCCTACCAGGTCCTGGAGACAGACGTTCTTGAGGTGCGGATCGATGGCCATAGCCGCGTTGGCATGCACGCCTGTCCCGCGGCGGGGATCGCCCGCCACTTGCGCCCCGTCGATCCATATGTCCGAGGCGCCGTATGCCCAGTGCCCGTGCCCCAGCGAGAATGACACGACGCCGGGGCGGATGCCCTCGGTGACTCTGATCTTGCCCACCATGGGCTTGTCGCCGAAGTTGGGCAGCTTCCAGACTCCCTCGGGATTGGAGCGGGACGTGACCCGCACGCGGTCGCCGTCCCGCAGGCCAAGCCTGCCCGCATCACGGGTATTGATCAGGACGAAGTTCTCCGGCATCAGCTCGCGCAGCCAGGGGTTGCCCGGCGTTCGCGACTTGGTGTGGAAGATCTCGCGGTGCGTGATCAGGTGCAGTTCGTCCTCCTGGACAACCAGCGGCTGGCCCATGCAGTCGGCGATTTCCAGGTGGCAGGCGACGCCCGGCATGGTCCTGCCGGTGGTGCAGTACTTCGTCTTGGCCACCTTCTCCGAGTACATGCAGACCAACTTGCCGTACTTGTTCTGGACCTTCTCGCCGTCGAAGGCCTTCTCGTAGTCTTGGAACCGCCCGCCGCGGTTCAGGACCGTCACGACCCGCCGCCAGTGCGGCCCCACGGCTGCCTGCCACTTGGCCGGGTCGAACACCGATGCCGGCAGGTGCCGGCGGGCTTTGAGGAACACGGCCAGTTCTTCGTCGCCGGCGTCGGCAACCGCATCCGAACCATCTGCCTTCTCTCCGTAGGCGAGGTTGGCGACCAGCCGCAGGTAGAAGTCCTCGGGGCGCAGAAAATCCTGCCCATTGCCGAAGCCGTCCGGCCCAAAGCCGGGCAGTCCCATCTTCTCTGCCACGGCCAGCATGAATGCCTCCAGACAAATTGGCATTTCCTGGCCGAAGACCTTGACGGTTTCGGGAATGGGGGCAATGGCGGGTTGGCGGACCGGCTGGACTTTCCAGATGTTGTTGGGGTGGGAGCCCTGACACTCCCATCGCTCATAGAACGACAGATCGGGGAAGATGTAGTCGGCGTACATGCTGCTCTCGCCGACGACGATGTCCGAGGCGATGAATAGAGGCAGCCTGGCGGTGTCGGCCAGGACCTGGATCTGCGTCTGTCCGGCTGGCAGGGAGTAGCCGGGCGTACCCATATAGAGCAGCAGCGCCTTGATCGGGTAAGGATACTCGTCCTGCACAGACGGCAGCAGTTCCTGGTAGACGTCGGTGGCGTGGGGAAACCAGGGCCGCTTGGAGGGGTATTTCCCCTCGAAGAGCGTTGTTTCCTCGAACTTCCGCTCGCGCAGGATGCCCAGCCCGAAGGGCTTCATCGCCCTGGGGTTCATGGCCTTGATGTTGAACGGCCCCCCCGCCTTGGCGCCGGTGATGTCATAGGTGGTGAGCTTGACCATCCCGCCGCGCCAGTCGTAGTTGCCGATCAGCAGGTTCAGCGAATTGAACGCCAGGCAGTTATAGAACCCGTTGGTATGCTGGGCCGCGCCGCGGTGGATGTCGGCGGCGGCCTTCTTGCCGTGCGAGGTGAACTCCCTGGCCAGCTCGATGATGTCCGACGCCTCCACGCCGCAGATCGCCGCCCACTGCTCCACGGAATGCCGCCGGGATTCCTCCGCCAGCAGTTGCAGCACGCTCTTGACGCGGCGCCCGCCGATCTCGGCGTCGACCAGCAGATCGCCGCGAACGGCCTGCGCGGCGTCGTTGGGGTCGAATGGCGCCGGCTTGCCGTCGGCCAGCACGACGAATGGGTCGAACTCGTAGGAGACCTCCCCGTCCTTGGCCTTCGCGGCGCGTTTCTCCGCGGCCAACCCGAGGTCCGAGGCCCGCAGGAAGGCGCCCGCCTGCCCGTCGTCGACCTTGACCAGCCAGGAGGCGTTGGACCAGTTTGGCTCGCCGGCCTGAGCCGCCGCCGCCTTGTTGGCGCAGCCCAGGTACCGCTTGTCGTGGCGGTCGTTGTCCAGGACCCAGCGGATCATCGCCAGCGCCAACGCGCCCTCGGTCCCGGGCCTGGCCGGCAGCCACTTCCATGCCTTGGCGGCCGTCTTGGACAAGCGAGGGTCCACCACCGCGATCTTGAGCCGGCCCGAGGTCAATCCCTCGGTGATCGACGGGCATCGCGACGGCGGCCCGTAGTTGGCCTCGAACGGCGAGGCCCCCACGAACAGGATGAATTCCGCCGCGGTCTGGTCGGCCTGCCAGTAGAACTTGTCGCCCCCGACCCAGTCTTCCCTGGCCTTCTTCTCGTCGAAGGCCCACTGGGCCGACATCGCCTTGCCCGCGAAGTACAGCGCGCCCTGGCAAACCGTCGTGTGCCCGTGGAAATTGCTCGATCCGAGGCCCTCGTCGACGAAGCGCTTGAAGAACTCGCTGCGTCCGGCCTTGAGGCGCCCGTGGATCCACAGGAACTGATTGTTCCTGGGCCCGAAGTCCGGGTGATCCGGGTCGATCAGCACCCCGAGGTGCTCACGGAACTTCTCTTGGAACCCGGAGATCTTCACCTTCTTGTCGCCGGGCGTCTTGGCCTTCCATATCTCGTCGACCTCCTTGGACATCTCGCCGGCCAGTCTCGGGTCGCGCAGGGCCCACAGGTCGTTCAGGCCCTCGACGCCGCGGTCTTCCTCGCCGGGCACGTGCGCGAAGAGCCTGCCGCCCTTGACAATCTCCTCGACGGCCTGGTGGAAGTCGATGGTCTTCCACTTCATGGAGCCGCGGGCGCCGTCCCGCTTGAGCACCTTGCGCAAACGGTACGGGTCGTAGGCGGTCATCATGCCGGATTGGCCCTTGGGGCACAAAACGCCCTCCGTCCGAGCCGCCACCGGCAGAGGGGTCTTATACGCGAGATGCGGCTTGCGCCCCCAGGGGCCGTAGGGATTGCCGTCAATCTTGACGATCGTGCCGTTCTTGATCTTGGTTTTGATCGGGCAGCCGGTATTGCACCCCAGGCACACCGTGTTGATGATGTTCTCGGGGTCGTTCTGGTCGTACTCGTGCTCGCCCTTGTCCAGCTCCGCCAGGTGCTGCCCTTGCGCAATCCGGGCGAGGACCGACATCACCCCGCCGGCCAGCAGGGCACAGCCGCCAAGCAAGGCGCCGTTCAACACATCGCGCCGCCCGTGTTCGGGATTAGAGGAAACAGGTTCCAGGTCCGTCATGATTATTCAGCTCCTTCGGGGATGGAGGCATGATGCAAGCCATCCAGCGGCAACAGTCGAGATGCCACCAGAAACATCCAGCCTCCCAGGGCGGCAACACCCAGAGCGACCAGCCATTCGCCTCGGCTGGGGAAGTAGCCTTCTTGGAAGCGCGCGTGATGGTACGCCTCGCCCAGCCCTTCAAAAGAAGCCACCAACTGCGCCGGAATGACGATGTTCCATCGCGTGACCATCATTCCCACGACCACCAGCAGACCAGCCAGGCCAAGCCAGCCCACCCGGCGGCGCGTCGCGGGCAAGGCCACAATCATCGCCGGCAGCACCACGCCCAAGCCGATCTGGACGCCCCAGAAACCCACGGCGTACGGCCCGGTGATCGTCGTCATCCAGGCATGCGTCTCGTGCAAGATCCCGCCGTACAGAACGGTGAGGATTTCAGACGCAAGCATAAGCGTCTCGACCGCCAGGACTCCGACGGTGAATATGGCCAGCCAGCGAACGAGGTCAGCCTTGAGGTCGGTGTGGACCCGGCACGAGACGGCCGACAGCAGCGTCAGCAGAGCCCCGCCCGACGCAAGCGCCGAGATCAGTATCACCACAGGCAGCAGGCCGCCGAACCAGTTGGGCCTGGCCTTGGCGACGGCGAAGATGGAACCCTCGCACCACAGCAGTACCACCGTCACGAGGATTCCCGCCACTCCCAGACGGCGCAGCCATCGGTGATCGCGCCGGACGCTGTCGTCGTCGGTTCGTCTGCTGCCCAGGGTCAGCAGGCGAAACAGCCAGCGCGGGCGCTGCCCCTCCTGCAACCGCGCGACAAGGCTCAGTCGCAACGCGAAGTACAACTGCCCCAACACCACGGCGATGTAGAAGTTGTACAGCACGGACATCCAGGCCATCGGCGAGGTGGGATTCAGCGACAGCAGAACCTTGTGCATGCGCTCGGGGTGGCCGAGGTCCGCCATGATGAGCATACCGGCCAGGAGAAGGCACATCAGCGAAACGATCAGCGCCAGTGGACCTATCGGCTCCAGCCGCCTTACGCCGAAGACGTAAGGCAGGGCGGAGACCAGGAACGACCCGGCAGAAAGGCCCAGAAAGAAGATGTACCCCGCCACCCACAGGCCCCACGGCACATGGAGCGTGGTGGCCTCGTGAAGGTGCCCTTCGGTCAGCAACTCGTACAGGCCTACCGCGCCCGCCACCGTGGCGACCACCAAGAGCAGGTAGCCGACCACGCGTATCGTCCGTCGGGCGTGATCAATGGATGGTTCCGGCATGGTCGCTATCTCCTCAGTCCAGGTAGTACACGGAGGGTTCGTTGCCGAGTTCCTCTTTCAGCCGCATCGGCGCTCGGCTGGCGAGGAGTTCCTGTAGCTTCTCTCCATGCACCAAGCAGAGCCCTCCGGGATCGTTCAGGTCGCCGAAGTGAATCGCATGGCCGATGCAGGTCTCGGCGCAGGCGGGATTGAGGCCCTTGGTGATGCGATGCAGGCAGAATGTGCACTTGCGAACGTTCCCGATGGGCGATTGGCCCTTGCGCCGTATGCGATTCTCGCCGTATTCCGGCGATGGCTGGCGCTCGGGGGGTGTCAGATTCGGGTCGTAGTTGTGCCCATAGTCAAAGCACCGCGCGCCGTACGGACAGGCGGCGATGCAGTAGCGGCAGCCGATGCATTTGTCATAGTCCACCGCCACGATGCCGTCTTCCCGGTGGTACGTTGCCTTGGTCGGGCAAACGAGCGTGCAACTGGAATGTTGGCACTGCATGCACGGCCGCGGCAGAAAACGGCGGGTGACGTGGGGATAGCTCCCGGCCTCCTCCTCCAGCACCAGGTTGTAGCACACCCCCGACGGCGTGTGGTTCTCCGCCTTGCACGCGACCATGCACGCCCGGCATCCCACGCAGCGCCGCCGGTCGATAACCATGCCCCATCGTCTGCCTCCAGCAGCGGGGGCCTCCTGCAAGCAGCCCGGCAGAACCGATGTGGTCGCCGCCAAGCCGGCAGCCCCTGCGCCTTTCAAAAATCCGCGTCGGGTCATATCCATGTGCTTGCCCATCCTTCGTGCTCCAGTCCTGGCGCCGAGCGCGACTCGGCCACCAAGATCCGGCGCGGTGTTTCGCTAGAATTTCCAGACCAGATCGACTTGGACCGTAGTGGTCTTGTCCTCAAACGCGCTGGAGCCGGAGGTCGTTGTCGGGGAGAAGATCGGCTCGGTGAGGAAGAGGGTGACCCCGGCGGTCAGGTTGTCGAGGATGTTGTATTCGCCGCGCAACACGTGCCCCCGGCGGTTGGCAAAGCCGAAATCCGCGTCAGTGAAAGTGCCAGGCAGTGAGTTGGCCCCCAAGATGGCGTATATGTACTTGGCGGACCAGTCGCCCTTCTTCTTGTTCTCGCCTATCTTGATGCCTGCGAAGTAGGCGTTCTTGTCGTCCTCGTACTTGGACGTGCTGTCGGCCTCGCGACAGTTGCGCGCCCAGTCAAAGAAGACGCTCATCGGCAGCTTACCCGCCTTGAAGTCGAGCTTGTTGGTCAGGCCGATTACGCCGAAGTCCGGAACTCGCGTCAGCGGACTGTCGTTGCCTCGCGCCAGTGCTCCGCTGTCGTCAAAGTGATCGTAGTCCTGATAGTAGGTGGCGAACGTGTATTTCACGTCCTTGGCCGCCTTCCACGCCAGGCCGGCCTGATAGCCGTACATGATGGTGTCATGCGCCGGAGAACTGGTGCCCGCACGCTCCATCAGGACAAAGTGGCCGGCTCCGACAAACGGCTCGACGGGGCCAATTGGAGGCGCCTTGTACTCGGCCCAGAAACCCTCCGGATTGATGTCACTGTCCATGAAGATCTCGTTCATGAGCCAGGGGTTCTTCATCTTGCCGCCAGTTATCGAAAAGCCCTTGACGGCCTTTGGGGCATAACGGGCGTAAGCCAGATCAAGCCACACGTCTTTCTTGGAGAAGTTCCCGGTCATACTCTGGTTGGTGGAGGTGGGGTCGCTGCTCTCCCCGGTGGCGATGCGGAAGCCAACCTCCAGTTGATCCTCCAGCCAAGTCTTCTCAGCCCCGACCCTCAATCGGAAACGAGCCCGGTTGCGATCCTTCCTCTCGGAATCACTGGTCGAACCCCAGTCAGAGAAGTCCCCCTGATAGCGCAGGCGCAAGTCCCCGTAGAATTTCAGGTTCTCCAGCCAGCCTGGCATCTCCGATCGCTTCTGCGCATCCTCATTCATCCCCTTCAGCACTTCTCGGATAGCTTCGCGATGGGATTGCTGGTCCTTCAATCGGTCCGGGGCGGCCTCGAGTTCCGCAATCCGCTTGTCCTGCTGCTCGATGCGCTGCTCGAGCTTTCCGATGGTCGCCTCCAATTCTTCCGGTGTGGCGGCCGATGCCGTGACCGCATTGGCAACGGTAATCCCCAGAGCAATCATCAACACGCGTTTGGTCATCGTTGATTCCTTTTTCATGCCAGGCCTGGAAATGCCGGATCGGTGCGTGCACACCCACACCGGGTCGGTCTTCTGGCGAGCAAAACCCGTGCCAGCGGGCATGAATGTCTGCAACACCTGTGATAAAACTGGCCTTTCGCAGGTTTTTGAGAACGTAACACGTTGTCTTGAGACGACTTACGGAATTAAGTGCCGTTCACATGCGCCATAGGCTCATGCGAAAATTCAAGGCAGCCAAAGAATGCCTCAAATCCTCAAGAAAACCGGGGCCCAGCATCCCGGAGGCCCGTCAAAAACCTGCGAAAGGCCAGGTGATAAAAGGAACTTCGGAATCGCTGCCCCGAGCAGAAATGCGTGAGCAAACGACGAATCCCCCGATAGGCGAGCTGCACTGACCGCAACCAGACAGTCTCTAAGACCCTATTGGAAAGTGACTTGCGTGCACAGGCGGTTATCCGTTATCCCCTGCCGGAAATCCGTCACCCCAGAGGCCTTCGCGGCCGTTCAACTTGGCCATCTTGTACTGGAGCGTCGAGCGCGCAATGCCCAGCGCGTCGGCGGCCTGGCTGAGGTTGCCGCCGCACTTCTGGACGGCCCACTGCACCAGCGCCGCTTCGGCCTCCTCCAACACCGTCGCCAGATCGACCTTGGACCGCCCCTCCAGCGAAAGAGATATGACTTCGGAACACCGCGTTGAGAGCACCGGGACCGGCAAGTCAGACACATCCAGAGTCCCGTGGGAGCTGAGCGCCGCCATCTGTTCCAGCACATGTTCCAACTGTCGCACGTTGCCCGGCCAGGAATACTCCCGTAGCTTCCGCATGGCCTCGTGCGTTACGGAGAGGTTATCGCGGTTTAGACGGGTTGCCAGCCTCTGGAGGAAGAACTCCACGAGACAAGGGATGTCCTCTGTCCGTTCTCGCAATGGCGGGATGTGCAAAGGCACCACACTCAGGCGGTAGTACAGGTCCTCGCGAAAGCGGCCTTCCTCCACCAGCGGCGAGATCGGCCGCTTTGTCGCGGCGACGACACGAACGTTGGCTTGAACGGTCCCTTCGCCCCCGATGCGATCGAAGGCCCTCTCCTGCAACACCCGCAGAAGCTTGACCTGCACTTCCATGGGGATGTCGTCCACTTCGTCCAGAAACAGCGTTCCCCCGTGGGCCAGCTCGAACCGCCCGGTCCGTTGTCGGGTCGCCCCGGTGAACGCGCCCGGCTCATGACCGAATAGTTCGCTTTCGATAAGGTCCTTGGGCAACGCCGCGCAGGAAACGGCCACGAACGGACCCCGCGAACGATGCGACGTCTCATGGAGCATCCTTGCAACCAGCTCCTTGCCCGTTCCACTCTCGCCTTCGATGAGCACGGTGCTGTCGGTGGGGGCAACCATGTGGATGCGAGCCAGCAGTCGGCGGATGCTCTCCGACTGCCCGATGATTCGGCTGGGGCCCTGCACCGCCAACTGCTGCCGAAGGGCCTCGTTCTCGCTGGCCAGGCGGCGGTATTGCATGAGCCGGTCGATCTTCAGCAGCAGTTCCTCGGTCGCGAACGGCTTCAGGAGGTAATCGAAGGCCCCCAGTTTCATCGCCTCCACGGCGGTTTCCACCGTCCCGTAGGCGGTCATGACGATGACTTGCTGATCGGGCTGACGCTGCTTGATCTGGCGGAGAAACGACAGGCCGTCCTGACCCGGCATGCGAAGGTCGGTGACGATGACGTCGAAGGCTGTCCTTTTCATCTTGGGCTCGGCCTGGAGTGGATTCTCCGCGGTGACCACGTCGTAGCCACCCGCCCTGAGCTCGTCTTCCAAGATCGAACGCTTGATGCGTTCATCATCAACAATCAGGATTCTTGCACACACAGCCATCGTCAGGACCTCTCGCAGTGGCTTTGGGAAGCCGGATCAAAAAGCAGGCGCCCCCCAGAGGGCCCGGCCCATTCGCCAGCTCGATGTCTCCGCCAATCGCCCGAATGATCTGCCGAGACACGGACAGCCCCAGGCCCGTGCCCTTGCCGGAGGGCTTGGTGGTGAAGAAGGCGTCGAAAACCCTGGAACGAAATTTGCTCGGAACGCCCGGGCCGTTGTCGTTCACGCTGAGATAGACCCACTGCTCGTCGCAAGCGGCTTCCACGCGAACCTCGGGCTGATCACTCGCCTCGGCGGATTCGGCGGCGTTCAGGACCAGGTTCAACACGGCCTGCACCAGTCCGTCGCGGTTGCACAGGCACGAGCAGGAACCGTCCGTATGCATGTTCAGGTGGACCCGCCCGCCTTCCAGACGAGGCCGGATCATCAACTCCATCTCCGCCAGCAGGCCGCGAACCGAGCAAACCTCCGAAGACACCTGCTGGCCGCTGCGCGCGAAACCCAGCATCTGCCGCATCGTGCGGGCAATCCGCTCCAGACCGTCCTGCAACAACGGATAGTACTTGGCCGCGCGCGCGCTCTTGTCCGCGTCGGCATTCAGATACCGCAGACACTCGAGCATCCCATCCAGGGGGTTGTGGATTTCATGGGCCAGCCCCGCGGCAAGTTCCCCCAGGGCGGCCAGCCGCTCGGCGTGGACCATCCGGTCTTGCGTCGCTGATTGCTCCCTGGCCAGTTTTCGCAAGCGTTCCACCATGGCGTCGAAGCCACGCGAGAGTGCCTCCACCTCTCGCGTGCCGCCCACCACGGCAACCGAGACATCGGCATCAAGCGGCAGGGCCGGCAACTGCGCAATCGCCCGCTCCAACTGTCGCAACGGGCGTCCCACTCGGGCGGCAATCAGACGAACT
>VGYT01000041.1 GCA_016872895.1 Planctomycetota bacterium
GAACCCGCCCGTTCGCCCCCTCGCCCCGCGGCCAACCGGCCGCCACGCCCCCCATGCGCCGCGACCGTCCTCAACCTCGTCACATCCCAGTCCCGCCGTGTCATAGTCGGGAGGTTCTTCACCGCTGCCGGGCGGCCCGCTTTGTTGACAGCCGGGCGCGGGCCGACTAAAGTGGCGCCATGGCCGCGGGCTATGCTCTCGCAAGCGAAGGCACGGCGGCCGCGGAACCCCGGAGATCGCGAACATGCGCAAGGTCGTCGGCCTATGCGGGGCGCTGCGCGCCGGGCGTTCCGCGCCGAGGCGCAGCGCGGCGCGTCTCGCGGCGATGGGCCTGGCGGCCGCGGCCGTCGCGATGCCCCTGGCGGGCTGCGAGCCGGCGGGCCTGTCGCGCGAAGAACAGGTCCGCATGCTGATGGCCAGGAGCCGCCGGTGCGAGGACGAACTCCTGGCTGCGCAGCAGAAGTTGGCGGCGCTGGAGGCCGCGGGCGCACAGCCGCAGCCCCTCGCGCCGCCGGAAGACCCGTTCCGCCCCGCGGCCGTCCGGTTCGGCAAGTACAGCGGCATCCTGGATGGCGGCCGGCCCCGCGCCGAGCAGCGGCTGCGGGTCATCATCGAGCCGCTCGACTCCACGGGCGACGTGGTCAAGCGCGCCGGGAGCCTGGAACTTGAGGCGCGGGCGCCGGCCGCCGCGCCTCCGGCCGCGCACGCCGCCGACCATCCGGCCGCGGGCGCGGCGGCGCCCGGCGCTGCACAGCCGCAGGTTTACCGCTGGACCTTCTCGGCCGACGAGATGAGGCAGGCGTGGCTGAGCGGCCTGGGAACCTACGGCTACATCCTGAAATTGCCCTGGCCCGGCGGCCGGGCGCCGACGGGCGACCGCCTTACGCTGCGCGCAAAGTTCACCACGCTGGCGGGCGAGGTCCTGGAGGCCGAGACGGAAGTGCCCCTGGACAGCCAGAACCAAGGCGCGCCCGCCGCACTGCGTCAGTAGTGGTGGGGCCCTCGTGCAGAACGTTTAGCCGTCGCCGGCACGGCGACGCCCGCGGCCCTACCAGCCGCGGCTAAACATGCGCCCGGCCGCTGCCGTTGTTTAGCCGTCGCAGGCACGGCGACGCCCGCGGCCGTACCGGCCGCGGCTAAACGAAGATCCCGCGCGGTCGCCCCACCGTTACTGGCGCATTACCCGGCGGGCAGGGCGCGGGCCGGAGCCGGCCCACGCTTCGCACGGCCGGACAAGGCGGCCGTGCCACAGGCCGGGGGGACTTGCGCCCTGCGATGCCCGCCGCTTCACAGCGGCGGCTCGGAAGCATATCGCCTAGGGCATGCCGGGCTGCTTCTCGAATCGCGGCAGCGGGCCGCCCGGGTATCGCGGCTCGTTGGGCGGCGGCGGGGGCGTGATGGCCGTGGACTCCTCGCCCTTGGTCTCTTCGGTGCGCTTCGCCAGTTCCTTCTTCGACTCGAAGTACTTCGCCACCACGCGGCCCTGGTCGTTCAGGACGAACCGGAACCGCACCGGGTTCGGCGGATCATCATAAATGTAGAACATCTCGCTCTCAAGGACGACGTAGGGGGGGCCGAGCGCCTTGACGACCTCGTCCCTGGTCATGCCCACGCTGATGCGGCCGTACATACCCTCGGTGTCGGGCGGGCGGTAGAAGCATCCCGCCAGGGCCAGGCCCGCGGCCGCCAGGGCCGCCCCGGCCAAGACATTCTTTCGCATGCGCATGCGCAACCCCTTTCCGGCTCGCGGCGCCTCGGAGGGCGCTACGGCTGAGGGACCTCGCCTTCCCGCAGGTTCTCCCACGGCTTTTCGGGATTCTGCCAGGCTTTGCCGACGACCTTCTTGTCCGGCCCGAAGTACACGCTCGCCTTCGTCAGGTCCCGCGGGTCATCGGCCGTGTACACCCACTCATGCTCAAACTCGTATCGCGGGGCGCCCATTATCTTGCGCACCTCGTCGGGCGTCTGGCCGAGCGAGATGGCCTGGAAGTTCTGGCGCGTCAACTGGCATCCGGCCAGGGCCGCGGCGAGAACGGCCGCCAGGGCGACCTTCGCCAGGTTCACCGTTCCTGTGCGCACGTTGCCGCTCCATCAGCGATTCGCCGCCCGCCAGGCGCGGCCCCTCGTCGCCTTATTCCTGCGGGCCGATCTTGATGACCCGCTGGGCGAACAGTTTCTCCTCGAACCCGCCCGGCGGATAGTACGTCGCCTGGACGATGACCATCGTGCCCGCCTCGATCGGCGCCTCCCACAAGAGCGGGAAGACGTACGACCGGTCAACGTCATCATAGTACTTCCGCTGGCTCTCGAGGTCGAGGACCGAGACGAACCAGTGACCCAGGCGGCCGCCCTTGCGCTCGGACGTCCGCAGCCGGCACTGAAAGACCTCGACGCGGAACGACCCGACGGCCTTCGTCGGGTCGCCAAACTGGTCGAGCGGCTGGAGGCGGACCTCCAGGCCGTCGTCGCCCGGTTGGCCGTCGAAGTCGCGGCTGCGGGTGAAGAACCCGATGACCAGGCTCGCGGGGGCGAACATGGTGGCCCAGGGCGGGGCGGGGGCGGCTCCCCCCTCGGGTGTCGGCAATCGCGGGCCGCCCGACGCCGACTCCTCCACCTTCAGGACCGACTCGCCCAGCAGGAGTTCCCGCACCTGGATAAGGCCGGTCACGAGGCGTTCGCGCTGTCCGCCGTCGGGCAACTTCAGGGCCTCCTCGCGGAGGGCGTCGGCCAGGTCGGCCGCCATCAAGCGCTGCGGATAGTCGTCGGGCCGCGTGAACTCGCAACCGGCCGCCGCCGCAAGCGCCGCGGCCGCCAGGGCCATCCCCGCTGCTCGCTTAAGCCTCTGCACCCGGGCCTGCTCCCGCTTCGTCCGGTCAACGGATTGCCGATTATAGGCCCGCCTTGCGCGGGGTGTCAATCATTCCTGCCGCACGGGATTCCCTTTTGCCTTGACCGCCGCCCGCGCGGCGCTAGACTCGCCGCCGGAGGCCAGGCATGTGCGGCATCGCCGGAATCGTACGCACCGACGGTCGGCCGGTTGACCGGGCGGCCCTGGCCCGCATGGCCGCACGCCTCGTTCACCGCGGCCCGGACCAGGAAGGATTCTGGCCGCCGGCCGGCGCCGCCTCGTCCGGCCAACAAGCAATCGGCAGTCCGGCATCCGCAATCTGCGCCGGCCTGGCCGTGCGGCGGCTGGCCGTCATCGACCCGCCCGGCAGCCGCCAGCCCATCGCAAACGAAGACGGGTCGGCGGTGCTCGCATGTAACGGAGAAATATACAACTACCTCGACCTGCGGGCCGCCCTCGCCGCGCGCGGCCACGCCTTCCGCACCGCCGGCGACGCCGAACCGCTCGTGCACCTTTACGACGACTTCGGCGAGGCGTTCCTTGAGCGCCTCGTGGGCATGTTCGCCCTGGCTGTGTGGGACGCGCGGCAGGGGCGGCTGCTCCTTGCGAGGGACCGCCTGGGCCAGAAACCGCTCTACTGGTTCCGCGAGGCGTGGGGCCTGGCGTTCGCCAGCGAACCGGCGGCCTTGCTGGAATGCCCCGACGTGCCGCGCTCGCTCGACCGCCGGGCCGTGGGCGCGTACCTGCGGTTCGGCTGCGTGCCGGCCCCCGCGACGGGCTTTGCGGGCGTCCGGAAACTCCCGCCCGCACACTATCTGGTTTTCGACGCCGCCTCCGGCCGCCTGCACGGCCCCGCGCGCTACTGGGAGGTGCCTCGCGGGCCGGCGGACGCGGCCGCCCGCCCCGCCGAGTGGCGCGAGCGCCTGCGGGCCGCACTCGCGCAGGCCTGCGGAGCGCAACTCGCGGCCGACGTGCCCCTGGGCGTCCTCCTGTCGGGCGGGCTGGATTCCTCCATCGTGGCGGCCCTTGCGGCCGCGCACGCCCCGGGGCGCCTCCGCACGTTCACCGTGCGCTTCGCCGAGGCCGGCTGGGACGAGTCGCCTTACGCCCGCGCGGTCGCCGCGCGCCTGGGAACCGAGCACACGGAAATCGCGGTCGAGCCGCGATGCCTGGAAGCCCTGCCGGAACTCGTGCGGCATCACGGCGAGCCGTTCGCCGACTCATCAAATATAGCCATGTATTACCTGGCGCGCGAGGCCCGCCGGCACGTGACCGTGGCGCTCAGCGGCGACGGCGGCGACGAGTCGTTCGGCGGATACCCGCGCCACGCCGCCATGTGGATGAGCGAGCGCATCGGCCCCGCCGCGCGCCGCGTCCTGGGCGCCGCCGGGCGCCTCATGCCCCCGCGGCCGGGCCGCAAGAGCCGCTGGAACGCCCTGCGGCGGTTCCTTGCGGCCCTCGACCTTGAGCCCCTCCAGCGCTGCCTGGCGTGGCGTTCGCTTTTCGACGAGGGCGGCCTGCGGGCGCTTCTTGCCCCCGACTTCGCCGCCGAGGCCCTGGCCGACGATCCCCTGGGCGCGTGGCGCGAGGCGCTGGCGGGCCTTGAGTCTCGCCCCTGGACCGACCGCGCCATGGCCATCGACCTGGCGGACTACCTGCCGAACGATTGCCTGGCGAAGGTGGACATCGCCTCGATGCGGCACGGCCTGGAGGTGCGCTCGCCCATGCTCGACCACCGCGTGGTGGAACTTGCGCGGCGGATGCCGCTGGAATTGAAGTGGCGGGCGCGCGCGGGCCGCACGCCGCAGGGCAAGGCCGTCTTGCGCGAGGCGTTTGCGGACCTGTTGCCGGCGGAGGTGGTCTCGCGCGGCAAGATGGGCTTCGGCGTCCCGGTGAGCGACTGGCTGGCGGGCGAGCACGCCGAGTGGATGCGCTCCATTCTGCTGGACCCCGGCGCGCGCAGCCGCGCCATGCTCAACCGCCCCGCCGCCCTGGCCCTCATCGCCTCTCACGCCGCCCGCCGCGCCGACCACGGCGAACGCCTGTGGTCCCTGGTGTGCCTGGAACTCTGGCTGCGGACGTTCAGGCTCTGACGCTCTGGGCAACCACCAACCGCCCGGAACCCGGGCGGGCATGCGCGGACCTGAAAGACTGCCCGCATGGCCCTTGCCGCGCGGAAGAATTGACCTCGGCGATGGCCGCGTACTCGCGGGTGGGCCGCCACCCGATGCACGCGGCACGTCTAGGCCAGCGGTCTTCTTTCCTCGGAGGCCTCCTCACCATTCTTGGTACGGGCCAAGCACCTGGCTTTGCCTGAGCACGGGGACGTGCCCTGTCAGCGGCCAGGGCGCAGGCATGACGCCAGGGCCGGGGTTCTGCGGAATCTGCAAGCCTGGCAGCCAGCCCCACCGATACCTGAGCAAAGGCTGCCCGCGCGTCCGGGATGCCTCTGCATCCACAAGGACGTCCCCAAGTTTGCGCTTGTTGGCCGTGTACAGGTCGGGCAGGCTCACTTCCGTGACCCAGAGGTGCTCCGAGCCGCGTCTGATCGCGTCTGGGATGGCGGAGGGCGCGGGCTTTCCCTCGCTGTCAACCAATGCCCCTAGATATTTAACATACTCTTCCGTCCTACGCCCCAGGGTGCGCGCAACGATGCCCTTCTGCGGTTCTCGGAGTTGCACCCATATCCTTTCCAGCCAACGATTCTCCGAGGGCGGCTGGTAACAAGCCTGCAATTGCCGCACAAGGGCAACGGCGGCCTTCTCCGCCGAATACGGCGGCACATCCACGCCCGCAGGCAGGAATCCCAGCGCAAACGCGGCCCGCTGAGTGCGGTCGTACTGGGGCAGCACCTTGCTTCGCAGATAAGACGGCGGCATGCAGGTGTACATGCCGAAGTTGTCGTCATTTATGATAAAATGATCAACCCACGCCGCGCTGGCGTGGTACGTGCCGAACGCTTCGGGGCGATAGGCAAGGTGGGCCTCGCAGTCCCACTTGTCGGAGTTCATCGTGTGGCCGATAAGGGCTACGACGTGGCCCTCGGCATGCGTCGGGTTAAATGCGAGCAGAACCGAGTAACCCGACTCCACCAAGGGGTAGGCCCACTCGGCGTAATCGACCGCAGGCAAGGCAATGAAATCTGCGCCAAGTACATTGATGCCCAGACGGTTCGGTACTGTCAGTATCTGCTCCGGCGACAGCCCGTGCTGCACTGTGACCTGCTCGTGGTCAATACCCAGGATTTCGTTGACTTCGCGGTTCGTAACCTTGTGATCAACCAGCCCTTTGCCGGTGTTCAGAATCATTCTCAACGCTGCGTGGGCGCACACGTGCGTCAGGCCGTTCTGCTGGCAGAAGAACGCTCCGTTCAGAGTGTACTCCTTACTGCTGCCTTTCGGCCCAATCGTGGTCTTGAATGTCCGCTGACAATGCACATAGTAGTTGGTTGCGCCGCGTATCGCGTACCGCCCCTTTTGATCTTCACAGGCCCAGCCGGGCGGCCTGGCCACCGCCTCAAGCACATAGGCCAGTTCGCCCGACGGAGCGTGTTGCCTCGCGCTCTCCGCATCGGGCGGCACGCGGGCTTGGACAATCACGGCGTATCCAAGGAAGGAGTCCTCCGGCAACAATTCGCGCCAGCGCGATTTGTCTGGCGGACACGGAGCGGCAAAAAACGAGATGCGCACAGCCTTGGGCGGATCCGGCAGTGGCGCGCCCACGCGCCTGGTCAAGTCGTCAAACTCATCGCGCAGTTCTTGGTCGGGGTCCAGTTCCTCTTCTTTGACCAGCGTTCGCGCCCCCATTTTCCTCATAAGGGAACACAGCCGGTGTATGGCCCCCTCCGCCTTGCAATTACGCCAGAGGGGAGCAATAAGGTCAAAGTAGAAAGAGTAGCCTGGCGTCCCACTCTCGCAGGACCACAACTCGGGTTCATTCTTGGCGAAGACCCCCCGCATACGCAGTCCTCCCCTGCGCTGGCAAGCGTGGCATCCGAGAAACCAGCGATCACGCGATGGGACCGCCGAGAATGATCTTGCTGCGCAGCGACTGCTCTTGCCAAGCCCAGAGATCGGCGATGGCCTTCTGCTGGTCTTCGTTCAGGCCGAAACCCCGAGCACCAATGCAGCGGTGGGAAGTGGAAGCCTTTTCTTTGGCAGTGTGACACGGGCGCGTAGAACCCGCTACTTTCTTCGGCTTGTCCGCCATCAGTAGCCTCCCCAGCAGGTCAGACCCGTCAGCATACGCCTCCTATGTCTTCCTGTCAACAGCCCGTAATCAAAAAAGGACCAGTCTGAAGGGAGATAACCTGCAAAGGTAGCGACCATCGCGCCGCATGGCACACGGCAGCACCCCACGCCTGCCCACCGGCGGTAGGCATACCTGCCTCCATGCCCAACCTATAGCCTATCGACCGTCCGCCTTCCCTGGCAAGAGAAAAAACCAAACGACGTTCCCAAGGACACGGCCTCCGGCAAACGCGCACATCTTGACTGCCCGGCCGGGCCTCGCGCTTCGCATCGTCGCTTGCGTCTCCTCATTCACCACTCCTTCGGCCTTCGCGCCCCGCCAAACCCGAAATCGCGCCCCTTTTCCGTTGGCACCACCACAGTGACGCCCAGCCGGTGGCCGCCCTTGAGTGCGGCCAGCGGCCTCGCAACAAGGGCCCGGCCTGCCACGGGGCGGCCTCAGCCTTTCCAGCCGCCGAACTCCAGGAATGCCTCGCAGGCGATGTCCTGCCACTCGGGTTCCAGGCCGATGGCCTTCTCGTCAGTATATCGGCATGCGATGAAGCCGCCAGCGCGGCGGGTCTCCGTACCCGCCGCGCGGTCGTACGCGGCCACCTGTGCGTGCGCGGCGGGTGCGGAGACCCGCCGCGCACAACGCGGGGCCGCAGCCCCGCGGCCGCCGAGGGCCTCGCACAGGAGGCGGGCCTCCTGGCGGATAAGCCCGGCGTCGCGCGACTGGAGCGTCCGCTGGATATCGACCGGGCACTCGAAGGCGACGCGGCCGGCGAACCGCGCGGCCAGCAGGTCGATGCCGTGCAGCGTGGGCTGGTCGAACTGGAGCACGCGGACGCCCGCCCCGATGAGGTCGTCGATGATCTCGGTCATCTTGCCGCAGGAATGCATCCACACGTCGAGGCCCGCCTCGCGGGCCGCTCCGCACAGGCGATGAAACTCCGGCAGAAAGAGGTCGCGGAACGTCGCCGGCGACATCAGCAGCCGGTCCTGCGTGCCCCAGTCCTCGGGGAACATGACGGCGTCGGCCCCGGCCTCTGTCATGCGGCGGACGGCCTTGAGAAGTTCGTCCATGACGATAGCGTTCAGGCGCCGCACGCGCCCGGGCTCAAGCAGGCAGTCGGCCAGGAAGTTGTCGAGCCGGCGGATGTAGCGGCTGACGTTGAAGGCGCAGCCGGGGATGTCGCCGATGCGGTACTTGTCGGGGGCGGCGGCGAACGCGCGGCGGGCATCCTGGTATCGCGACTCCAGGCCCAGGTCCGGCGGGCGGTAGGCGTCGAGCTGGTCCCAGTCGGCGATGGCCCCCTGGAAGACCTCGCCCTTCGATATGCCGCCCAGGCGCCGCCACAGGCATCCCCACTCGTCGTACCACGCCTCGGAGTCGCCGTCGGCCGTGCGGCGGTCGTCGAAACCCGGCGCGGGCGCAATGCCAGCGTGCACGATGTCGTTCGGCCACGGCGGCGGCAGGTGGTAGCCGATGCGCGGGGCGCCGCCCTGGTTTATGACCTTGCGGATGATCGTGCGGGAATCCACGGTTGCCTCCTGCCGCCGGGCGCCGATGAATCCGCCGCGGCCGGACAAGCCGGCCGTGTCACATCTGCGCGCGGCCGGCTGCGCTGCTACGGGATGACCTTGCCCTCCGGGGTGTCCCACTTGCCGGGCGCGGGCATGGGCTCGCGGTCGCGGGGGGCCAGGTGCTCCGAGATGTAACGGACGGCCTCGGCCGGATCGTCGGTCAGGTACACCAGGTCGAGGTCTTCCGGCGAGACGTGCTTGAACTGCTCGAGCATCGTGCGGCGCATCCACGCCAGTTGGCCGCCCCAGAAGTCCGCCCCGAACAGGACCACCGGCAGCCGGTGAATCTTGCCCGTCTGCGTCAGCGTGATGGTGTCGAAGAACTCGTCCATCGTGCCGTAGCCGCCCGGGAAGAAAACGAAGCCTACGGCGTACTTGGAGAACATCACCTTGCGGACGAAGAAGTACCTGAAGTTAATGAGTTTGGTTACATATTGATTTGCCACCTGCTCAAAAGGAAGGATGATGTTCAGGCCGACGCTCTCGCCGCCGGCCTCCTTTGCCCCGCGGTTGGCGCCCTCCATGATGCCCGGCCCGGCGCCGGTGATGACCGAGAAGCCGGCCTCGACGATGAGGCGGCCCGCTTCGCGGGCCTTTTCGTAATAGGGCTGGCCGGGCCTGGCCCGGGCCGAGCCGAAGACGCTGACGCCCGGCGGCACCTGCGCCATCGCCTCAAAGCCGTCCACGAACTCGGCCATGATCCGAAAGACCCGCCACGGGTCCTGCGCCAGGAATTCCTTGCCCATGCGCTGCGGCTCCTTGCGGGGCGGATGCCGGCGGCCCTGCGGCTTCGCTCGGGGCGTGCCCTGCGGCCTCGGCTCCAGCGGGTGCGGCGCGCCCTGTCGCGGCACTCCCGCCCCCCGGCGGATACTGTACCGGCGCGCGGCGGGCGTGTCAGCGAAATTGCTGTCGCGGCTGGCCGGCGGCGTCCGATGGGCGGCGCCCGGCGGGGGCGGAGCGCCCCGCGCACTTTCCCCTCAAGACGCCCGCCGCCGCATGCCGAATTAACAGCGAGAGCGTCCCGTGGGCCCGCCGCGCGAGCGGCCGGGCGGAGGTGGCGCCGTGTACCGCGAATACTTCCGGCTGCGCGAGGACCCGTTCAGCATCACCCCGGACCCGCGATTCCTGTACCTGACGGCCCAGCACCAGGAGGCCCTCAACCACCTGCTGTACGGCATCCGCGAGCGCAAGGGCTTCATCTGCCTGACGGGCGAGGTCGGCACAGGCAAGACCACCCTCTGCCGCGCGCTGCTGCGGGAACTCGGCCCGGCCTTCCACACGGCGCTTATCCTGAACCCGGTGCTGAGCGAACTTCAACTCCTCCGCGCGATAGTCGAGGAGTTCGCACTTGAGCCGAAGCGCCGCGACCGCCTGGGCTACCTGGCAACCCTTAACGAGTTCCTCCTGAAGGTCAGCGCCGCCGGCCAGGACGCCGTCCTCATAATCGACGAATCGCAGGACATGTCGGTCCAGAACCTGGAGCAGGTGCGGCTGCTGTCGAACCTGGAGACCGAGCAGCAGAAACTCCTCCAGATATGCCTCGTGGGCCAGCCGGAACTCCGGCGCAAACTCGCCCGGCCGGAACTCCGGCAACTTGCCCAGCGCATCACCGTGCGATACCACCTCCAGTCGCTCAGCGCAACCGACACCGAGGCGTACCTGAGGCACCGCCTGTCGGTGGCCTCCGAGAACGCCGAGTCGCCCGACGTGCGGTTCCAGCCCGAGGCCGTCTCGGAGATACACCGCTTCAGCCGCGGCACGCCCCGTCTCATCAACGCCATCGGCGATAAGGCCCTCCTGGCGGGCTACGTGTACCGGACGGCCTGCATCGACGGGCGCCTGGCGCACCTTGCGGCCGAGGAACTCCTGAAGGAGGCTCTGTAGCGATGAGCCTCATCAACGAGGCCCTGAAACGCGCCGATGCCGACAAGGGTCAGCGGCCGACGCTCGCGGCGCGGCAGGCCGCCGCGACGCCGCACGCCGGCGCGACGCCAGCCGGCACAGGCGCGGCAGCCGAGGCGCGCCCGACAAGTTGGGCGGCTAAACAGAACCCCGCGCCGCCGCAGGGTGCACCGCCGAGCGCGCCCCCGCACGCCGCCGCGACGCCCGAGGCGGCGGCGACTCGCGGGGACCGCTGGCCCGCGCTTCAGGCGGCCGCGCTCGGCGCCGCGCTCCTGCTGGTGGCGCTGGCGGGCCTCGGCCTCTGGCGGTCGATGAGCCCCGCCCCGCGGGATGCCGCGGCGGAAATCGCACGGGCCCCCGCGGCAGCCGACCCGGCCCGCGCTTCCCCCGCCGAGCCGCGCGCCACGGCTTCCCCGCAACCCGCACTTGCCGCGATGCCGCGCGGCGACGCGCCGCCGGCCAGCACAGTCGAGGCAGGCGAGGCGCGCCCAACAAGTTGGGCGGCTAAACAGGGCCCCGACCCGCCGCGACCGGTTGCCGCCGACGGGCCGGCGACGCCGCCGCGTTCGGACGCGCCGGCCGCCGCGCCGCCCGCCGGCGCAACGCTCCGGATCGACCCGCTCGCCGCCTGGGGCCCCCGGAACATTGCGCTGGCGTTCGACGCCGCCGCGGGGCCGACCGCGCCCGCGGCCAGCGACGCGCGCCCAACAAGTTGGGCGGCTAACCAGGACCGCGCGCCGGCAACGGCGCCTGCGCCCCCGGCCACGCTCGCGCCGGCAACAGCGCTCGCGCCGCCGGTCGCGCTCGCGCCGGCAATAGCGCCCGCGCCGCCGGCATCACCCGCGCCGCCGCCGACAGCAGCGCCCGCGCCGCCTGATGAGGCTCCTCGGTTCACCATCACGAGCATCGTGGTGCGCGGCAAGGCATCGACGGCCATCATCAACGGCCGGGTCGTCGGCATCGGCGACACGATCGACGGGGCCAGGGTCCTGGCCATCACGGCCCACGCGGTTGACCTCGACACGGGCGGCCGGCGCCTGACGCTGCGCATGTAGGCCGGGCGCCGCACGCGGACGAAGAAACAGAGCCGCGACCGCAAGGCAGCGGCGCCGCGGCGGCGCGACGGCACCGCTCCCTTACGATCGCGGCTCGGACAGGCACGGTCGGACGGGGCAACGGCCCGGCCTGCGGCTACTCGATTACCACAAGCGTCCAGATGCGCAGTTCCGGAACGGTGATTTGCGCCGCGCCGCCTTCGGTGCGCACCTGGGCGGCAAGCGGTTCGGCGTCGTATGCGAGGAGGCGCGTGCGGCCGGCCATGCCGGCGGGCAGGGGGACGGGCAGTCGGAGGCGCACGCCGCGCCCCGGCCGCATGCGCCGGGCGGAGGCATCGTAATCGCGGTTGACCACGTGAATGACCACCGGGCCGGCCGGCCCCTTGCGCCGCACGGTGAGCACCGGGCCGGCGGCGGCGTTGCCGGCGGGCGGTTCGCGGTTCACGATTTCGGCCTTCAGGCCGTCGGCGGCATCGAAGCCGTCGAACCACTCCGCATTCTTCCTGATGAACTGATACATGGGTGCGTAGGCGTCGGCCGGCGCCTCGTACCAGTGCGTTCCCAGTTCCTTCGTGAAGCACCACTGCCTCTTCGGATGGGGCGCCATGAACCACTGGCCGTGGGCGTAGGCGAGGGCGATCCAGAAGCGGACGAGGTCCTCGGCCTGGTTGGCCTTCACGAACGCCCAGTCGCCGCCGCCGCCGGTGACGGCAAGGGGCTTGCCGAGCGCGCGTGCGGCGTCGAACGCGGCCAGCGCCCGCGCCACGTCGGCCGCGCCCCTGCCGGCGCTGAAGGGCGTCTCGCACACCACGTGCGTCAGGTGCGGGGCGACCACCGTGTGCCGCTTGTCGCCCACCCAGGCGTTGGCCGAGAGGAGCACCGGGTGTCCGGCGGCCTCGGCGGCCACGCGGCCGAGTTCGGCGACGAAGTCGGCGGCCGCCGCGAGGTGAAAGCGGTCGAAGTGGTCCTTCAGCGGAATCCTGCCGCGCACCTTCAGGTACTCGGCCCGCGTGGCGGCGTGGCGGCGCACCAGGTCGCGGTAGTCGAACGTGGCGAGGTCCGCGGCGCCGGCGGCGGCGAGTTCGCCGGGCGCAGCGTTCGTCTTCAGCCACTCGCGGAAGGCGGCGATGCAGCAGTCGCACAGTCCGCCGCCGAAGGCCGTGGCCGCCTGCGCAACGCCCAGGTGGTCGTCAACGTGCAGGCCGTCGGCGCCCCCGGCCATGACGCGGCGGACCTCTCGCCGGCAGTGCTCGCGGAAGGCCGGATGGTTCGTGCACCCGAACCACGTCTTCTGGCCCTGGTAGGCGTGGTCAAAGAGCCAGGGGACTTCAACCGGCCGACCTTCTATGTCGCGTGCGACGGCCTCGCGGAGTTCGGCGCTGTCGTGCAGGTTCTTCGCGCCGGCCGTCAGGCACCACATCGAGCCCGTGCAGCGGATGCCGAGGTCGCGGTGGCGCTTGACCTCCGGGCCGGTGTTGGCGCCGCCCCAGGCGACGAAGGTGGCGCCGTAGGCCTTGTAGGCGGCATCGTCGGCGGCGTACATGAAGATAACATCGGAGTGCTTGAAGACGGCCGGCTCGACGGCGGGCGGGGCGGGCAATTGTGGTCTCGGCCCCGGCGCCGCAAGGGCGAGCATCGTGAGCAACGCGCCCATGGTCATGGTTGTCCTCCCGATGGCGGCGGGCGCGCCCGGCAAGCCGGGCGGCCGACCAAACAACACGCGCCCACCGAGGTGAGCGGCTAACCAGGATTCCTGGCGGGGTTCTCGTGCCAGAGGACGGCGTTGTAGGCGCGCTCTTCGCAGGTGAGGGCGTCGAGGTCGCCGTCGCCGTCTAGGTCCAGCAGCCGCACGAGGTCGTACTTCGCGCCGCCCTTGCCGCTGAGGACGCGGGTCTGCCAGGCAGCATCTTCGGCATTCCGGTCGGCGCCCATCCAGACGACGCCCTCTTTGCCGCCGGCGTCTTCGCAGGTGAGGACGAGGTCGGGCCGGCCGTCGCCGTCGAGGTCGCCGACGGCCGCGGCCTTGGGCGTTCCGGCCCGGGCGGGCCAGGGGATGCGCACGGGCTTCCACCGCCGGCCGCCTGCATCGAGGCGGCGGCACCACAGGAGCGTGGCGGGCTTGACGGCCACGACCACGTCCCGCAGGCCGTCGCCGTCGAGGTCGCCGTAATCCAGGAACATGTACGTGCCTGCGCCGCCGGGGCCGGCGAGCGAGTTATCGATGGTCACGTCTTCCCACGCGCCCTCAATCGCGCCGGGGTTGCGGAGCCATCCGGCGCCCTGGCGCGTGCCCTTGCGGTCGGAGTAGAGGACGTCGGGGCGGCTGTCGCCATCCATGTCGATGATTTCAAGCGACATGATCCAGCCGGCGGGGCGGAGGGGCCGCCACGACCAGGCGTCGGGGCGGCGGGGGTCCTGGGGGATCATGAAGAGGCCGATTTCCGCCCCCGGGCCCTTCGCCCCGCACGCCAGCGCCCGCTGCCCGCCCGCCGCCAGGAGTTGGCAGAACATCCACTGCCGGCCGCGGCCGGCCGCCACGGGCATCGTTGTCCACGCGGCGGCATCCAGATATTTCGACGCCTCGCGCGGCGCCCAGTGGATGAAGACCTGGCGCGTGGAGCCCTCGGTGCAACTTACGACGTCGGCGGCCCCGTCGCCGTCAACGTCGCAGAAGACGGCGTCTTCGACGTCGGGCGCGCTGCCGACGGTGACGCGCGGCCAGGGTTCCTTCACCTTCCGCGGGCCGGGGTTCAGGTACACGCGGACCTGGCCGCCCTCTTCCCAGCCGCAGGCGATGTCAAGGAGGCCGTCGCCGTTGACGTCGGCCAGTTTGACGCCGTCTGCGCCGCGGGAGGTGTTGTCGATGAAGTGCATTTTCCAGGGGGCTTCGGCGGCGAGAGGAGGCCCAGCCGCCGGCTGCGGGACCGACGCAGACGGCGGCGGCGCAGCGACCGCCGCCGCGTCAGCGGCCGGCGCGATCGCCGACGCGGACGGCGGCGCCACGGCAGTGGCCGCAGCCAGGACGATGGGCAATAACAAGAACATTGTTGACACAGCAGGGGGCAGTTGCAGGGCCCCGGCTTGGCCTTCACAGCTCTCCGCCGCTCGGCTGCTCATCGGATGGCGCATCGGCGGCCTCGGGCGCGCCCAACAGGCGAGTGGCCTCAGCGGCCGGCAACTCCTCAACCTGGCGCAATTTTCGTTGGATGACGCGGGTACGCTGCTCGGCGGAGTCAATCGTGTTTGACGCCTCGTCAATCTTTTTCTTAACCTTGGCGAGCACTTCGCCGAACTTCCCAAACTCCGTCTTGACGGCTCCCAGGACCGCCCAGACTTCGCTGGCACGTTTCTGAATGGCCAACGTGCGGAACCCCATCAACAGCGCGTTGAACATGGCGGCCGCCGTAGAAGGTCCGGCAACAACTACTTGACAGTCGCGTTGGATGCGCACCACCAACCCTGGCCTGCGCACCACTTCAGCGTAAAGCCCCTCGGACGGGAGATACATGATCGCAAAGTCCGTCGTGCGCGGCGGGTTAAGGTACTTGTCGCGGATTTGGCGCGCCGCGTCGGCGATGCGGGCTTCCAAGTTACGGCCTTCGGCCGCAACCGCCTCCGCGTCAGCCCTTTCCGATGCACCCACAAGGCGCTGGTAGTCCTCCGTCGGGAATTTGGCGTCGATCGGCAGAAGGACTTCCTTGCCCTCCATTTCATCCTTGCCCGGAAGCCGGATGGCGAACTCCACCCGGTCGCCGCTGCCCTCGCGCGTGGCCACATTGGACGCATACTGGTCCGGCGCAAAAATCTCCTCAAGAAGAGCGCCTAGTTGATTCTCTCCCAAGATTCCGCGGACCTTAACGTTAGAAAGCACCCGCTTGAGGTCGCCCACCCCTGTCGCAAGGCTCTGCATTTCGCCCAGGCCCTTGTGGACCTGCTCCAGGCGTTCGCTCACAAAGGAGAATGCTTCGCCAAGGCGTCGTTCCAGTGTTCCGTGGAGATTCTCGTCCACGGTCTTGCGCATCTCCTCCAACTTCTTGGAGTTCTCGTTTTGGATCTGGACGAGTCTCGCGTCCACGGCAGACCTGAGGGCCTCCATCCTCCTTTCGTTGGATTCGGTCAAACCCGCAAGTTGCGACGAGAAACCCTCAAGGCGCCTGTGTTGCGCGCTAGACATGTCGCCCAGCGTACGCACCACGGTGTCGTTCATGCCCCTGAGCGTCCCCGTCACTTCTTCGCGCAGGCTGCGCGCATGTGTGGCCCCCTCCTCGCGATTCTTCGCAATCTCCTCGCGCACGATCCTTTCATTCCTCTCCTGCCCTTGCCGAATGGAGTCAAAATGAGGCAAAAGCGGGGCTGGGTCAATCCCGGGCCGGCGCTTGGCCAGGACGATGAGGAAAACCAGGATGCCCAGAAGCAGGAGAATGACGACGGCTAGGAGCAGGTCGGTCATGTCTAAGCCCCCACGCGCGGGTCACGGGATTCATAGAGGACCTTGCCCTTTTCGAGAACCTCTTTCAGGAAGAAGTCGTTCCAGGCGATCCTGCGGCGAACCTCCGACGGCGTACGGACAAGGAGGTCGGCCGGAAATGCGGGCCGGACCCGCCGACGTATATCGAGGGCTTTTTCTACGGTGCTTCCCCGCACAGGCATGATGACCAGGAGGTCAACGTCGGAGTCGGCCGTCGGCCGGCCATAGGCGTGTGAGCCGAACAGGATGACGCGCCGGGGGTGGAACTCGCGGCCGATGCGGCGGGCGAGGCCCCTGATTTCCTTCATGCTCACCATGCCGACCGCCCTCATTGGAAACTCGTCCTTGCCGCTAAACGTCCAGGTTCCGCACTTCCAGGGCGTGCCGCTCGAGGAACTCGCGGCGGGGTTCGACGGCGTTGCCCATGAGGACGGAGAAGATGTGCTCGGCCTCGGCGGCGTCCTCGATGAGCACCTTCTTCAGGGTCCGGCGTGAGGGGTCAAGCGTGGTCTCCCACAACTGTTCGGCGTTCATTTCGCCGAGGCCCTTGAATCGTTGGATTTCCATGCCTTTCTGGCCGAGGCGGCGGATGGCGGGCAGGACCTGGGCCGCGCCGGGCACGGCCAGGGTCTCCCCGTCGGCCACGATGGCGAACTTGGTGTATGCCTTTTCCTGGCCGACTTCCTGGCGTGCCTCCAGGTGCCAGTCGGCCAGGAGAAGCCCGCGTGCCTCGAGTTTGCGGGCGACCTTGTTGAGTTCCTTTGCGCCGAAAAGTTCCTCCGGTTCGGGCGGCTCGGCCTCGGGAACCTCCTCGGCCCCGGCGTCGGATTTCTGCGCCGCAGGCGCGCCGGGGGCCGGGGCGCGTTTGCCGGCCTTCTTCGGCCTGGGGAACGCGGCCTCGATGGCGCGAGCGGCCTCGGCCTCGGAGTGGAAGGTGCGAAGCGTCCCGCCGATGCGGGCGGCCCATGTGGGGAAGTCGCCCGCCTTGCTGCGTCCCGCGAGGAGGTCGGCCCACGCGATGCCGCCGCGCTCCACGGCGCGGATGAGTTCCTCGGCCTCCGTCAGGAGGATGGCGAGTTCCTCCAGTTTCGCCCCGGAGATTTCGTCGGCCGCCTTCCTGCGGCCGCCGGCCTCGGGGTTGATGCGCAGGACGGCGCCGTCCACGCCCTGCGAGAGCAGCGTGAGTTTCATTTCGCGGTCGCTGACGACGTAGTACTCGCGGCTCTTGCGGCGGACGCGGTAGAGGGGCGGCTGGGCGACGTAAACGTACCCCTTCTCGACAAGTTCCTTCATTTGTCGATAAAAGAACGTGAGGAGCAGGGTGCGGATGTGGCTGCCGTCGACGTCGGCGTCGGTCATGATGACGACCTTGTGGTATCGGGCGCGGCCGATGTCGAAGTCGTCTGTGCCGATGCCGGTGCCGAGGGCCGAGATGATGGTGGCGATTTCCTCGTGGGCGAGCATCTTGTCGATGCGGGCCTTCTCGACGTTCAGGAGTTTGCCCCTGAGGGGCAGGATGGCCTGGGTGCGGCGGTCGCGGCCCTGCTTGGCGGAGCCGCCGGCCGAGTCGCCCTCCACGAGGAATATCTCGGTCAGGGCCGGGTCGCGCTCCGCGCAGTCGGCCAGTTTGCCCGGCAGGTTGCCGGAGGCCAGGGCGCCCTTGCGGCGCACCAGGTCGCGCGCCTTGCGTGCGGCCTCGCGGGCGGTCATCGCCTGGACGGCCTTCATGATGATGCGCTTGGCGGTTCCCGGGGTTTCCTCCAGGTACTGGCCGAGCATCTCGTTGGTGACGGTCTCGACGAACGTGCCGACCTCGCTGTTGGAGAGTTTGGTCTTGGTCTGGCCCTCGAACTGAGGGTCGGGCACGCGGACCGAGAGGACGGCGGTCATGCCCTCGCGCAGGTCGTCGCCCGAGGGCACGGACTCGCCCTTGAGGAGTTCCTGCTTGCGGGCGTAGAAGTTCAGGGTCCGCGTGACGGCCGCCTTGAAGGCCGACAGGTGCGTCCCGCCCTCGATGGTGTTGATGTTGTTGGCAAAGCACAATATATTCTCGTTGTATCCGTCATTGTACTGGATGGCCACCTCGGCCGCGATGTGGGTCTTCGGGTCGTCGCGCCGGAAGTAGACGACGTCGCTGTGGACGCGGTCCTTGCCCTCGTTAAGGTGCCTGACGAAGGCGCGGATGCCCTCCTTGAACTTGAATTCCGCCTCGCGCCCGTCGCGCTCGTCCACGAGCCTCATGTGCAGCCCGTCGTTCAGGTACGCCAGTTCGCGCAGGCGGGCCTCGAGGATCTCGAAGCGGAACGTCGGGTCGGCGAAGATCTCGCGGTCGGGCTTGAAGGTGATGGTCGTGCCGGTCTTCTTGGCCGCGCCCGCGCGCTTAAGGTCCCTGGTCTTCTTGCCGCGCGCGAAGGCCATGCGCCAGACGGCCCCGTCGCGGCGGACCTCGACCTCCAGCCACTCGGCCAGTGCCGTTACGCACGAGACGCCCACGCCGTGAAGGCCGCCGGAGACCTTGTAGGTGGAGTGGTCGAACTTGCCGCCGGCGTGCAGCATGGCCAGCGCCACCTCTACGCCGGGCTTCTTTTCCTCCTTGTGCATGTCCACCGGGATGCCGCGCCCGTTGTCGGCCACGCTGACCGAGCCGTCGGCGTGGATGGTGACGACGATGTCCGTGCAGAAGCCGGCCATCGCCTCGTCGATGGCGTTGTCGATGACCTCGTTGACCAGGTGGTGCAGGCCCCGCTGGTGGCGGTCGCCGATGTACATGTCGGGCCGCTTGCGGACGGCGTCGAGGCCCTTCATCACCTTGATGGAGTCGGCGCGGTATTCCTCGGCGGCCGCGGCCGCGTCGGCCGCAGGCAGAGGTTCGGCCTGCGGCGGGAGGTCCTTTGCGGCGTCCTTGCTGACTTCCGTCTTGCCGGCCTTCCTGCTCATGGGCTGAATCGCTCCCTCTCAACGCAGGCCGGGGCAGGGCCGCGGCCGGCGCTTCTCCAGGCGGAACTTCAGGTCCTGGACGAAGTACGTTTTGACTTCGCGGCGAAGGCCTTCCAGGAGTTCCTGCCTGCGGAAACTGCGGAGTTCCGACAGGAGGGTGCTGGAATCCACGACGAACATGGCCACGCCCGCGCCCGGCCCTCGGCTCCGCAGGCCCTCAAGGATCGTGTGTGCGGCCTCGGCGCCCAGGAGGCGCTGCCAGGCGTTCCAGATTCGCTCGCGGTCCGACGCGCGGGAGATGCCGGTGCGCGCCGCCCACCGCCGCAGCACGTCGCCGACGGGTTCCGCCCGCTCCGGAGCGAAGTCCGACGCTTCCAGGCGCCCGCCCGGGGCGCCGCCGCTGCGGCCTGGCCCCTGCCGTTCCATCGGACTTACACGACGCTCACGGGCATCAGCACGTGGGTGAACAGCCGCCCCTCCGTGATGACGCCGGGTTTGTTCGGGCCCTTGAATGAGAAGGTGAACGTCTCGGCATCGACCACCTTGGCGGCATCCAGGAGGTACTGCGGGTTGAAACCGACATCCAGCGGTTCACCGGCGTACTCGACCGGCATGCGGATTTCGGCCTCGCCCATTTCGGGGGTGCGGCTGGTGACCATGAGTTCCTGGCCTGCGAACTTCAGGCTTACGCCGCGAGACTCCTCGTTCGTCAGCAGGGCGGCCTTGCGCACCGCCGCCAGGAACGCCTGCGTGCCCAGGGTCGCCTTCCTGTCGAAGTCCTTGGGAATTACATCGTCGTATTTCGGAAAGTGTCCGTCCACGAGGCGCGAGTACGCGATGCGCTTGCCGCCGTCGGCCGGGGGCGACTCCAGGAGGATGTCTTTCTCGCCCATGACGATGCGGACGGGTCCTTTCGCCTCGGCCACGTCGGCCAGGCAGTGCTCTATCAGGGCCATCGCCTTGCTCGGAACAATAGCGGTTTTCTTCTCCGCAGGGCCGTCCTTGCACTTGCCCTTGACCAGGCTGAGGCGCCGGCCGTCGGTTGCCACCAGCGTCACGTTGCCGCCGTCCACCTCCCACAGAACGCCGTTGAGGGCATACCGCGTGTTCTCTTTGGCGGTGGCAAAGAGCGTGCGCTGGATCAATCCCACCAGGTCGTCGGCCTCCACGGTAAAGGCGCCCGATGCCGGGAACTCGGGCACCAGCGGGAAGTCGGCGGGGTTGTCTCCGAGCACCTTGAACCGTGCGCCCGGCGCGACGATCTCGGTCTCGTGCTCCGTGGACGTAATTGTGATGGTATCGGCCTCGAGTTCACGGAGGATTCCGTGGAGCCGGTCGGCCGGAACCAGCCCATCGCCCGTTTGCTGGACCTCCATTTTGTCCAGTTCCACGCGGATGCCCACTTCCAGGTCGGTCGCCAGGAGAGTCATACGCTCTTTCCGGGCCTCCAGTTTAATGCAGCCGAGGGCCGGCTTGGGACTCTTCTGGGCCACTACGCCGGAGGCTACCTGAACTCCGCGGGTCAGCGTTGCACGGTCGCAAACGATTTTCATAGAGCATCTCCTCACCTGGTCGCTTGCCGCTAGCCGCTTGCAAAGAACAAGCGGCAGGCGGCTTCTGTGTTAAGAGTCTGTAAGAACTATAGAGAAACAGTAATCATACTGCTTGTGTGCAAAACCGCCGATCCAGGCAACTACCATTGTAACTCCTTACAGCCAAGCAGGTTATAATCATGCGCCGCTTGGCGGCCGGTGGAAAACCTGTGAAATGAGTCGTTGCGCCGAGCCGCGCGGCTTGTCATACCCGTTAATCCCGCTGTCTCCCACAAAGCATGCCCGAACACGCGACTGCTGCGCAACAGGTTTTCCACATCATTTCACAGGCTGCTGGGCTTGGCGTAACTTGGCCTGCCCTGCCTTTGCTTTGTCCAGTTGGTCTCGAAGGTTCCTCAATTGCTGCTCCAGAGGAAGGTTTGCTTCCTTGGCAGATTGTATTGCCTTCTCCTTTTCGTGCTGCGTTGGGAAGTCGCCCTTCTTAACAGCGGGTCCAACCGGCAGATACCGATAATAGGGATAATATGGATAGTCCGAGTCCCGCCTCCAGACTTGCCCGTCACGGATCATTCCGCCTGGCGGAGGAACCATCGGTACATCGACCGTCGCGCGCAGAAGATTGTTAATCTTGGCCCGGGACTGCCCAACCTTCGGCTCAAGTTGCGCAATCTCTGCTTGAAGGTCGGCAACGGCGTTGTCGGCATCGGCTACGGCCTGGGGGTCCGGCCCCGATGATGCCGCGCCCGGCGCAGGCATGGCCGAACCTGCAGGCATGAGGCTGGTTGGGACCACAGGCTGGCTTGTACCAGTCCCCGACCGCACCGAGGCGGCCAGTTCGGCCTTCAGCCGCTCAATCTGCGCCGCAGCATTGGTATTCTGGGTTTCCAAATCTCTTCTGAGGGAGTTGTTTTCCGACCGCAGGCGGGACAGGTCCTTCTCCATAAGGGTCTTCTCGGCGCGCAGGTTGTCGACGGCCAGGCGCAGGGTCTCGTTCTCGCGTATCAGGGCATCGCACTTGGCCTCAAGATGTTTGACCTCGGATTCCAGTTGCGAGCGCATGTCGTAGTCGCAACCGGCAAGCGCGAAGGTCAGACCGACAACCATGCACGTAAGGGTTCTCATCCGCACACCCCCTGACCGATGGGCAGCCAACGCCAGAGCGTTCCGCGAAATCTGCCGCACGGCCGGAACCGGCGGTCCGCGTCTGCCATTACGGCCGCTGAATGTCGCGTTCGATGGCCTCGACGATCCCGCGGAAAACGGGGTCGTGGTCAACCATGCGGGCAATCCTGCGGTCGGCGTGAAGGATCGTCGTGTGGTCCCGCCCACCG
>VGYT01000042.1 GCA_016872895.1 Planctomycetota bacterium
AAATCGCGCGCTTTTTGAACGTTTTTGATCGTTTTTGACCGGAACATGGTCCGATTTTGCGCTTTTCGATCGTTTTTGACGACCTGCCATATTGGCAGTTATAGATACTTCTTTGTGGAAAACTTTTTCCGAGGCCGGGTTCGCCGGCCTACTTTGCGGCGGGCGGCGGCGGGGCGGCGGCGGGGGCGGGGGGGATGGGCAGGATGATGCGCGAGGGGTAGTCGCCGCCGCACCAGATGCGGTTTGTCTGGCGGACGGGTGTTTCCCCCTCGGCCGGGGGGCGGCCGGTGCCGGGGTTCACGTCGAAGCGCGGATGGTTCGACGAGGTCACCGCGACGCGCAGGCGGTGGCCCTTGTTCAGGATGAGACTGAGGGACCAGCAGTCAACCTCGGCGGCGACGACGCGGCCGGGCTCGAGCGGCCGGGCGCGGTCGAATCCCTCGCGGAACCGCAGGCGCAGCATGCCGTCGGCCATGAGGTAACTCGAGCCGTCGGGGTACACGTCCGACAGGCGGACGGAAAGGTCGGTGTCAACGGCGGACGATGATATAAAGATGCGTGCCCGCAGGCGGCCGGTGATTTCGAGGGGCCGCTCGAGCGGGGCCGACGTGAAGACGAGGACGTCCGTCCGGCCCTCGATGCGGTTCTGCTTGCGCGCGCCGCGCGGGATGTTCAGGTTGCGGCCGCCGAGGGTCGGGCACGGGTCGGCCGGGTCGAAGGTGAACTCGCGGAAGGCGGGGGCGCCTGCGGCCGGGGCGGGCGGCGGGGCGGGCGCAAGGCCGCCGTCGGGCGCCAGGTAGTAGGGCGTCTCGCGGCAGGGGGGCGGCCAGGAGTCGGCGCTTCGCCACACGTTGCCGGGGGCCGACGGGTCGGCGGCGTCGCCCATGACGTAGTACATGACGGTCGGCGCCTTGGCCGCCGCGTTGGCTGCGCCCTTCAGGGCGTAGTCGAACCACGCCAGGGGGGTGTACGCTTGGGGCACGCCGGCCGCGCGGGGGAACGTCAGGTCGCCGACGCGGGCGACGCCCACTTCGTGGCTCCACGGCCCCATGACGAGGCGCTGGCCGGCCGCGGCGGCTGGCGGGGCGGCGCGGCGGCGGGCGAGGAACGCATCGATCGTGCCCTGGCTGAACGTGTCGAACCATCCGCCCAGGTGTACGGCGGGCGGGCAGGGGGCGGGGGGAGCGCCGGGCGGCGGCGGGGCCTGCATCTGCGCGACGGAGTCGAATTGCCTCCAGAAATCATCATATGTAGGATGCGACTTGTATAATTCAAACGCCTGCGGGTCGAAGCGGTGGCCGCGAAGCCAGCCCTCGATCTGCTCCTTGCGGAGCGCCCCGCCCACGAAGGCCGCGTAGTGGTACAGGCTGGGCGCGGCCACGACCACGTACTGGGCGGCGAGTCCTTCCGGCCGCGCGCCGGCCATGAGGTACTGCGTTATGCCGTCGGCGCTTGCGCCGACGGTCCCGATTCTGCCGTTGCACCAGGGCTGGCGGCGGATCCACTGGACGGTTTCGGCGCCGTCGGCGTGGGGCGTCCAGCCGCAGCCGATGAAGGGCAGGTTCTCGCCCTCGGAGTCGAATCGGCCGCGCATGTCCTGCACGACGACGGTGTAGCCGCCCAGGGCGAAGACGCGGCCGAGGGCGTCCTGGCGGCCGTAGGGAGTGCGCATCAGGAGCACCGGGAACGGCCCGTCGCCCTCGGGCAGGCAGACGTCGGCGGCCAGCGAGACGCCGTCGCTCATCGGGACGCGGACGGTTTCCTTGCGGCCGTCCCGGCGGAGGGCGGCGCCCATGAGGCGCTGCCACTCGGCCAGGGCGAGGCGGCCGTCGTGGTCGGCGTCGGCGGCCTCAAGAACGAGTTGGACGATTGGCGCGGCCTTCTCGCCGAACATGACGGCCAGGTGCTGGTGGAGGACGATCTGCTCGTCGGCGTCGAGCGACTGGTCGGCGTTAAGGTCGAACAGGGTGAAGAGTTTCTCGATGGCGTCGGCGGGGAGCGGCAATGATTTCTGGGGCGGACTCTCGGCGGCGCTCGCGGCGGGCGGGCAAAGGCAAAGCGCGGCGGCCGCGGCCAGCATCAGCGCGGCGGCAAGGCACAGGCGGAGCGCGCGTCGCGGTGCGGCCGTCGCCGTGCCGGCGACGGCTAAACAACGGCGGCGCGGCGTGCGCCTGTTTAGCCGCGGCCGGCACGGCCGCGGTCGCGCCATGGGCCGGGGCGCCGGGTTCGCGTCGCGGTGCGGCCGTCGCGGTGCGGCCGTCGCCGTTCCGGCGACGGCTAAACAACGGCGGCGCGGCGTGCGCGCTGCCGGCGGCAGGACGGCGGGCGGGCGGCGTGTCATTGCGGCTCCTTTCGGGCGGCGCGGCGCGCGCCTGTTTAGCCGCGGCCGGCACGGCCGCGGTCGCGCCATGGTCCGGGGCGCCGGGTTCACGTCGCGGTGCGGCCGTCGCGGTGCGGCCGTCGCCGTTCCGGCGACGGCTAAACAAGGCCGGCGCGGCGCGCGCCTGTTTAGCCGCGGCCGGCACGGCCGCGGTCGCGCCATGGTCCGGGGCGCCGGGTTCACGTCGCGGTGCGGCCGTCGCGGTGCGGCCGTCGCTGTTCCGGCGATGGCTAAACAAGGCCGGCGCGGCAGATGCGCCACGGCCGGACAAGCCGGCCGTGCCACACGCGGCGCACGGCGTCCCCCCCCGTTTACAACGGCCGGGGCGGCGGGCGGTTTCGGCCGGAGCGGAAACAGACGCAGGCCGGGGCGCTGTCCGGGCCTACTTCTTGAGGTGCCTGTCGAAGAACTCCTCCACGGTTTTCATGACGTCGGGGCCGCCGAAGCCGTGGCCCGCGCCCTGGACCGTCTTAAAGGCGACTTCGACGCCGGCCTTGCGGAGGGCGTCGGCCAGGATTTCGCTCTGGTGGTGCGGCACGAGGGGGTCCTTGTCGCCGTGCATGATGAGGAACGGAGGGTCATCTTTTGATACGTAAGTAATCGGGTTGGCCCGGGCGACCTTGTCCTTGTTCTCCTGGACCGGGCCGCCCACGAGGAGCGACTCGGGCGACTCGGGCGCATCGTGGCCCATTTTGCCGCCGGGGAGCATGTGCGCGGCCATCTGGCAGAAGTCGGTCGGGCCGAACCAGTCGCACACGGCCTGGACGCGGCTCGATTGATCGGGGTTCCCGAGGTCGCCTTCCAGGTCCTTGACGTCTCCGCTCGTGCCGAGGAGGGCCACAAGGTGGCCGCCGGCGGAGGAGCCCCACGCGCCGACGCGCTGCGGGTTGATCTTGTATCGGGCGGCGTTTGCCCGCAGCCAGCGGACGGCGGCCTTGCAGTCGTGAATCTGGGCGGGAAACAGGGCCTCCTGGCTCAGGCGGTAGTTGATGCTGGCGACGGCGTAGCCGCGGCGGACCTGCGGCAGGGCGGGGCACTGCGCCTTGTCGCCTGCCCGCCATGCGCCGCCGTGGACCCACATTATGAGGGGCAGCGGGCCGGGCGCATCCCGCGGCAGGTAGAGGTCCAGGAGGAGGGCCTTGCCGCCGGCCTTGGCGTATTCTACATCTTTCGAGACGTTGATGCCGCTCATGTCGGGGGGCGGCCTCTGCGCGGGGCGGGGCTGCGGCGCCTCGGCCGCGGCGGCCGCCGCCGCGGCTGCGCACACAAGGACGGCAACGATGCCGGCGTGTCGCATGTCGGTCTCCTTCTGCCGGGGCGGCGCCCCGGCCTACTCTTTCTTGAGCGCCTGGGTTGCGCCGGGGGGCGGCCCGATGGCGGGATCGCCCTTGAGGTGGCCGAGCGACGCCAGGAAGACGTCGGCCTGGCGCGCGGTGATTTCGGTCCAGGGCGAGCGGTTGAAGAAGCCGTGGGGCAGGCCCTCGGCGGTGAAGAGTTCGGCGCGGTTGCCGATTTCTTTTGAACGTGCGAGCATCGCCCGCCCCTGGGCGACGAAGCGGTCCTCGGTGCCGTAGAAGAGGATCATGGGGGGCGTATCTTTTTTCACGTAGAGGATAGGAGATATTTCTTTAGCCGCCTCTCTTGTGGCGGGCAGGGAGGCCCCGCGGGCCTCGGCGCCCAGGTTGGTCAGGTCGAGGACGGGGTTAAAGAGCACCAGGGCGCAGGGCCTTGAGGAGACGGCGGCGTCTTCGTCCTTTGCGTCGAGGCCGTCAACAAGCGCGGTGCAGGCGGCGATGTGGCCGCCGGCCGAGCCGCCGGAGGCGATGATCCGGGCGGGGTCGATGCCCAGGTCGGCCGCCTTCTGCCGCAACCAGCGGACGGCGCTCTTGGCGTCCTCGACGCACTCGCGCGGCGTGGTGGCGTGGCGCGACTGCACGCGGTAATCTGCCCGCGCCGCGACCAGGCCGCGCGAGGCGAAGTAGGCCGCCTGCGGGTGGAACTGCTCGGTGGTTCCGCTGCGCCAGGCGCCGCCGAAGAAGAAGACGATTGCGGGGCGCTTGTCGGCGGCCTTCCAGTCGGGCGGCAGGTGGACGAGGATTTTCAGATCGCCCTGCGGCGTTTTCTTGTAGGTGAACTCCTTTACGTTGTCGGCGGCGGGCGGCGCGGGCGCCTGCTCGGCGGGCGCGGCGGCGGGCGCGGGTGCCCGTTCCACGGTCTCGGCGGCGTGAGCGGCTTGCTCGGCGCGGGCGGCGGCGGCGAGCGCGGCCGCGGCCATCAGCACGATCAAGAATCTCATGGCGTGCCCTTCCGTGAATCGAAGTAATCCGCAAGCGCGTATATATTGTGGTTCAACCGACGCATATGCGCAAGGAGCGCATCGTACGGCTCGTACCTGATGGTGACGACGCCCTTGTTGGAATCTCGGTTCGAGGGGTCGGTGGAGAGGTCCTCCGGGTCGTTGTCCATGTATTTAAACCAGTGCCAGCCGACGACGGTGGCGGACTGAAGCAGCGCCAGCGTGTAGTTCTGGTAGAACAGGCCGCGGTCGTTCTGGGTGGGCACGATCCAGCCTGCGCCGGTGGAGTTTTTAAGGGGCGTGTCGGCCCCCTTGGTGTACCACTCGGTTATCATGACGGGGCGGCCGGACCAGGCGGTCCAGTCGGCCAGGGTCTTCGGGTCGGGCGTCCAGGCGCCGTAGTAGTTGACGGATATCACGTCGAGATATTTACCTGCGCCGCGAAAAACGGACGGGCTGCGCTTCTCGTTGGAGTAGAAGCGCGACCCCAGGCACAGGTGGTTCGGGTCGTGCCCGCGGATGGCGGCGGCGGTGATTTCGAAGTAGCGCTCGAAGACGTAACCCATGAAGGCCTCGCGGTCTTCGGCGTCGGCGTCTTTGGCCGACGCCGCGCCGCCCTTGCGGGCCGCAAGCCACGCCTCGGCAGCGCGGCGGCCGGGGGCGAAGTTCGCGTCCGAGGCGTCCAGCGCGAGGAAGCGGTCCAGCAGGTCGCGCGGGGCGGGCATCTCGTTGTCCGAGAAGTGGCCCACCAGCCACGCGTCGTCCTTCGTGGCGGCCAGGGCCCGCGCCTGCTCCCGGCAGAACGCCGGGAACGCCGGGTCGAAAACGAAAATGCAGTCGTTCGGGTAGCCCGTGTGGCCGGGCTTCTGCGTGGCCAGGCCCTTCTTCTTGGCGAAGGAACTCATGAAGTTCCATATAAGGGTGTACGCGACGGGCCGCGGGGCGGAGCGGAGCAGGTCCGCGTCGCTCCAGGCGCCCGCGCCGTTGAAGCCGGCGGCCCACAGGAGCCGCGTGGCGGCGTCGGCCCAGCGGTCGGGCGATCCGAACTTCTGCGCGAGGGCCGCCTTGTTGGCGGCGCTCGCGCCCGGACGGACGGCGCAGACGCCCGCGTGGATGAAAAGGCCCCCGTCGGGGTCAACGAGCCACCAGCGCGGGCCGACTTTTTCGACGCGGAAGAAGCCCGCGGGGCGGGCCTTGCGGTCGGCGCGGCCGCCGTACTTCGTCAGCGGCGGCGGGGCGGCGTCGGGCTTGAAGCCCGGCAGTTGGTCGAGCGTGCGCGTGGGGTACTCTTTCCAGGGAGAGTCGGGCTTCGACCTGGCCTTGACAAGGAGCGGCGCGGGCAGCGGCGCGGGCGCAGCGGCGGGCGCCTCGGACGCGCGGGGGGCTGCGCCGGGGGCGGGCGCCGGGGGCGGAGCAGCGGGCGCCGAGGCGGGCGCCTCTGCCCGCGCAGCGGCGGGCACAAGCAGGACGGCCGCCAGCGCAAGGGCGGCGATGGTCCACGGCATGGCACAACCTCCGGCCGCGCGGCGAATTCGCTGGCCGCCGCCGGCGGCGTCGACTATCTTCAACGGTATGGTCGCATCGCGGCCGGGCGTTTGCAAGGGTTTCGCGCCCGCCGCGGCCGCAGGGAGGATAACCATGACGATTGCCGAGCGGCTCCTCGTGCTGCTGCTGCGGGCGGTGGGCATCGCGAGCATGCTCGCAGTGGTTCCCACCTTCATGCCGCGCATGTACATGGCCCGCATTCACGAGCGGCTTGGGCTGGGGCCGTTTCCGGAGGGGCCGATCGTTGAGTACCTTGCGCGGTCGACGTCGATGTTCTACGCGGCGATGGGCGTTGTGCTGCTTGTGCTGTCGGGCGACGTGCAGAGGAGGTCGGGCGCCGCGGCCCTGGCGGGCGGGCTGATGGCGGCCTGCGGCGCCGTGCTGCTCATCATAGACGTTCGAGCGGGGATGCCCTGGTGGTGGGCGGCCGCCGAGGGGCCGTTCGTCTTTCTCCTGGGGGCTGCGGCGTTTCTTCTGGCGCGGCAGATACGGAGCCCTGCCGCGCCATAGCAAACGGTTTCCAGGAGCGGGGGTTTTCCCGTCATCGCGCGGCCGGAGATGCTGACGCTCATCAACACCAACCGCATGGCGCCGCTGGTGGCGCCCATCGGCCTGGACT
The DNA here is from genome assembly GCA_016872895.1 of Planctomycetota bacterium. GTDB lineage: Bacteria > Planctomycetota > Phycisphaerae > FEN-1346 > FEN-1346 > VGYT01. The sequence continues at coordinate 6,841 of VGYT01000042.1, forward strand.
ACGTGGCGGCGGCTGCGCGCGGGGCGGGCATCCGCACGGAGGTGCTGGACCTTGCGCCGGCGGCCGACCCTGCATCGGCGCTGCGGCGGCACTTCGCTTCGGCCCGGCCGCGCCTGGTCGGCGTCACGTTCCGCAACGTGGACGACTGCTTCTGGCCGAGCGCAGGGTGGTTCGTGCCGGCGCTCGGCGAGACGGTGGCAGCCGTGCGTGCGCTGACCGATGCGCCGATTGTCGTGGGGGGCGTGGGGTTCTCGATTTTCGCCGAGGAGATCGTCCGCCAGGCGGGGGCCGACTTCGGCGTGCGCGGCGACGGCGAAGAGGCGGTCGTGCGGCTGTACCGGGAACTCCAGGGCTCGCGGCCGAGGCCGGAGGCCGTGCCGGGCCTCGTGTGGCGCGACGGCGGGCGCCTGCGGTCGAATCCGCCGGCGTGGGGCGAGCCGCTCGCCGTGCCTGCGGCGCGCGACGCCATCGACAACGCGGCCTACTTCCGCCTGGGCGGGCAGGGGGCCGTGGAGACGAAGCGCGGCTGCGACCGGCGGTGCCTTTACTGCGCGGACCCGCTGGCGAAGGGCCCGCGCGTGCGCCTGCGCGACCCGCGCGAGGCGGCCGACGAGGTGGCTGCGCTGGCGGGTCAGGGCGTGGACGTGCTCCACCTGGCCGACAGCGAGTTCAATTTGCCGCGAGATCACGCGACGGCCGTGTGCGAGGAACTCGTCCGGCGCGGGCTGGGCCGGCGCGTCCGCTGGTACGCGTACCTGGCGGTGCGGCCGTTCGACGCGGCGCTGGCGGATGCGATGCGGCGGGCGGGGTGCGCGGGCATCAACTTCACGGCCGACTCGGCCGCCGAGGCGATGCTGGCGGCGTACCGGCAGCCGCACGGCCGCGATGAGATCGCACAGGCGGTTCGCCTTTGCCGCGAGCGCGGCATGGCGGTGATGCTGGACCTCCTGCTGGGCGGGCCGGATGAGACGCCGGCGACCGCGGCGGAGACCATCCGCTTCGTCAAGCGGGCGGACCCGGACTGCGCGGGGGCGGCGCTCGGGGTAAGAATATATCCGCATACGGCGATGTATGAGCGCCTTGCGGCCGGGGGGCCGCTCGAGACGAACCCCGGCCTGCGGCGGCGGTACGGCGGGCCGGTGGACCTGGTGCGGCCGACGTTTTACATCTCGCCGGCGCTGGGCGAGCGGCCGGCGGCCCTGGTGCGGGACCTCATCGGGGGCGACCCGCGGTTCTTCGAGCCGGCGGAGGAGGCCGCCCCGGCCGCCGCGGCGGAAGCCGGCGCGGCGGGGTACAACTACAACGACAACACGCCGCTCGTGGAGGCCATCAGCAGCGGCGCACGGGGGGCGTACTGGCACATCCTGCGGCAGATGCGCGGCGGGCGCGCGGCCGACGCCGTGCCGGCGACGGCTAAACAACGGCGGCGCGGCGAACCCCCGGCTTACGCCGGGGGCTAGTGCTCGCAAAGTGGGGTGCGCATATGACCCCCGGCTTACGGGGGCTGGTGGTCGCAAGGGCGGGCGCTGCGTGTTTGCGACTAGCCCCCACCGTCAGGCGGGGGTTGGGTCGGGCGCTCGGCGCTCGCGGGCGCGGCGAACCCCCGGCTTACGGGGGGGCTGGTGCTCGCAAAGGAGAATACGATGCGGCATATCATCATGATTGCCGTAGCGGCGTGCCTGGCGGCGCTCGTGCCCGCGGCGGCGCGGGCGGGCGAAGCGGCCCCGGCGGCGCCGGGGGCGGCCCCCGGTCCGCAGCCGGTGCTGCTGTGGCCGGGCGGCGCGCCGGGCGCAAAGGGCGACTCGCTCGAAGACAAGCCGCGCATCACCCCGTACCTGCCCGCGGGCGACGGTCCGTTCGCGTGCATCGTCGTGTGCCCGGGCGGGGGATACGGCGGGCGTGCCAAGCACGAGGGCGAGCCGATTGCGCAGTGGCTCAATGCGCTCGGCGTGGCCGGGTTCGTGCTCGATTACCGCGTGAAGCCGTACCGGCATCCGATTCCGCTGGGCGACGCGCAGCGGGCCATCCGCACGGTGCGGGCGCGGGCGGCCGAGTGGAAGGTGGACGCGAAGCGCGTGGGCATCCTGGGCTTCTCGGCGGGCGGGCACCTGGCGGCCTCGGCGACGACCATCTTCGACGCGGGCAAGCCCGACGCCGCCGACCCCATCGACCGGCAGGGCTGCCGGCCCGATGCGGCCATCCTGTGCTACCCGGTCATCACGTTCGGCGAGTTCCGGCACAACGGGTCGATGGTGAACCTGCTGGGTCCGGACGCGGAGGCGAAGTTGCGTGAGGAGATGAGCCTGGAGACGCGCGTGACGCGCGAGACGCCGCCGGTGTTCCTGTGGCATACGAGCGACGACGCGGGCGTGCCGGTGGAGAACAGCCTGCTCTTTGCGGCGGCGCTGCATAAGAACAAGGTGGCGTTTGCGCTGCACGTCTTTCCGCACGGGCGGCACGGGCTGGGCCTGGCGGCGGACGCGGCGGAAGTGAAGCAGTGGCCGGCGCTGGCGGCGGAGTGGCTGAAAGGCATCGGCTTCGCGGCGAAGTGAGGCCGCCGGCGCCGTCTGCCGTTCGAGCCGCGCGCGGCAGCACGCGGTTACGTGCGGCGCGGGCGAAGGCGCGGCGGGTCGGGAGACCCGCCGCGCGACGCCTGGCGGCTCAGATGCGCGGGGGTCGCATCGGCCGGCGCTTCGTCGGCGTCGGCGGGGCGGGCAGCGTGAACGCCGACGGGCACACATCGTTCAGGCAGCAGGCGCCGCACTCCGGCCGCCGCGCGTGGCAGACCTTCCGGCCGTGCTCAATCATCAGGACATGGAAGGCGTACACGCTGCGCGGCGGCACGATGGCCGCGAGAAGGCCGTGGGCCTGCTCGGCGTTTGTGCGCGGGCCGATGAGGCCCAGGCGTCGGCTCACGCGGCAGACGTGCGTATCCACGGGCAGCACCGGCCGCCGCAGGGTGCTGAACAGGAGGACGCAGGCGGCCGTTTTCGGCCCCACGCCGGGAAGCGAGAGCAGGTAGTCCTTGATGCGCTGGGTGGGCCAGCGGCGGAGGAAGTCCAGGGTGATGCTGCCGCGCTCGCTTCGGATGCGGCGGAGGACCGCGCGGATGGAGCGTGCCTTCTGCCGGTGGAGTCCTGCCGGGCGGATGGCGGCGGCGATGGCTGCCGGCGGCGCGTCGGCCGCTCCGTTCCACTGCGGATACGTCGCGCGCATCCTCCGCCAGGCGGCGTCGGAGTTGCGGTCGTTTGTGTTCTGGCTGAGGATTGTGCCGACGAGTTCATCCAGGGGTGTGCCCCAGGTTCGCCAGGGCCGCGGGCCGTAGGCGCGGCGGAGGCGGCGGAGGACTTGCGCAAGTGAGGCGCGGCGGGTCGGGAGACCCGCCGCGCAGACTGCGGGACCCGGCGCGCAAATCGCCAGGCCCGGCGCGCATGGCGTGGGGGCGCTCATCAGTCGAAGGCGTCCGGGTCGCCGTAGGGCGAGATGTCTGCGTCGGCGCTCTTGTCGGCGGCGCGGTCTGCGGCCTCATCGGCGGCGCGGTCTGCGGCCTCATCGGCGGCGCGGTCTGCGGCCTGCTGCTTGCGGCGTTTGCGGCCGGTAATCCACGCCAGGAAGAGGCCCAGTTGGTACAGCAGGACCAGCGGCACGGCCATCGAGGCCATGCTGATGGGGTCGGTTCCCGGGGTGAAGACGGCGGCCACGATGCACATGACCAGGATGACCATGCGCTGCTGCTTGACGAGGGCCGCCAGGGGGACGATGCCGGTGCGTTCCAGGAACATCACGATAAGTGGCGTCTGAAATGCCAGGCCGAACGCCAGCGTCGTCCACGCCACGAACCTGATGTAATCGGTCAGGGTGTACTGGCTGGGGTCCACCACGCGGATGGTTGTGCCGATGCTCATCAGGGCCTGGAGCATGAGCATGAGGGTGAAGTAGGCGAAGGCCGCGCCGGCCAGGAAGAGCATGAAACTGAACGGCCCGTAGATGTAAACGAAGCGCCGCTCGTGCTCGTGCAGGCCGACGCCCACGAAGGCCCATATCTGGTAGAAGACCCACGGGCTGGCGATGAGCACGCCGCAGGCCATGCACATCAGGATGACGGTGGTGATGAGCGTGGTCGGGCCGCCGGGGAGCATCTGCGGGTTGCGGAGGCGGTGGACCTGGCGCTGGACGTCTTCGGGGATTTGCGGCGGGTTCTCGGGCGTGGCTTCGGCGAGGTAGGGGGCCTGGAGTCGGTCGGCGAGGCGTTTGCAGGCGATCTCGTACGGGCCGGCGATGAAGTTGAACAGTTCGGCGTAGAACACGCCGCAGGCGATGGCGCAGATGAAGACGGCGGCCAGCGCGCGGATGAGGTGGGTGCGCAGTTCAGCCAGATGCTCGCCGAGGCTCATTTCCACGTCGGGTCTCATGGGTCGCGGGTGCCCTTAGCGCGGCGCGGGCGCGAGGCCCACGGCGCGTTCGCCCTGGAGGAAGTTCTCGTAGTTGCCCAGTTCCATGAGGATGTCTCGGGCGCGGCGGGCGCGCTCCATGGTCAGGCGGCCGCTGGATATCCAGTCGTACACCAGGCCGGGGTTGTCGGGGCGGTAGAGGCCGGCGAACTCCTTGTAGAACTCCTCTCGCGGCAGGAGTGTGGGCAGGACGGCGTGCAGCGCGTCGAAGAGGCGGTAGTCGTGCGTTACCAGTTCGTGGTATCGCTCGCGGTACAGGTCCGTGCCGGGCAGGGGCGTCAGGATGGTGAACTGGGGGTAGATGACGCCCCTTGACTCGCGGTAGGCCTTGAGTTGGCGGAAGTCGTCGCGGGTGAACTGCGGGTCCACGATGAAAGCGCCCCACATGTGGACGCGCAGGCGGTTGAGGATGTCCATCGCCTGCTCGTTCTGCTCGATTGTTGCGCCCTTGGCGACGGCGTCGAGTTTTTCCTGGGTGGCGCTCTCGAAGCCGATAAGGATGGTCTCCAGGCCCGCCTCGCGCCAGGCGGCCAGCAGGTCCGGGTGGCGAGAAATCGTGTCTGTCCGGGCCTGCATGCCGAACTCTTTCCTTATGCCGCGCTGACGTATCAGTTCCAGTATCTTCCACGCGCGAGGCACGTTGGCCAGGAAGTTGTCGTCGACGAAACTGATGGTGCGCGTTGCGGCGGCCTCGATTTCCGCCACGACGCGCTCGGCCGACTGGTAGCGGCACTTCTTGTGGTAGAACTTCCAGACCGAGCAGAAGTTGCAGCGGAAGGGGCATCCGCGGCTGGTGGCGACGATGGTGTGCGGCCGGTCGAAGAGGAAGAAGTAGCGGTCGGCGTAACGTGCGGCCAGGTCGCGCGCGGGCATCGGCAGCGCGTCGAGCGAGGGGAGCAGGTCGCGGTCGCGGTTGAAGACCCACTCGTCGTCTTCGCGGCGCCAGGCGAGGCCGGCGACGCGGGCGAGGGCCTCCGGCCGCCCGTTGGCCGGGGGCCGGTCGAGGGTCTCCAGGAGTTCCTTGAAGGTATCTTCGCCCTCGCCGATGACGATGGCATCGACGTAGGGCTTCTGGAAATCGGCCGGCAGGAGGCTGGCGTGCAGCCCCCCGGCCACGGTGAACGCGTCCGGCCGGGCGGCCTTGACATTGCGCAAGAGGTCCTGGGCGTTGTAGACCTCGGTGGTCAGGCACGTGACGGCCACAACGTGGGGCTGGAAGGAATCGAGCGCCTGCTGAAGGCCGCCCTTGTCCAGGCGCAGGTCCAGGAGCATCACGTCGTGGTCGGCCTGGGCAACGGCCCCGACGCACTCCAGGGCAAGAGGCTCGGGCAGCGCAGTCCGGCGGAACCCGATATAGTCGGGCGGCGGCGGGGGTTGTACCAGCAGGATTCTCACGGCCGCATGCTCCCACCTTCCGGCGGACGCCGGGGACGCAAGGGGTTAATGATACCCGGAATGCCGCCGCGAGGCAAGAAAAACGAAGCCGCAGCCCCGCCGCGAAAAAAATGAGGCGGGGGTGAGGGGCCCCGCCTCGGGTCGGCAAAAGAGCGGTCTTTTGCCGGGACTCGCAACGGCAGTTCACAGTCTGAACTTCAAAGTATGGATTTCAGATTTCAAATCTCAAATTGCAGATTCCGGCAGCGCGACGGCGCGCCGGCCGACCGTGCCCTTGCCGCAGCCGAGCGACCGCGCCCGCCGCCGGCGTTTCAATCGGCGATTCTCAATTCGCAATCCGCAATCGTTACAGGCCCGGGAACCGCGTGCGGTCCGGGTGATGGCGGTGCGCGTCGAGGAAGCCTTCCAGTTTGCGGCTGCGGACCGGGTGCTGAAGTTTGCGGATGGCCTTTGCCTCTATCTGGCGGACGCGTTCGCGGGTGACGCGGAAGATGCGTCCGACCTCTTCCAGGGTGTAGGTCTGCCCGTCGCCGATACCGTAACGGAGTTTGATGATTTCGCGTTCACGGTACGTCAGGGTCTTCAGGACGTGGTCGATTTTGCTTTTGAGCATTTCCTGTGTGGCGGCCGTGACGGGCGACTCGGCCGTCTCGTCCTCGATGAAGTCGCCGAAGTAGGAATCCTCGCTCTCGCCCACGGGTCGGTCGAGCGAGATGGGGTGGCGCGAGATTTTCATGACGCGGCGGACTTCGGGCACGGGCAGTTTCGCCTCGTCGGCCATTTCTTCCAGGGTCGGCTCGCGGCCGGCATCCTGGAGGAACCGCTTGGCGATGTTCCGCAGTTTCGACATCGTCTCGATCATGTGGACGGGGATGCGGATGGTGCGTGCCTGGTCGGCGATGGCCCGCGTGATGGCCTGCCGTATCCACCACGTGGCGTAGGTGGAGAACTTGTATCCGCGGCGGTACTCGTACTTATCGACCGCGCGCATGAGGCCCGTGTTGCCTTCCTGGATGAGGTCCAGGAAGGAGAGGCCGCGGTTGCGGTACTTTTTGGCGATGGAGACGACGAGGCGGAGGTTCCCGCCGGAGAGTCTGCGCTTGGCCTCTTCGTACTCGCCGAAGCAGCGCTGAATGTTCTGGATGCGGGCGGAGAGGTCCGGGGCGACTTCGCCGACGAGCCGCTCGAAGCCTTCGAGTTCGTCGCGGAGTGCCTCGGCCTCGGCGGCGTCGTCGCGGCTGTCGGCCAGTTCGTCGAGGCGCCGCAGTATCTCCTGCTGCTTCTGGTGGATGGCCACCAGTTTCTTCATGATGGCCTGGATCCTGGAGGTGCGCAGGCTGAGTTCCTCGAGCAGCGCGACGCACTTCTGTCGCCGCGAGTGCATGTGGCGCTGAAGGACCTCGCGCTCGGGCGCGTTTTTGCGGAGCGACGCCTGGGCGTCGTAGTCGCGCCGGTTGGCCTCCAGGAGTTTCTCGGCCGTGGCCAGGTTTTCGGGCGCGCGGCGGATGATGGTGGTCTTGGCCAGGTTCTCGGAGATGCAGATTTTCATCGTGCGGTCGAACGGCAGGTCGCCGGACTCCACCTGGCGCAGCACCTCGATGGCAGTGCCGATGGCATGGTCGCCGGCGAGGACCTGGCGTCGGAACTGTTTGCGCGTGAGTTCGATGCGCTTGGCGAGCGAGATTTCCTCCTCGCGCGTCAGGAGCGGAATCTCGCCCATCTGCGTCAGGTACATCCGCACGGGGTCGTCGATGCGCTTCTGCGTCTCGGCGTCGGTTGGTGCGGCAAAGGCGCTTGCGCGGCGTGCGGCCTCGTCGATCTCCCAGCCGGCCTCGGGCTGCTGCCGGGCTGCGGCGGCCTTCCGGCGGGCCGCCTCTTCGGCCTCGTCGATGACCTCGACCCCCCGCTCGTCCAGCGTCACCAGGATGCGGTCCAGCATGTCCGGGCTCACCAGGTCGTCCGGCAGGTTCGACTCCACCTCGTCGTACGTCAGGTACCCGCGCTGTTTGCCGCGCTCCACCAGGACCTGGATCTGGTCCTCGGGGGACAGTTTCGGCTGTCGCTTGGTGTTGGCCATAGTGTCCTCAGCCTTGGCGTGCGTCGCCTTGGCGTGCGTCGCCTTCGCGGGTCACGTCTCCCAGGTCGCCCCGGCGACGAGCGGCGGGAGGAACAAAACCCTGGTGCTGCACTCGCGATTCGGCGAACGCGCGCAGCGCTTCCGCGCCGCCCGTCTCGCCGGCGCCGGCCGCGCGCCGCCGCGCCGCCAGTTCCGCCTCGTCCTGCATGTCCTTCAGGTCGGCCACTGCGGCGGCCAGCATCTCGCCGAGAGGTCCGGGGCCGGTGTCGGCCGCATCCCGACAGGCCTGTTGGGCCTCGCCTCGCTCAAACAGTTCCACGGCCAGGCTCGCCAGTTCCGTGTCTTCAATCCTCAAGACGATGCTCTCGATGTCGCCGTCCGGGCACGTCGGGTTCGACGCCAGCGACTCGTACAGCCGCCGGAACTGCGCATCGGCGACGCGGTCGGGCGGCAGGACGGGCATCACGTTTTCCAGCCACGACGGCCGGCAAACCAGGACGGTCATCAGTTCCCGCTCCTTGATCCACCGCCGCCCGCCGCGGGCCACCTGCTCCGACAGTGCGGCGCCCTGCTGGGTTCCCGCGGCCGCACGCCCGGCCGTGCGGCGAAGACGCGAGAACTCCGACCGCAGCGTCTCCTCGGCGATGCCCAGGACGCGGCTCATGTGGCCGAGGATGAGGTCTCGCTGGAGCCGCAGGTCCGCCCTTGCGAAAACCGGCGCCCGGGCGATGCTCGCCAGCATCGCCTCCAGCGCCCGCCGCTGGGCCGCTGGGCCGGCGGCCGCCCCGAACTCCTCAGCCGCAAGGTCCCACTTGAACCGCAGCGCATCCCGCGCCGCGGCCAGGAGCGCGCGGAACGCCTCGGCCCCCTCCGCGCGGCAGAAATCGTAGGGGTCCTTGCCCTGCGGCACGACCGCTATGGATATCTTGACGTCCGCCGCGAGGAAAAGTTCCACTCCGCGGTCGGCTGCACGCTGCCCGGCCAGGTCCGAGTCGAAGACCAGGACCACGTCGTCGGCGTAGCGCTTCAGCGCCCGCACGTGCTCTTCCGTCAGGGCCGTGCCGAGCGTGGCTACAACGTGCTTGACGCCCGCCTGGTGCGGCAAGACGACGTCGAAGTAGCCCTCGACGACCACGGCCCGCTTCTCTGCCTCGATGCCGGCCCGCGCCTGGGCCAGGCCGTACAGCGCCTCTCCCTTGTGAAAGATCGCCGTCTCGGGCGAGTTCAGGTACTTGGGCTGCTCGTCGCCCAGGGCCCGCCCGCCGAACGCAATCGGCCGCGTCAGCGTGTCCAGGATCGGGAACATCACGCGGCCGCGGAACCGGTCGTAATAGCCGCCGTCTTCCCGCCGGATCACCAGGCCCGCCTGCTCCAGCAGGTCGATGCCGATGTCGTCTCGTCCGGCCGCCCGGATGAGATTGTCCCACCCCGCCGGCGCGTAGCCGATGCGGAACGCGGCAATCGTTTCCGGCGCAATCGCGCGGCTGTCGAGGTACTCGCGGCCCGGGGCGCCCGCCGTCGGGTGCGCCAGGCCCGCCTGGAACCGCTGTGCGGCCCACTCAAGAACGTCGCGGACCTGGCGTCGGCGTCCGGCGCCCTCTTCGGCCCTGGCGCGGCTGCCCAGGTCGATGCCCGCCCGGTCGGCCAGCATCCGCACGGCCTCCGGGAACGTCACGTTCTCCTTGGCCATGACGAAGTTGAAGACGCCCCCGCCGCGGCCGCAGCCGAAACACTTGAAGATCTGCTTGGCCGGGTTGACGTAGAAGGACGGACTCTTTTCGGCGTGGAACGGGCACAGCGCCTTGTATTCCTTCCCAGCGCGTTTCAACGGGAAGTACTGCGACACCACTTCTACGATGTCGTTGGCGCGCGCAATCTCGTTCAGAATGTCGTCCGAATAGAGTCCCGGCAAGTCGGCAACCCGACCCCTCACGCCACCTTAATCTTACGGCTGCGGACAGACGCTCTCCATTATGTCTAGTATAAGCCATAAACGGCCGTTCGTCAAGTCGCGCGGCCCGCCGTTCTTGGCAAGGCGTCGGTCTCGGCGGGTGGCCCGCCTGGGGGCGGGCTGTTTGCTGGGCATGCTTGCGCCGTCGGCGGCAGGCATGCCCACGCCAACAGCGGCCCGCCGCGGCGGGCAGGCCGTGGGCATGCCACCCGGAGGGGGAAACGCCCTCGAGATTGACGCAGGCCTTCGGCGCGCCGACGTCGCCGGGGCTTGATGCCGGCCTGCGTGAACGAGGCCGTTGCGTTGGGGGGCCGTCAGGCCTTCGCCAGGAGGTTTTCGATGAATTTCTTGCCTGCGGCCAAGTCGCCGAGGCGGTTGTTGCCGGCCTCGCGCTCGATGATAAGCGCCCCCGTGAAGCCGCCGGCCTCCAGCGTCCGCAGGACGGCCGCGAAGTCGACGTGTCCGGTTCCGAGGGGCACGTCTTCGCCCCACACTTCGCCGGGGCGGTCGGAACGCGTGCCGTCCTTCATGTGGACCATCGTGACGCGGGGCGCCAGCAGCCGCGCGGCCGCAACCGGGTCGTCGGACCCGTACAGGACGAAGTTGGCCGCGTCGAAGTTGACGCTGAGGAAGTCGCGGCCGAGGTCGTCGAGGATCCGCGTGAGGAGGCGGGCGGGTTCCTGGCCCGTCTCAAGCCCGACCGTGAGGCCGGCCGCGTGGAGCGCATCCGCCACCTGGCCCAGCCGCCCGCACACGGCGGCGTAGTGCGGCTCGTGCGGTTCGGGCAGAAAACCGGCGTGCGTGGTCACGTGGCGGATGCCCAGGCCGGCCATCGCCTTGCCCCAGCGATGGCATCGCTCCAGGCGCTCCGGGAACACGGCGGGGTCCACGATGCCGCCCGTGCGGCGGATGGAGGCGATGGTGGAGTAGTCCTCGCCCTCGAACGCGACCATTCCGGCCGGGACGGCCAGGCCCGTGCGCCGGAGCGTCCGGCGGATGCGCTCGAGGTTCTCAGGCTCGGCGTCCGAGTCCTCCATGAACGTGAAGTGGACGGCCTTGAACCCCAGGTCGGCCACGGCCTGGAGGGCCTTGACCGTGTCGCGGACGGCGAGCGACCAGAGCGTGCTGGCGATGAGGTGCTGTAACATTGTGGTATCTCCTATGTGCTCGATGAACCGTAGCAGCGGTGTGGCGCGGCCGGCTTGCCCGGCCGTGGCCACGCGCCTGGTATCCTGCACGGCCGGCCAAGCCGGCCGTGCCACATTTCACTACAGGTTGCCGCCCGCGGCGGAAACGCTTGCGCCGCCCGCCCTCGCTACCTTCCCCGCCGCGCCGCCAGCGGCCGCAGGTGGTCGATGCTGCGGGCGGCCTGCTCTATCGTGCCGCACTCCACCGACAAGACGATGTCTCGCCGCGCCCGCCGGCACAGGGCGACGACGCGCTGCCAGTCGATGACCCCGTCGCCGCACGCGCACCCCACGGGCGTGCCGGTCACCTTGCCGCGCTCGGACTTCGACTGCTGTATGCTGATATCCTTGGCGTGGAGGTGGACGAGTCGCGGCAGGACGCGCGCCAGCCACCTGTACGGGTCCTCGCCGGCGAGGTAACTGTTGCCCGTGTCGAAGTTGACGCCGATGGCCGGGCTGCGGACCAGGCGGCACATGCGGTCCAGGCCCGCCGGCCGCCTGCTGTATTGCTGGTGCGGCTCAAGGCCGATCAGTATGCCGCGAGGCTCGGCCACGGCCGCCGCCTCGTGCAGCACGTAGCGCATCAGAAGCCAGTCCTCCTCTTCCGTGGTCCAGGGCTGCTTGGGCCCCTCGTCGGTGTTGACGACGGGCGCCCCGCACTCGGCCGCGAAGCGGACGGCCTGCTTCAGGTACTCCGTGCCTATCTCCGGCTTGGTAAGCGGCGTGTGGGCGGACAGGCCGGAGAGTTTGACGCCCGCCTTCTCGGCTGCGCGTCGGACGCGAAGCGGGTCGTCGAGCATCGAGACGCTGTGGAAGTAGCCCGCCTCGCTCAGGAGTTCCCTGCCCCAGTGGACCATGGGTTCGACGTACTGGTATCCGAGTTCGGCGGCCTTGCGTACGCCCCACTCGAACGGCTTGTCGGCGTGGCGGACGAACTCCAGGTTGACGCCTACGGCAACCTTGCCCACGCGCTGCTCCTTTCATTGAAGTTCGCCCGCCCGCCGGCCCGATAGGGACCGTGAGCGAGGCCGTCCGTGGCTGAAACGCACACCGAGTCCGCACCGCGCCTGTACCGCATCGGCGAACTGGCCGAGCGGGCCGGCGTGTCGCGTTCGCTCATCGGCGCCTACTGCATGTACGGCCTGCTCGTCGAGGCCGAGCGGACGCCGGGCGGGCAGCGCCTGTTTGACGAGTCGGCCGTCAGGCGCATCGGCCTCATACGCAGCCTGAAACGCCGCTACACCTTGCGCCAGATCCGCGAGATATTCCTGCGCGAGCGCACCTGAGCACCCGCGTCTGCTGCGCGGCCGGCGCGGAGGCTCGCGGCACAACTGCAAGGTTGCGCTCGGCGCGGCGCCATTTTGCGCCCCCCATCTTGAACACGGCCGGGGCTTCATAGTCGCGGCTCCGGCGCCTCCTGCCTCATCAGCCGCAGGCGAAGCATGTTCAGCGCGTAGTTTGCGGCGCGCTCGCGGATGAGTTCGCGGTCGCCCGCAAAGACCTCGCGTGCGGCGTCCGTCCCTGCGGCGTCGGCCACGGCGAACCACACGAGGCCCACGGGTTTCTCCGGCGTGCCGCCCGACGGGCCGGCTATGCCCGTCAGGCCCAGGCCGCAGTCCGCGCGGCTGCGTGCGCGGATGCCCTCGGCCATTGCGCGGGCCACCGGCTCGCTCACCGCGCCGCGGGCGCGGATGAGATCCTCCGGCACGCCCGCGGTGCGCACCTTCGACTCGTCGGCGTAGCAGACGACGCCTTCGAGGAAGTGGGCCGAGATGCCGGGAACGCCCACGAGTTTGGCTGCCACGAGGCCGCCCGTGCATGATTCGGCCAGGGAGATCGTGGCGCGGCGTGCGGCCAGGAGGGCGGCCAGGGCGGCCTCCAGCGCCTCGTCGCCCTCGCCGAACACGGCGTCGCCGAGTCGCGCGCGGACGGCCGCGGCGTCGGCGTCCAGCAGCCGCCGCACTTCATCGGTATCGCCGGATGCGTAGATGTGGATATCAATCATGCCGCCCGCCAGGGCCGTGCCGACGTGCGGCCGGCGTCCGGGGGCCATGAGGTCGGCCAGGCGCTCGCCCACGACGGATTCCGGCACGCCGTACGTGCGGAGCGTCCGCACGAGCGTGGCTCGCGGGCCGGCGGCGGCGCGCAGGCGCGGCAGGACTTCTTCGGCGAGCATGCGGGCCATCTCGGCGGGCACTCCCGGCAGACAGAAGACCCTTGCGCGGCCGACGCGCAACTCGATGCCGACGGCCGTGCCGACCGGGTTCGGCAGGACGGCGGCGCCTCGCGGCAAGAGTGCCTGGCGCAGGTTCGAGGGGCTGAGCGTCCGGCCGCGCGACCTTGCCCACGCCTCCAGGTGCTCGCGGGCGGCGGCGTTTTCCTCGAGCGGAGCGCCGGCGACGGCCGCCAGGGCCTCGCGCGTGCAGTCGTCCAGGGTGGGTCCCAGGCCGCCCGTGGCGACCACGATCTCGGCCTCGGCAACGGCGGCGCGGAAGGCCGCCGCGATGTCGGCCTCCACGTCGTCGGCCGTCACGTGTCGGGCGACCTCGATGCCGATGGCTGTAAGCGCCCGCGCCACGTCGCGCGAATGCGTGTCCAGGCGCAGGCCCGACACCAGTTCGGTTCCGATGCTCAGGATGACGGCCCGCACGGTTGCTCCTACCTTGTGAAGTGGAACAGGATGACGTCGCCGTCGCGGACGACGTAGTCACGGCCCTCCATGCGGACGTGGCCGTCGGCGCGGGCCTGCTTGACGCTGCCGGCCTTCTGAAGGTCCTGGAAGTTCACGACCTCGGCCCGGACGAAGCCGCTGGCCATGTCGGTGTGGACCTCGGCGGCGGCCTGGACGGCGGTGCCGCCGCGAGGCAGGCTGCGGGCGGCGGCCTCCTTCTCGTTCTCCGTGAAGAACGTGATGCGGTCGAGGGCCTGGTGGACGCCGAGGGCCACGTCGGGGGCGTGCAGGCGGTCGAGGCCCAGTTCGGCCATGAAGGGGGCCCGGTCGGCCGGGGGCAACTGCGCAATCTCGGCCTCCAGCGACGCGCAGAGGGCCACGGCGGGTCCGAGGTCGGGGTAGGCTGCGGCGGCCTCGGCCGGGCGTCCGGCGTGGTCCTCGCCCACGTTCAGCACGGTGAGCATCGGCTTCTCGGTGAGCGAGGCGAAGCCGCGAAGGATGGCGCGCTCGGCGTCGGTGTGCGCGAGACCGTGCAGGGGCTGCTCCGCCTCGAGGGCCTGGCGGCAGCGGGCGAGGAACTCAAGTTCCTTCCTGGCGGCGTCGCGGTCGGCCGAGGGCTTCGTAACCTGCTTCTCGAGTTTCTCGATGCGCCGCAGTGTGGTGTCGAGGTCCGACAGGAGGAACTCCGCGTGCAGCGCGGCCCGGTCGGCCCGCGGGTCGGCCTTGCCGGGCACGCGCGGGCTGTCGAACGCCCGCAGCACGCACACCAGGGCGTCGGCCCGGCGCAGGTGCTCCATGATGGCCGTGTTCTGGGCCGCAAGGTCCGGGCGCCCGGGCGCCAGGCCCGGCAGGTCGAGGAACTCCACCTGGACGTGCGTGCGTTTTTTCGACCCGTAGTGTTCGGCCAGCCAGTCGAGCCGCGCATCGGGCAGGGCGACCATGGCGGCGTTCGGATGCTCCGGCCGCGCGGGGTTGGCGGCTGAGTCCACCGCTCCCTGCGAGAGGGCGGTGAAGAGGCACGTCTTGCCCGCCAGGGGCAGGCCGGCAAGGGCGACGTTCAAGGCCGGGTTCCTTTACGGCAGTTGGCGGCCGGCTGTATCAGTGTGTCGCGCACGTTTAGCGGTGGCCGCCGACCGTCGCCGTACCGGCGACGGCTAAACAACGGCCCGTGCGCGCCCGTGGGCGTTCAGCCGCGGCCGGTACGGTTGCGCTCGATGCTGTTAGCCGCGGGCGTCGCCGTACCGGCGACGGCTAAACAACGGCGCGGCCGCGAGT
>VGYT01000043.1 GCA_016872895.1 Planctomycetota bacterium
AGCCGGTGCGAGAAAAAAGATTTTGGGGGGGCGGGGGCCGGCCGGCCGGTCATGGATTCCAGATCGGCGGGACGGCCCGCCGTCACCTGGACCCGCGTGCGACAAAAAACTCATTCGTCAGGGCTGCTCAATGCGAAGTGATTAATCGTTGACGATGAACGCGCGCGCGGTAGGATGCCGGCCGGCCGGGCGGCGCCGGTCGCGGCCGCCGGCAGGGGGGTTCTGTGCCGAAGGTCAAATGCGCGCGCTGCGGCAGCGCTGCCGACCTGGTCCAGGCACGCCAGGTCCGGGGCGACATGCTGTGCCCGCCGTGCGCCGCGGCGGTTGACCGGCAGACTGCTGCGCGCGGCCCCGCGCCGGCCGCAGCAGGCTCCGCCGCCGGCCAGGTCTCCGCTGCCGGCCAGGTCTCCGGCGCGCGGCCCGCTGCCGGCCAGGCGTCCGCTTACGCCCAGCCCTCCGGGGGCGCCGAGCGCCAGGTCTGCGGCAACTGCCGGCAGGAGACCTTCGTCCAGGACCTCCAACCCGTCGCCGGCGTGGGCGTGTGTCCGAAGTGTGCCGCCTACTTCCGCCGCCGGCCGTTCCCGCTGTGGGTAAAGGTCGCCGCCGCCGTTGTCACCCTCCTGGCCGTGTTCTCGCTCGTGCGGAACCTGCGGTTCATCCAGGGGTACGTGGAGTTCAAGCGCGCAGACCGGGCCTTCAGCGCCGGCGACGTCGACACGGCCGCGCAGCAGATGGCCGCGGCGGCGGCCCACGTGCCGGAAGAGCGGGCGTTCCGGGAGGGCGCCGAGTACTTCCGCGGGGTCCAACTCATCACGCAGGGGCAGGAGAAGGAAGCCGTTGAGGTGCTCAAGGCGTGCAGAGCACGATGCGGCGGGGGCAAGGGGCTTGACTATTACCTCCTGCTGGCCGAAGGAAACGTCGCCTTTGACGACCGCGACTATGAGACGTTCCTGGCCAAGTCGCGGGAACGTCTGCGGCTGGCGCCCTACAGCGTGGAGGCCATGGAGAGCACCGCCGCCGCGGCCGCCTGCAAGTTCGCCGCCACGGGCGACCAGGCGTTCAAGGAGGAGTCGCTCGACATGCTCCGCAAGGCGGCCGATGCGCTGGGCGAGGACGACCCCGAATTCCGCGCATTCTGGCGCCGCATGCGCTTCCGCCTTGACACCCGCCAGATCATCACGCGCGAGGAATACGAGAAACGCTACCCGAAGGGCTACGAGCCGGGGGGCCCGCCATGATCATCATTCCCGGCTGGCTGGTGGCAATCGCCACGTTTCCGGGCGTCATCGTGCACGAGGCCGCGCACATGCTCTTCTGCCGCTGGCGCGGCGTGGCGGTGCTGGACGTGTGCTTCTTCCGCGTCGGGAACCCGGCCGGGTACGTCGTTCACGAAGAGGCAAAGGATTTCAATACGTCGTTCCTGATCTCAGTCGGGCCGTTTTTCATCAACAGTGTCCTGTGCCTGGCCATCTGTTTTCCGGCCCTGTGGCCCATCCACGTCTTCAAACTGAGCGACCCGCTCTCGTACGTGCTCCTTTGGCTGGGCGTCTCCATCGGGGCGCATGCCTTCCCCTCGACCGGCGACGCCAACGGCCTGTGGGCGCACGCCAGGGTGGCGGCCAGGCGGATGCACCCGCTTGCCATCGCGAGTTTCCCGCTGGTGGTTCTGATATACGTTGCCCACGCCCTTGCGTTCTTCTGGTTTGACGTGCTCTATGGCATCGGCGTGGGCATCGGCCTGCCGATGCTCGTCATTGACAGGCTGCTTTAGAGCGCCCCGCGGCGCAGGGACGCGGCATGCCGCGCCCGCGGGCGGCTCACGCCTTCTTGCGTTTCGCGCGTGCGGCCTTGCCCGGCGGGCCGGGCTCGGCCGGCGCGGCGCCCTCGCCGCCGCTTGCTTCAAGTCCGTCGAGCACGGCCTGGAGGCGCTTGCGGGCCTCGGCCGCCTCGGCGCCGCCCGCATCGGCCGCCACGGGCTTCTCCTGGAAGGGCGCTTCCGCGAGGTCGGCCATCGCCCCGTCGCCGTAGAGTTTGTACCTGGCGTCGCGCACGTAGCGGGCGGAGCCGAGTTGGACGTAGAGCCACTCGCGCGGCTTTCCGGGCCGGCCCAGGACCTGGGGGGCGAAACTGCGGCTGTCGAGCGTGACGCCCTCGGGCGGTTTCGCCCCGGCCAGTTCGGCGAAGGTCGCGTAGAAGTCGCTGAAATCTATAAGGTCCTTCGATGTCTGCCCGGCGGGGGTCGTGCCTTTCCAGTTGACGATCAGGGGCACGCGGCTGCCGCCTTCCTTCATGGAGCCTTTGCCCCCCTCTATCTTGCGACCGTTCACGGTCCCCCCGCCCACGTTGCCGTTGTCGCCCGTGAAGACGATGGCCGTGTTCTCCCTGAGTTTCAGGCGGTCCAGTTCCGCCACAAGTTTGCCGATAAGTTTATCCATGTATGCCACGTTGTCGGCGAAGAGGTCCTGCCTGCCCCCGCCCTCGGCGCCGTCGGGCGTCCTGAGGATGGGCCCGTGCACGAGCACCATCGGGTAATAGAGGAAGAACGGCCCCTCCTTGTGCCGGCTGATGAAGTCTGCGGCGAACTCGTGGCAGAGGTCGGGGCCGTACTTATCCTGGGCGTCCACCGGTTTGCCGTTCAACTCATAGGCCGGCTGCCAGTACCGTTCGCCGCGGGCCCGGTTCCAGCGCAGGAACTCGTCGAAGCCCCACTCGCGGCCCTCTTCAGCAGTATTCAGATATTCCAATTGATGCCACTTCCCGGCGAAGCCCGTGGCGTAGCCCGCCTGTTTCAGGATCCGCGCGATGGGCACTTCCCGCTTGGGCGACGCGGCCCCGCCCGTCCCGTTGTCCACCACGCCCGTGCGGAAGGCGTAGCGGCCTGTCATGAGCATGGCCCGCGACGGCCCGCACAGCGGGGCCGAGTAGCACTGCTCGAACCGCAGCCCCTCCCGCGCCAGGGCGTCCTGGACGGGCGTCTTGTATGCGGCCCCGTAGCACCCGATGCCGCCGATGCCGTAATCGTCGGCCAGGATGAAGACGATGTTCGGCCGCCGGCCGGCGGGGGCGCTTCCGGCTGCGGGCGCGCTTCCGGCTGCGGGCGCCGCGGCCGGGGCCTCCGCCCGGCCCGGCCGCCCGAGGGCCGCCGCCGCTGCCGCGCCGCCGGCAATTCTCAGGAAATCCCGACGCGTCGAGTTCATTCCGTGACTCCTTGTGCGATTTCCGCCGTCTAACGCATTCCCATCTTGCGCAAATTCTTAAGGCTTATCTCGATACTCTTGAACGGGTCGTTCGTGGCGGGCCAGAGGTCCTGCTCCACGATGTACGTCCGAACGCCCGCGGCCTTGCAGGCCCTCAGCACCGCCGGCATGTTCAGGTTCCCCTCGCCGACCTCGGTCCAGACGGGCTCGCCGCCCACGATGGCCCAGTCCTTCAGGTGCACCTGGTCCATGCGGCCCTTGACGCGCAGGCACCACGCCGCAGGGTCGCCCCCGCCGCGAGACACCCACGCCACGTCTATCTCGGCCTGGAGCCAGCGCGGGTCGCTGTGGCGGTAGAGCACGTCCAGGCCCGTCCGGCCGCCCACCCCGCCGCGGCCGCCGAACTTCTGGAACTCGAAGTTGTGGTTGTGGTACTGAAGGGTGATGCCTTCCCCGGCCAGCACGCGGCCGAGCGCTGAAAATTCCCTGGCGCGGGCCTTCCAGTCTTCCAGCGTGGCCCGCTCCTCCGGCGGCAGCCACGGGATGGCCGCGTACGGGCACTCCCACTGGTGCAGCCGCCATATCGTGTTCTTGAGGCCGTCGCGGAACATCGCCAGGGCGATGTGGCTGCCGATAATCGTGAGGCCCGCGTCCTCGGCCATCTTCCTGAGGTCCGGCGGGTGGACCTCCATCAGGCCCTTGCCTGATATCTGGATGTTTGCGTATCCGATGGCGCGCACGCGGGCAAGCGTCCGCACGATGTCTTCGCGCAGATTGCAGAAGTCGCGCAGCGTGTACAGCGTAACCGCCAGTTGCGAGGGTTTCCGGGTTGCCATGACGCGCTCCTTCCGGCGGGCCGGCATTCCCCCGCGCGCTATTAAAAACCCCCCGCCGCCCAAGTTCCACCATAAACTTCCGCCGGCGCGCGGCCCGGCCTTCGCACCTGGCATCCAGCCGGCGCGCAGCGTATACTGCGGCCGGCGGAAATCCTGAAAGACCGGGCTCGGGCCCGGCGCGACGCGCACCGCGAATCAGCGAAAGGAGGCAATCCATGACCATGTCCCCGTGGTTCCCGACCCTTGCGGCAGCGGCCCTCGCGGCCGCGCTGCTCGCCGCCGCCGCGCCCGACCCGCGGGCGCCGTCGGCGCAGCCCCCGGCCGCGCAGCCGGAACTCACCACCCCGCAGGAGAAGCGCATCCTCCAGAACAAGACCTTCGACGACAGCGACCAGGCGCGACAGGAGATACTCGCCCTTTTCAAGGACGCCCGCGTCACCGACGTGGTCGACGCCATGGACGCCGTCGGCCTCCAGGACATGGGCGTCATGGACCGCTCGATCCGCCCCCTGTGGCGCGACGCCGAGCGGCTCACCCACCGCTTCGTCGGCTTCGCCGTCACGGTGCGGTACGTGCCCGTCCAGGTGCGGGTGGGCCAGGGGTCCTTCGCCGACGTCGCCGCTTATGAAGAGTTCAAGAGTCGTGAGTATAAACAGTCGGCCGAGACGGCCTGGCGCGACCTGGGCAATCGCGGCAACGCCGTCGTCGTCTTCGACGCCGACGAGGTTGGCTACGTGGGCTACATCGGGTCGAACAACTCGCTCTCGTGGGCCGCCGCAGGGTTCGTCGGCGTCGTGACCGACGGCAACGCCCGCGACACCGACGAGATCGTCCTGACGCGACGGATGCCTGTGTACTGCCGGCACATCGGCGGCGGCGTGCGCCCTGGGCGCGTGTGGCTCGATTCCGTCAACGTGCCGGTCAACTGCGGCGGGGCGCTCGTATTTCCGGGCGACCTCATCGTGGCCGACGGCGACGGCGTCGTGGTCGTTCCGCGCGAGCACGCCGCGGCCGTCGGCCGCTACGCACGGGCCGAGCACCAGCGCGACGAGCGCGGCCGCCTGAACCACTACAAGCGCCTCGGCCTGCCGCTCGACCCGACCGTCGCCCCCGCGCCCTGACCGGGCACGCTCCCGCGTGCGCTTGCCGCACGTTTGCCCTCTTGGTAGAATGTGCGCGTCGCGGCGCCGATCCCGGCAGCCGCACTCGCCCGGAGGAAGACCGATGACGACCCCCCTGTTTGCACGGCCACGGCCCCGCTTCCTCACGGTGGCGGCTCTGAGGCTGATGCGCCTGTGTCTTGCGGCCGCGCTGGCCCCGGCGCTGCTGTGTCATGCGGCGGCGGCCGGAGCGGCCGACGGCGCCGGCGTTCCCCCTGTCGCCGCGCCCGCCGCTACAGCCGCGACCGGCGCCGGCGCCGCGCCTGCCGCCGACGATCCCGACCGCATCCGGCCCTGGCCCCAGAACCCGCGCTACTGGCAGCACAAGGGCCGGCCCGTGCTCCTCCTGGGCGGCAGCAAGGACGACAATCTCTTCCAGATTCCCGACCTCAAGGAGCACCTCGACGAGATGAAGGCCGTCGGCGCAAACTACATCCGCAACACCATGAGCGACCGGCCGGACAAGGGCTTTGAGGTCTATCCGTTCAAGCAGTTGCCCGGCGGCAAGTTCGACCTGGAACAGTGGAACGAAGAGTACTGGCAGCGCTTTCAGAACATGCTGCGCCTGACCGCCGAACGCGACGTCATCGTGCAGATAGAAGTGTGGGACCGCTTTGATTACTCGGGCGCAAACTGGCCGCCGCATCCGTACAACCCCAAGAACAACGTCAACTATACGTACGGCCAGTCGGACCTGGCGGAGCAGTATCTGGAGGCCGCATACCGGAACCGCCAGCCCTTCTTCTTCACCACGCCGCCGCAGCGCAATAACACGGTCGTGCTGAAGTATCAGCAGCGCTTCGTGGACAGGATGCTCTCGCACGCACTTAAATATAACCATGTACTCTACTGCATGGACAACGAGACCTCCGGCGAAGAGGCGTGGAGCGCCTACTGGGCCGGCTACATCCGCGACCGCGCCGCCGCGGCCGGCAGGAAGGTCTGCGTTACGGAGATGTGGGACGCCTGGGACCTGAAGGCCGACATGCACCGCCGCACCCTCGACCACCCCGAACGCTACGACTTTGCCGACGTGTCGCAGAACAACCAGAAAAAGGGCCAGGAGCACTGGGACAATTTTCAGTGGGTCCGCCAGCACGTTTCCGCCTCGCCGCGGCCCCTGAACACCGTGAAGACCTACGGGGCCGACGGCGGGCGATTCGGCGACAACCGCGACGGCCTGGAACGCTGGTGGCGCCACGTCATCGGCGGGGCAGCGTCGGCCAGGTTCCACCGGCCGGACTCCGGCCTGGGGCTGTCCGACCCGGCCAAGGCCGCCATCCGCGCCGCCCGCAAACTGGAGTCCGTCATACGCCTCTGGGACGCAGAACCCGCAAACGAGTTGCTCCGCGACCGCGACCCGAACGAGGCCTACCTGGCGGCCAAGCCGGGCAGGGCCTATGCCCTGTACTTCACCGACGGCGGCAAGGTCGGCCTCGACCTGGCCGGCGCGCAGGGGCGGCTGGAGGTGCGCTGGATCGACATCTCCAGCGGCGATTGGGCCCGCCGCCAGACGATCGACGGCGGCGGCGTGGTGACGCTGGCGGCCCCCGGCCCCGGCCACTGGGCAGCCGCGATCATCGCGGAAACCACCCCCCCCGTGAACACCGCGGGGCGTTTAGCCGCACCTCGGCAATAATCGGTAGTCGCATCCGTTCAGACAGGTGGCAGGCATGACGCAAGGCCCCAGCGATCCCCGCCGCCCCGAGGCGCTGCTGACGGTGTTTGCGCCGCGGGTGTACGGGCTGTTGTATCGGCTGGTCGGCCGGCCGGACGTGGCCGAGGACCTGACGCAGGAGACGATGCTGCGTGCGTACCGGGGGCTGCGCTCGTACCGCCCGGAGGGGAAGTTCCGGGCGTGGCTCTTTCGCATCGCGGTGAACCTGGCGCGCGACTGGATTCGGCGCCAGCCGCGGCAGGCGTCGGTCAGCCTGGAGGAAGGCGCGGACCCGCCGGTGGCGGCCGCGCTGGGCGCCTCGGCCCCGCCCGACTCCGGCGTGACCCGCCGCGAGCGGGCCGCAAGGGTCGAGGCGGGCCTGGCTCGCCTCTCGGAGGCCGACCGCGAGGTCATCCTGCTGCGGTACTACGGCGAACTGGCGTTCAAGGACATCGCCCGCGCCACCGGCGAGCCGATCGGAACGGTGCTCGCCCGGGCGCATCGGGCGCTGCGGAAACTGGGTGACCTCATCCCCGAGGACGAAATATGAGTTGCCCAAGAAACGAAGAATGGGTGCTGTACGCGGCGGAGGAACTGCCCGCGCGGCGGCGCCGGGCGCTGGCTTCGCACCTGGCGGGCTGCCCCGCGTGCCGGCGCGAGGCGGCGGCGGTGTCGCGCGGCCTGGCGGCGCTGGCGGCGATTGAGGCGCCGGGGCTCGGGGCGGAGGCGGAGGCGTCGCTTCGCCGCAGGCTGGCCGCGGCGCATCGCCCGCCCGCCGTCATCCGGTTCCTCTGGCGGCATCGCTGGTCGGCCGCGGCGGCGGCGCTGGTGCTGCTGGCCGTCGGCGCCTGGATGCTGGCGCCGCCGACAAGTCCGACGCCTGCGCATCCGGCGCCCGGCACGTGGCTCACCGACGTCCAGGTGCAGGCTGAACTGGCTGAGATCGCCGCCGGGGTCGAAATCCTCGAGGCGGGGGCGGACGGCCAAGTGGCCGACGCCACGATGCCCGCGCCGGAAACCAACGGCGACTGGCTCCTCGACGAGATCGACCGCTTCCTGGAGCAACTGCGGGCCGAGATCGAAGCCTGAGCGGGAGGTGAGAATGCGATTTGCGGTTGTGCTCACGGTCGCGCTGGCGGCGCTTGTCTCGGCCGCACCGATCCTGGCGAAGGATGATAAGCCCGGCCGACCTGAAGGGTCGGCCGCGCCGTCGGGCGCCAGGCCGCCCCGGCCGGCGCCCTCGCCGGGCGGCGAGGCCGGGCGCGAATCGGCCGACCAGGAAGGCCGCGGCCCGGTCCGCGTGGCCCCGATGTTCCGCGACCTTACGGACGCCGACATCGCGGACATCATGGCCTTCGTGGGCGAGAACATGCCCTGGCTCAAGGCGGAACTGGAGCGCATGCGCGACGCGGACGCCACACACTTCCGCACCGTCTGCCGCCACCTGCGGTTCGAGGTCCGCCAGTTGCAGGACCTGAAACGGCGCGACCCGGAGGGCTTCCGCAAGGCGATTGAGGAGAAGCAGTTGCGGTTCCAGGCGCAGGACCTTGCGTCGAAAGCCCGCGCTGCGGCAGACTCGCCAGAGCGGGATGGACTGGTGCTGGCCTTGCGGCGGGTGATTGAGCGGCTCTTCGATGTCGAGATGGCCACCCGCGGGGCCCAGATAGGCCAACTCGAAGGCCGCTTGGAGGAACTCCGGCGGGAACTGAAGCAGCGCGCCGCCAAGCGCGACGAGATCGTCACCGGCCGCCTCGAAGATGCCCTCAGGGCCTCTAAAGAGCCGGAATACTGGCGCCGCTTCGAAGGAAAAACACCCGAAGGTAGGGGCGAACGGGGCGAAAAGTACGAGAAGGGCGACAAGGGCGAGAAGGCCGGCCAGAGCGACCGCAAGTAGCCCGCCGCAATCCCACGCGATCTTCGAGCCGCGGCCACGTACGGCCGCGGCTTTTCTATCCCCGCCCCGCCGCCGACACCTGCCGCACGAGCGCCGCCACCGCCCGGTTCACCGGCGCGGCCGCGCCGCACGCCTGGGCCTCGCGCACGATGGCCCCGTTCAGGTACTCAATTTCGGTTGGCCGCGCCGCCTCCAGGTCCTGAAGCATCGAGCAGCGGTTGGCCGCGGTGGCGCGGGCCGTCTCAAGGGCCGCCTCGGCGGCGTCCGGGTACGGCAGCGCGACGCCCCGCGCGCGGGCCGCGTTCTGGCCTTCCTCAGCGATCGACTCGGCCAGGGCCCGCAGCGTCGGCCGCGCGGCCACCTCGCCGTTGGCGGCGCCCGCCAGGGCCGCCACGGGGTTGATGGCGGCGTTGATGATAAGTTTGCCCCACACCAGGGATGTCATGTCCTGTTCGACGGCGGCGGGCAGGCCGGCACGCAAGAAGACGTCCGCCGCCGCACGCACCGCTCCGTCCGGCGGGCGGCCCTCGTAGCCCAGGTGGGTCGGCAGGTTGGCGACGTGGTTAACCTCGCCCTCGCCCGCCAGGTTGGCCGCCTGGTACGAAACCGCCGTGATGACCGCCGAGTGCGGCAGGGCCGCAGCCACCTCGGCCACAACGCCCAGGCCGTTCTGAAGGCACACGACGGGGGCCCGGCCGATCCACGCGGCGGCGGCCACGGCGGCGGCTCGCGCGGCGTGTGCCTTGACGGCAAGGAGCACGAGGTCAACGGGGCCATCGGGCGCCGTCCGCACGGGCACGCGGGTCTCCAGCGTGGCTGCGCCACGGCCGGCTTGCCCGCCCGTGGCGAACTCGGCGCAGACACCCACGGCCGGACAAGCCGGCCGTGCCACATCCGCCGCGCGCACGCGGATGGGGCGGGCGCTCAGCCGCGCGGCACGGTCGGGCCGGTAGTCAACAAGCGTGACTCGCGTCCCGCCTGTGGCGCGCGCCAGCCGCACCGCCAGCAGGCAGCCGATGGCGCCCGGGCCGATGATGGCAACATGGGTGAGGTCTTGGGCCATGTTAAGGTAACCGCGACCTCACGGGCCTTCGCCCCGCCGTAGGGGCTACGGCCCGCACGCGGGTCGCGGCTCGATTGTCGCGCATGCGCGGACCTACGGGTGCGCCTGCATCTGCGCGTCACCGCGGTCGGGGGTATGCTTGACCGGCGCGAGGATGCGCACCGTAACGTCGCCCAGGACGCGGGCTGTGCAGGCCGTGCGGACGGCGGAGCCGTGGCGCATGTCGTTCAGCAGCCGCCGCTCGCCCTGCGTCGCAGGGGAGAGGTTCCCGGCCCCGGCGACGACCTCGACGCAGCAGTTGCCGCACTCGTGCCGGCCCTCGCAAAGTTCGCCGACGAAGAAATCGTCGGGGACCATCTCGGCTGCCTCGTCGGCCGCCGCCAGCAGGCTCGTGCCGCGAGGCACTTCCAGGCGGATGTCGTACGGAAGGAACGTGACTTGCGGCATGGTCGCCCCTACAGTAGTCATGAGTCCCGTGCACAGCGGGTCCGGCCGGCCACGGCACGGCATGTGGCCGTGCCTGGGAGACCCGCCGCGCAAAGCCAGAGCGCCGCCTACAGGTTCTCCTGCATGATGCGGACGTACGCCCGCCGGTACAACTCCTGAACGTGCCTGGAGACCATTTCGTTGTACTTGCGGTCGCGGATTTCATCTTCCAGGTCGGCCTGCACCTCGGTGAACGGCACGGTGCGGGCCGGGCAGCGCTCCAGGGCCTTGACGACGTAGTAGGCGTCTTCGGTCTCCACGAGCGGCCCCGCCTGCCCCCCCTGGAGCGCAAAGAGCGTCTCGTCCACGGCCCGGACGCGGAACGAGCCGCGCGTGATAAAGCCCCAGTCGCCGCCCTTCTCGCTCATGGGGTCCTCGCTGTAGCGTGCGGCCAGGCGTGCGAAGTCCTCCCCGGCGGCGGCCCGGCCGTGGACAGCCCTCGCGAGCGCCTGGGCGGCGGCCGGGTCGGCCGCGCTCGACTTCTTCAGCATGATGAGGCCCAGGCGGACGCGCTCGGGCTGCTCGTACCGCTCGGCCCGCACGCGGTTGTACACTTCCAGCAGTTCGCTGTGCGTCACGTGGACGGCGGGGGCGACCTTCTCGCGGAGGTACCGCTGCACGAGCATGCGCTGGCGCTCGCGCTCTTTTTCTTTTTCGAGCGACGAGCCCTGGCGGGCGAGGCGCTCTTCCAGGGCCGCGATGCTGCCGGCCTCGCTCGTGAGGTTCTTGACGGTCTGCTCCAGGGCGGCCTCGACCTGCTTCTTTTCGTCGTCGGTCATCTTCGCCTTGGCTTCCTGGACGACGAGGCGCAGGCTGACGGCCTCGCGCAGGCGCATGTCGACCAGGCTGCGGCAGCGGCTCTCGAAGGCGGCGGGCGAAAGTTCGCGGCGCCACTGCCGCATCTGCGGCCGTAAAGGGCCCAGGATGTCTTCGCGCGTTACGACCTCGCCGTTGACCTCCGCCAGAACGGCGTCAACGAGGCGGAGCGTTTCGCCCTCGTCGGCGCCGGCCAGAACAGGCGGCCGGCGCGTGGCCACGGGCAGGTCCACCTCGCCCAGGCGGGCATCATACCTGGCGGGCTCGTCGGGGTGCGTCACAGCCGGCCTCGGCGCGGCCGGGGCGGCCGGCGTCTCTCGCGGCCGTGCGAGCGGCGCATCGGCGGCGCGGACGGCGCTCACATCGCCGGTCGGCGCCTCACCCGTGGCCGTCTCGGCCGCCGGACCCGCCGCCATGCGCGGCGAGAGCGCGCCCAGGCCGCCGCCGTCGCGCATGCAGCCGGCAACCACAGCCGCCATGACCAGCATCGCCCACAGGCATCTCATGCCGAGCCTTCCGAGCCCGCGCAGGCGGCCCGAGTCAGAGCCGCGACCGTGGGGGAGCGGTGCAGTTGCGCACGCTGCCCCCCGGCTCCGCTCCCTTACGGTCGCGGCTCTGATACCCGCCGCGCAGGTACCCATCCCTCGCCCGCTCCAACCTGCGCGGCCAAAAGCGTCGGGCCGGTACAGCGACCACGCTGCGCAGGCGAAGCCATTCTATTCCGCCTGCGTGAACCCGGCAAGCACCTTCCGCAGCAGGGCGAGTGCATCGGCCCCGCCGCGGTCCTTGTGCAGGCGCCAGACCACCGTTTGCGGGTCCAAGACGCGCACCACGCCGGCGCCCTGGACCTCGCGCCGGCTCTTCTGGCCGAAGAGCGGGCCGACGACGGCCACGTCTTCCAGGGTGAACGTCAGGTCCGCCCCGCGGCGGTGGATGGAGCGGATGCCCGCCCTCCCGGCCGCAACGCGCACTTCCTCCAGGTCAACCAGCCGCCGCACCTCGTCCGGCAGGGGACCGTACATATCGGCGATTTCATCGGCCACCTCGGCCAGGCGTTCGGCCCCGGCGGCCCGGCGGAGTTGCCGGTACAGCGCGATCCGCTGCGTCTCGGTGGGCACGTACGAGTTCGGGATGAACGCGGCGACTTCCAGTTGCACGTCTGCGCGGCGGACTTCTTCGATCTTTTCGCCGCGCAGCCGCCGCACTGCGGCCTCGAGCAACTGGCAGTACATTTCGTATCCGACGGCGGTGATGTGGCCCGACTGCTCTGCCCCCAGGATGTTGCCGGCCCCCCGGATCTCCAGGTCGCGCATGGCGATCTGGAACCCCGCGCCGAGTTCGGCGTACTGCTCGATGGCCCGCAGTCGCCTGGCCGCGGCAGGCGTCGCCGGCCGCCCCTCCGGCAGAAGCAGGTAGCAGTACGCCCGGTGCTTATACCGCCCCACGCGGCCGCGCAACTGGTGCAAATCGGCCAGGCCGAAGCGGTCGGCATCGTGGATGAACATGGTGTTGGCTCGCGGCACATCGAGGCCCGACTCGATGATAGTGGTGGTGACAAGGACGTCAATCTCTCCGGCAAAGAACCTCAGCATCCGCTTTTCCAGTTCGTGCTCATTCATCTGGCCGTGGGCCCACTCCAGGCGGGCCTCGGGCACCAGGGCCTGCACGCGTGCGGCCACGCCGCGGATGGTCCGCACGCGGTTGTGGACAAAGAAGACCTGCCCGTCGCGCGCAAGTTCGCGCAGGATGGCCTGGCGGATCTTCTCATCATCCCACGGGCAGACCTCGGTGCGCACCGCGCGGCGGTCCTGGGGCGGCGTGGTGAGGCTCGATATGTCGCGGATGCCCAGGAGCGACATGTGCAGCGTCCGCGGAATGGGCGTCGCCGTCAGCGTCAGCACGTCCATCATCTGCCGCAGACGCTTCAGGCGCTCCTTGTGCTCAACGCCGAAACGCTGCTCCTCATCCACCACCAGCAGGCCCAGGTCGGCGGGCGCCACGTCGCCTTGGAGCAGGCGGTGCGTGCCGATGATTACGTCCACCTGGCCCTTGCCAAACCGCTTGAGGATTTCGGCCTGCGCCCCGCGGGTCTGAAAGCGGCAGAGCATCTCGACGTTCACGGGGTAATCGGCCACGCGCTCGCGGAAGGTGCGCAGGTGCTGCTCGGCCAGGACCGTGGTCGGGACGAGGACGGCCACCTGCTTGCCGGCCTCGACGGCCTTGAAGGAGGCCCGCACCGCCAGTTCGGTCTTGCCGTAGCCCACGTCGCCGCAGACGAGTCGGTCCATCGGCCGCTGCGACTGCATGTCGCGCTTGATCTCGTGCATGGCGGCCACCTGGTCCTCGGTATCGGGGTACGGGAATGAAGCCTCGAACTCCTTCTGCCACAGACTGTCTTCCGGGTAAGTGATGCCCGGTCGCGACTGGCGGAGCGCCTGGACCTTGAGGAGTTCCAGGGCGAAGTTCTCGACGGCCGACTCGACGCGGCGCCTTCGCTCGCCCCACGCCTTGCCGCCCACGCTCGACAGTTTCGGCCGGCCCTTGAAGCCGCCGATGTACTTCTGCACCAGGTCGATCTGCGAGGCGGGCACGTACACCTTCACGTGGTCGCGGAACTCGATGGTCAGATAGTCCCCCGCCTCTTCGGGCGGCGCGGGCAGTTCAAGGTCGCCCGCCTCGGTGACGGTCTTCTTCTGACCGCGGCGCAGGGTCTTCATGCCCAGGTAGCGGCCGATGCCGTGCGCCACGTGCACCACATAGTCGCCGCGCGCGAGGTCAAGCCACGTGTCGATGGCCCGCGTCTGAAGGCGCGATCGCAGCCGCCGCCGGTCGTGGTAGCGGTGGAAGACCTCGTGGTTCGCAAGCACCGTCAGGCGCTCGCCCGTCAGGCGGAAGCCCGCGCCCAGGCGCCCCACGCCCAGGCGGATGCGGGCTCGCTGCTCATCGGGCAGGGTGCCCAGGATTTCGGCCAGGCGGCCGCTTTCCCCCTCGTTGTCGGAGAACAGGAGGACGGTGTCTTCGCGGGCCAGGTCGGCCAGTTCCTCGCGGACGGCCTCGGCCTTGCCGCTCAGCGCCGGCGGGGCCTCGGTGCGCAGCAGGAAGGCGTCGCTCGTGCCCGTGGCGGTGAAACTCGACAGGTCCACTCGCGTGAATGCGCGCCCCCGCCGCACGACCGCCTCCAGCGAGTACACGCCCACGGGGCTGGCCAGGTGCGCGATGAACGAGCGGCCGACCTCGGCGATCTCCAGCGGGTCGCGCCAGACGATCCACGCGTCGGCCGGCAGATAGTCCATCAGGTTCGCCGTCGTCTGCGGCGCGATGGGGCCGCCCTTGCCCGTCGGCAGGAACGATATGGCCGCACGCTCGCGGTCGTCCAGGCTCCGCTGCGTGCCGGGGTCGAACGTGCGCAGGCTCTCCAGCGTGTCGCCGAAGAACTCCAGCCGGTACGGCAGCGCCGCCGTCGGGGCGAAGACGTCCAGGATGCCTCCGCGCGCGGCAAACTGGCCCGGCTCAAGGACGAGTTCGGCGGGGCGGAATCCGCGCGCGGCCAGCCAGCGCCGGAGGTCCTCCGGGGCGTAGTCGCGGCCGACCACCAGGTCCAGCGTGTTTTCCTCCAGGTGGCGCGGCGACGGGACCGGCTGCATGAGCGCCTGGATGGTGGTGACGAGGACTCGCGGCGGGGCGGCGGCTTCGGGGGGCGCCTCGCCGCGTTCAGCCGCGGCCGGAACGGCCGCGGGCGTGCCGCCCGCGGCTGAACCTTCGCCGGCGGGTGGCACCGCCGCAAGGGCCTTCAGCACGCGCAGCCGGTCGGCCAGGATTTCGTCCGACACGTCCGACTCGGCCGGCAGCGCCTCCCACGCCGGAAAGACGGGCGGGTCAACGCCCGCAAACAGGCGCCAGTCGTCGCGGGCATCGTCCACCGCGTCGATGTGCGCCAGGACGTACAGCAGGACGCCCGGACAGCCGGGCAGAAGGGCCGCCGCCAGGGCCGGCGCGCTGGATCCCCACAGGCCCTCGACGCTCGCCTGGCCCTCGGTGCGGAGGGTCTCGGCGACGAGTTCGACGACCTCCTGGCGGGCGACGAGTTTCCGCACCTCCTCGCCCGCGGCCCGGATGTCCGACTGGCCTATGGCCATGACAACCCGCTGCGGGCATTGTAATAAGGCGCACCGGGCGGGTCAATTTGCAGCGCGCCACCGCATTTGCAGCGCGCCACTGCTGCATGCCGCTCGAGCAGCGGGCGTTCGATCCCCCGGCGCAAGCCCGCGCGTGCGCTGCGCGCGCGACGGCCTTATTCAACCCCCCGTGAATACACGAGAGGCGGCGCGCGCGCTGCGCGCGGAGTGCAACCTTGCGCCGCTCCGCCCCAGGTGTGCTCACCGCGGGCTGATAAGGCGCACCGTCTTGATTTCGAAGGGGCGGAAATCGAGCGCCAGGCGGCCGGAGCGGACGGCAATCGCGCGGCCGGGCTCTTCCAGCAGGTTGCACTCGCGGGCGGCGCGGACTCTTAGCGCGGTCGTCAGCGCCGCCCGCGCCCGGGTGCGCTTCGATTCGTAGAGGCGTACGATGACGTCGCCGGAGCCGTCCTCGGCGGGCTTCACGGCCTCGATGACGATGCTCGGCGCATCCACGGAGAACAGGCTCCCGCTGCCGGCACAATCGTCCCTCGCCCCTCGACCCTCGACCCTTGCCGCCGCCGTCACCGGCACGTTCAGGTCGTACGCTTCACGCACCACTCCACAGTCGGCGAAACTGCCGGTCCAGGCGTAGAAGGCGTACGTGAACTCGTGGCGGCCCAGGTCGGCCGTCATGTCGGGCGCGATGGGCGAGCGGAGGAGCGTCAGGTTGATGCAGTTGCCGAGCACGTTCACTCCATACTTACAATCGTTCAGCACGGCGGCGCCGCGGTTCTCCTCGGCCAGGGCGGTCCACTTCTGCTGGGCAACCTCGAAGCGGTCGGCGTCGAACGGGCGCGACCGGTGGGTGGGCCGGCGGATGTGCCCGAACTGAATCTCGTGGACAGCCTCCCCCGCGTGCACGTCCACGGGGAACGCCGCTTTCAGCATCTTGTGCCGCTCGCGCCAGTCGATGGACGTGACAAAGTCGATCCGCCGGCTGCCCCTCCGCAGGCGCACCTCCTGCACGAGGTCCGAGTTGTTGATCCGCCGCCGCACGCGCACCGCGGCCGCCAGCGGGCCGGCAGCGGCGAGTTCCAGCCGCGCCTCGCGCCTCAGGGTCACCGGCATCCGTTCGTACATGCTGTCGATGTCCCACGCATCGTTCCTGGCGGGCACGTCCTTGAAGAGGCGGAAGGCGTTGCACGGGCCGGCGGCGACTTCGCGTCGGGCCTCTTTGTCGAAGATGCTCGTGATTTCGCCGGCGGCGTCGATCCCGACGCGCAGGAGTTCATTTTCGAGCACCGCCGCCGCGCCGCGGCCGCGCTCAAGCGACGCCGTCGCCCGCGACTCCGGCGACGCCTCGCCCGGCCGGCACCCCGGCCCGCACGGCCTCACGGCCGTCCACCCGCACGCGGGCACGCGCACTTCGGCCACCTTCTGGCGGCCGACCTTCTGCTGCGGCAGGCACTCGCCGCCGGCGCCGGCGGCGCACGCCCAACCGCCAGGCAGCGGCACAAGGGCCGCCCGCTCCCAGGAGAGGGAGTTAAAGACCGCCAGGCCGCTGCCCTTGCCGGCGAGTGCCGCGCGCGCGGCCGCCGCTGTTTCATCCGCCTGCTTGATCACCGCCGCCAGCGCCGCCTCGGCCTCTTCGTACACGCGGTGGATGGACGACCCGGGCAGGATGTCGTGGAACTGGCACAGGAGCACCTGCTTCCACGCCTCCTCGATCGCCGCGGCGGGGAACCCGAAGCCCGCCGTCGCCCGGGCCGCGGCGCCCCACATTTCCGCCTCGCGCAGGGCGAACTCGGCCCGGCGGTTCCCCTTTTTCGTCCGCGCCTGCGACGTGTACGTGCCGCGATGGCACTGAAAGTACAGTTCCCCCACGTACCGCGCATCGGGCCAGCCGCGCAGTTCCTGGTCCTCGAAGTACTCGATGGGCGAGGCGAAGCGTACTCGCGGCAGGCCCTCCAGGTCGCGCTGGCGGCGGAGGAACTCCACGTGCTCGCGCGACGGCCCGCCCCCGCCGTCGCTGTGGCCGAACGAGGCGATCATCGTCGCGATGCCGTCCTTCTGCGGACGCCGGTTCCACAGGCCCAGCGTGTCCGGGTAATGGCTCCACGTGCCGTAGGTGTGAATGAGATGAGTCAATACTTCGCTGCCGTCGATGCCCTCCCAGACGAAGGTGGAGTGCGGGAACGGGTCGCCCCCCTGGTAGTTCCAGAAAATCTTGGCCGTGGAGAAGTAGCGGATGCCGCAGCCCCTGAGTATCTGCGGCAGCGCCCCGGAGTAGCCGAACACGTCGGGCAGCCACAGCATGCGGCACGTTACGCCGAACTCCTCCTTGAAGAACCTCATGCCGTGCAGGAACTGGCGGATGAGGCTCTCCCCGCCCGTGATGTTCGTGTCGGCCTCGACCCACATGGCGCCTTCGGGCACGAACTGCCCCCGCCGCACGGCACGCCGCACGCGGGCGTATAACTCCGGGTACCACTGCTTGACCATGCGGTACAAGTGCGGCTGGCTCTGAAGGAACTTGTAGTCCGGGAACCCGGCCATGAGATTGAGTTGATTGACCGCGGTGCGGGCGGCTTTGCGCTCGGTCTCCGCCAGCGGCCACAGCCACGCCACGTCGAGGTGTCCGTGGCCGCAGGCGAACACCTGCGGCGCGGTGGAACCGTTGCGGCAGGCCATCAGGGACGCGAGGCGCCGCCGCCCGGCGCGGAACGACGCCAGCCGCTCCTCGCGCGGCAACTCGAAGTCCACGATGGTCGTAAAGTCGCGCAGGGCCTCGTCAATCTCGGCCACGCGAAGGCTGCTCGTGTCGAGCGCCTCGCGCACTTGCCACAGCGTCTCGAAATCCAGCCACGCGGCAAAGGCGTCCTCCTGCCAGACGCCGAAGGAGGACTCCTCGACCGCGCGCTGCCGCGGCGGCGGTTCGGGCACCGCGGGCCGCTCGGGCGGCACGGGGCCGACGCTCGCGGGCGTGGGTCCGTGCCCGGCATAGGCCTCCACGAGGATGTCGAATCGCTCGCCCGGCCGCCCGCGGGCGGCGAGCGTGTGAAACGCCCGGCCGTGGTCGCGCGAGCCGGCCACGCGGCCGCCAACGAAAATCAGCGCCTCGCCGCCGGGGTTCACGGTGAGGACGATGCGCCGGCCGCACGCCTCGGCCGGCAGCACCACGCGGCCCTTGAACCACCCGTACTCCCACTTGCCGCCCCACTTCGTTCCGACCGGCATGGGGCGCCAGGGGCCGCGCGCGGCCTGATCGGGCCGCAGGTGTTCGCGCGTGGTGAAGCCCGCGAGGTCCACCAAGCCCAGTTTGCGGTAGAAATGGTTGCCGAACTCGCTGCGCCAGCACTCGATGCGGCTGCGCCAATCGACCGAGAGGGCCATCATTTCTCCTTGCCATCAAGTCGAACGGACGGGCCATGAAACCGGAAGCGCCCGGAAAAATCAAGAATGAACCCGAAACGTCCGATAATAGCCCCGGGAGAAGGAGGCGTGAGAGCCGAGCCCCGAGGCCGCCTCGCGAGCGGCGGGTCATCTTCCCCCAGGTGCCAGGCGCCTCGGCGCAGAAAACGTAACCCGGTGCTTCCGCACCGGGCTCGGCAGCACGGCCCGAGAAATTTTCCTTGCATTGATATGCCGAGTTTGATACCGGAGTGCACACTAAAGTTTTCTCCCAACGTCTTGGGGGCCGAGACAGGCCGGGTCCCCGCCACGGAAAGGGGTGCGTATGCCCACCGCATGCTTGCTGAGCAGAGACTCTGCGCGCGTTCTGCGGATTGCCGGCGTCCTGGCTGCGCTGGCGGTAATCCTGGCCGGACCGCCCGGCGCCCGGGGCGACGCAATCGCCGTCGTGCCGGCCGAGGCGCCCGACCTCTATCTGTCGCCGCAGGGTCCGGGTTGCGGCGACCTTGAGGCCCTCGGGCCGGGCGAGGGCGAACCGGCCCAGGCGCCTACCGCCGACGCCCCGCTGACGCTGAACCTCGAGGCGTCGCTCCTGGCCGATCCGGCGGTTACATCGGCGGCCCCGCCGCCCGAGGCACCGGCCGCCGAGGCGGCCCCGCCGAAGAAGGGCCCGCCCCTGCCCCTCTACACCGTCGAGGGCACAGGCGGCGCACTGATCTGCCCCATGGCGTACTTGGTTAACCCCGGCCCTCCGGGCACCGTTGTGGCCCCGCCCTCGGCCGGCTACACGTTCGTCAAGATCGGCAACAAGACCGTGCAGCAGGTCGTGGTTACGGAAACGTTTTTCCGGCGGATTGAACTTGGGTACGCCTTCACGACGCTGGATTTGGGCGACTTCACCGCCGCCGTCCAGCGGGCGACGGGCATTGACATCAATGACCACGTGGTGATGCACGGCTTCAACATCCGCGGCCTGCTTATTGAGGAGGGCAAGTACTGCCCGGCCATCACGGGCGGCGCATCGTTCAAGTACGCTCCCACCGTCCAGAACATCAACAAGCGCCTCTTCGGCGGCGTGCGGGCCCTGGGCATGGAGCGGGCCAACGGCACAGACTTCACGCTGACCGCCAGCAAGATGTTCCCCGGGGCGTGCTTCGGGCGGCCGGTCATCACGACCGGCGGCATACGCTTCAGCCAGGGAGCGCAACTGGGGCTGCTGGGCTTCGCCGACGCCTACCGGCTGACGGGCGAGGGCAGCGTCTGCGTCCTGGTAACCGACTGGCTGGGCGTGGTGTACGAGTTCCGGCAGAAGAAGAACCCGTACGACCGCCTCGGCCGCCTCGTGGGCAAGGAGGACAACTGGCACACCGTGTGCCTTGCGTTCCTCATCAACGAGCACCTGGCGGTGGCGTGCGGGTGGGGCCATTTCGGCAACGTGGTCAACAACTACGAGCCGGCCGTGTGGGGGTTCCAGGTGAAGTACGAATTCTAGACGCGCAGGCGCGCGGCGCGCGGCGCGAGACGCAAGACACGAGACGCGGCAGGCCGGGGCGTTCCCCGGCCTGCGTTTTTTTGCTTCGCACTCTGCCCGTAGCCGGCGTGTGGGATGTGTGTTTAACCCTGCGGAAATTATTGACAAAGGGGAATACCGTGCGCACTGCCATGTGCCTGGCGTTCGTGATGGCCGCTGCGGCCGGGTCGGCGCAGGCGGCCGGGGCCACGCCGCCGGCAGGGCCGGCCGAGCCCGCCTGGCCATCGCCCGACTGGCCCGCGGCCGCGCCCGCCGAGGTCGGCCTCGACGCGGCGCTCCTGCACCAGGCCCGTGACTACGCCCTGGAGGGCGACGGGTCGGGCATCATCCTCCGCCACGGGCGGGCCGTCCTGCGATGGGGCGACCCCAGGGCGCTCTATGACCTTAAGTCCAGCACCAAGGGCATCGGCGTGACGGCCCTGGGCCTCGCGATGGCCGACGGCAAGGTCCGCAGCCTCGACCAGCCGGCCCGCACATTCCATCCCACATTCGGCGTTCCGCCGGAGGGCAACGCCGCCACAGGATGGCCCGAGCGCATAACCCTGCTGCACCTGGCGACTCAGACCGCCGGGTTCGCCAAGCCCGGCGGGTACACGGAACTCCTGTTCCAGCCCGGCACGAAGTGGTCCTACAGCGACGGCGGCCCCAACTGGCTGGCCGAGTGCCTGACGCTGGCGTACAAGAAAGATGTGGCGGACCTGTTGTTTGAGCGCGTCTTCGAGCCTATCGGCATCCGGCGCTCGGACCTGGTGTGGCGCCGCAACTCGTACCGCCCGCACGAAATCGACGGCCTGCCGCGACGCGAGTTCGGTTCCGGCATCAGCGCCAACGTAGAGGCCATGTCGCGCATCGGGTACCTGTACCTTCGCGGCGGGCGCTGGCGCGACCGCCAACTTCTGCCCCGCGAGTTCGTCGAGATGGTCCGCGTGGTGCCCGAGTTCGTGCGCGGCCTGCCGGTGCTGGCGCCCGAGCAGTACGGGCAGGCGTCGAACCATTACGGCCTGCTGTGGTGGAACAACGCCGACGGCACGCTCCCCGACGTGCCGCGCGACGCCTACTGGACGTGGGGCCTGTACGACAGCCTTACCGTGGTGATGCCGAGCCTTGACCTGGTGATCGCGCGGGCGGGAAAGTCGCTGAAGAGGGCGGCGGGCGGCGAGCATTACGGCGTCCTGCGGCCGTTCCTGGGCGCCATCTGCCGCGCGGCCACGGCGACCGCGGCGGCGGGGCCGCCCTGCCCGCCCAGCCCGGTCATCAAGCAGATGG
Organism: Planctomycetota bacterium; assembly: GCA_016872895.1. GTDB lineage: Bacteria > Planctomycetota > Phycisphaerae > FEN-1346 > FEN-1346 > VGYT01. The sequence continues at coordinate 21,436 of VGYT01000043.1, forward strand.
CCTGGGCGCCGCCGGAGACCATCGTGCGGGCCGCGCGCGGCAGCGACAACTGGCCGCTCACCTGGGGCGACGACGATGCCCTCTACGGCGCCTACGGCGACGGTCGCGGCTTCGACCCGCCCGTGCCGCAGAAACTCAGCATGGGCCTTGTGCGCATCACGGGCGGCCCGGCCGATTTCCGCGGCGAG
>VGYT01000044.1 GCA_016872895.1 Planctomycetota bacterium
CGCCTGCCCCGTCGCCCGGCGCGCAGGCCCCAGCCGCGGCCGCGGCCGCCGCGGAATCTCCGCCGTCCGCGGGCTCCTACGCCGTGGTCGTCAGCGCCAAGACGAACGGCGAGAAGGCGTGGCGGGTGGTGGTCGACGCCCTGCGCTTCAAGTACGGCGGCGCGGTCATCACGTGGCAGGCGAGCGTGCGTGAGTCGCAGGAGCCGCTGGCGGCCCTGGCGCCGAACTACACGTGCTTCGTGGCCCAGCCGGAGGAGTGCGGCCGCGAGTTCGTCGTGGCCGTGCACCGCCTCACGCGCCGCCTGGACGCCGACCCGTACACCGACACGCTGTGGGGCATCCTCACCGGCTACAGCGCCGACGACGCCCTGCGGATAGCGCGGCAGGCTGAGCCGCTCGCCCTTCGCAAGGTCCTTGCGGGGACGACCGGCGCGTTTCTCCAGGCCTTCCGCGAGGGCGTGCGGTTCGACGAAGGCAAGGCGGGCGTCATGCTCCTGAAGACCCCCGACGGCAGGGTGTCCGACAAGGGATGCCCGCCCGACTCCACGCAGACAATTGTCGATTACTTGAACAAAGAGAGGCCCGACTGCCTCATCACCTCGGGCCACGCCACGCAGCGCGACTGGCAGATAGGGTACTCGTTCAAGGCAGGCCAGTTGCGGTGCCGGGACGGCGCCCTGTTCGGCCTCGACGCGCACGGCCGGCGCTTCGACATATTTTCGCCCAACCCGAAGGTGTTTCTGCCCGTGGGCAACTGCCTCATCGGCGACGTAAGCGGCCGCGACTGCATGGTCGCCGCGCTCATTCATTCCGCGGGCGTCGTGCAGATGTTCGGATACACCGTGCCCACCTGGTACGGCAAGGGCGGGTGGGGCGTCCAGGAGGTCTTCCTGGGCCAGCCGGGGCGGTTCACGCTGGCCGAGGCGTTCTTCCTGAACACGCAGGTCCTGCTTCATGAAATCGAGACGCGCTACCCCCGCAGCGCCCGCGCCGACTTCGAGCAGTACAACCTGGAGCAGAACCGCCGCCTGCTGGACGAACTGGCGGCCAGGCACGGCCTCGTGGACCCCGGGACGGGCAAGCCCGACCGCGACGAACTCGGCCTTCTGTGGGACCGCGACACGGTGGCGTTCTACGGCGATCCGGCGTGGGCTGCGAGGCCGGCCCCCGGCAGGCCCGCGTGGGACCAGGCCCTCGCGTCCGAGGGCGGCACGCACACCTTCACCATCACGCCGCGCGAGGGCCGCGCGTGGCCTGAAAAGCCCGTGATGGCCCTCCTGCCGCAGAGGGTGACGAATGTCCGCGTCGTGAAGGGTGGGGACCTGGGGCCGGTCGTTGCCGACAACTTCATCCTCGTGCCGATGAAAGGCGAGATGAAACCGGGCGAGAAAACTGTTATCGTGGTGGAGGCCGGGCGGGCCACGCAGGCGGAAAGGGAGAAGCCATGAACATGCGGCAGTGGTTAATCGGAGCGGCCGCGGCGGCGGCGGCCGCCGCGATGGGCGTCGCGGCGGCGGGCCTCGCGGCCGGGGGGCCGGCCGCGAACGCTCCGGCCCCGCCGGCTCAGGCCGCGACGGCGAGGGACCCGGCCGCGCCTGCGGCGGCCCCGGCGCCGGAAGGCGAGAAGCCCAGGACGCCCGAAGGGAAACCCGCCATGCGCATTTACATTCACACCGACATGGAAGGCGTCGCCGCCGTCGACTCGATGGACATGATCGACCGCGCCGGCAAACGTTACCGCGAGTGCTGCGAGCACCTCATGGCCGACCTGAACGCCGCCGTCGACGGCGCCTTCGCGGGCGGGGCCGCGCACGTCACCGTGCTCGACAGCCACGGCGGCGGCAACAACTTCATACTTGAGTTGCTCGATAAGCGCGCCGAGAACGACACGCGGCCCAACAAGAAATGGTGGGGCGTCCTCGACGACTCGTACCAGGGCACGTTCTTCATCGGCGCCCACGCGATGGCCGGCACGCAGAACGCCTTCCTCGACCACACGCAGTCGTCGCTGTCGTGGCACGATTACAGCATCAACGGACGGCGGATGGGGGAACTCGCGCAGTGGGCCGTCGTGGCGGGCAACTGGGGCGTGCCGATGCTCATGGTCTCGGGCGACGAGGCGGCCTGCGCCGAGGCCCGCGCGTTCTTCAAGCCCGTCGAGACGGCCGCCGTGAAGCGCGCCGTGGGGCGCAACCGGGCGGAACTGGTGGACCCGAAGGAGGCCCGCGAGCGCATCCGCCAGGCCGCGCGGCGGGCGATGGCCCTCGTGGGCAAGGGCCGGCCGCTCACGCCCAGCAAGCCTATGGAGATTATTTTGCGCTACAACCGCAGCGACTACTGCGACGGCACGGCCGACAAGCCCGGCATGGAGCGCCTCGACGCCCGCACCGTCCGCTGGGTGACCGGCGACCCGCTGTGCATCCTGCCCTGATTGCGGAGTGCGGAGTGCGGATTGAAAGGCAAACGACGGCGCCGCCGGCGGGGGAGGGGCGCGCGATTGGCGCCTGCGCGGGCGGGGGGCGCGTTCAGCCGGCCGCCTTGGCGGCCGCGTCGGTAACAACAAACTGAATGGAGGTCAATATGTATCGCAGCCTGGGTCCGGGCGCCGTCGGCGTAAGGTTGCCGTGGATGGAGTGCCTGCCGCTGGCCAGGGCGGGCGGCTTCGAGGGCATCGAGGTTTCAATCGACCCGGCCGTGCCGGCCGCCGCCGTCAGGGAGGCGCTGGAAGGGCAGAACCTGCGCCCCGGCGGCACGGGGCTGCCCCTGAACTTCCGCGACGACGGGGCGAAGTTCGAGCAGGGCCTGGCGGCGCTGCCGGGCATCGCGAAGCGTGCGGCCGAGATCGGCGTGACGCGGTTCTCGACGTGGATACTGTCGTTCTCCGACTCGCGGCCGTACAAGGAGAACTTCCGCTTCCACGCCGAGCGTCTCGGGCGCGCGGCCCGCGTGCTTGCGGAGCACGGCGGGCGGCTGGGCCTTGAGTTCCTGGGCCCCAAGACCATCCGCGTCGGGCACAAGTACCCGTTCGTCCGCACGATGGAGCAGATGCTGGAACTGTGCGAGGCGTGCGGCCCGAACGCGGGCCTCCTGCTGGACGCCTGGCACTGGTACACCTCGCTGGGCACGGTGGAGGACATCCTGGCGCTTGAATCGAAACAAGTGGTGCACGTGCATATCAACGACGCCCCGGCGGGCGTGCCCCTGGACCAGCAGAAGGACAACGTGCGGGACCTCCCGGGCGAGACGGGCGTCATCGACCTCGCGGGTTTCCTGGGGGCACTGAGGAAAATCGGCTACGACGGCCCGGTCATGCCGGAGCCGTTCAAGAAGGACCTCGCGTCCCTCCCGCCGGCCGACGCCGTCCGCCGCGCGGGCGAGGCGATGGCCCGCGTGTGGACACCGTCACGAGGGGCCGCGAAGCCGTGAAGCCGAGAGCCACGCAGGAGCATCCGTGGCGGGGGGAGCACTCCGGCCCGACGGCGTTTGAGGACCGTGGCGGGACGTGGCTACCCGGGGAACTGTGTCAGAAGGACGATGCGGCACGGGCGGTCCGGGGGGATGGCCTGGGCCGATTTCTCGTCGGCGGTGCACACGGGAACGCCTTCCTGCTCCGCCACGGCAAAGTAATACATGTCGTACCAACTCTTGTTGTAAGCAAACGCGAGTTCAACGGCCCGCTCGATAAGTTCGGGAGACTCGACATAGCGGATCGGAAGCCGCTGGAACTTGCGTATAGCCTCAATAGCCTCGCCTACCGGCCTGCCCTTCTTGCGAAGCGCCCCCGTAACGGCACCGCAAAACTCGTGCATCGCGTTCTTCGGGACGATAACCGAGATGTCCCCGGTCAGCACGAGTGACAGGACTTTGTCTGCGCGATCGCTGCATTCACGGTCGGGCAAGAAGGCCCTCATTAACACCGAATTGTCCATGACGTAACGCTCAGCCATCGGCTCGAATCTCGCGCAGAAGCGCATTGATGTCGATCGGTTCGCCGGCCCGGTCCCGGAAAGCCAGGATGTCGTCGTACAGGGCCCTTTGCTCCGGCGACATGCGAGCCAGGGCCGTTCTCGCCAGTTCACCGAGGTCGGGGCTGGCCCGCGCGGGGCGCGCGCCGACAACAGAGGATGGTTCGACGAGGCGGTTGATCGGCGACTGCTGCCATCGGACGCCGCCGGTTGTGGCAGATAAACACAGGCCGGCGGCAAGAAGCGTGCCGGGGAGGAAACGGGGTGTGAGGCGCGCCTGGTCGCCGGCCGCCTCCCGCGCCGTTGACCCGTCTGAAGGCGCCACACTTGTCAGCAGCAAACCGGGGGCCGATGACGCCTGCTCAGGCATTCTGAAACCTCCGGTAGAGATCTCCCTCCACCAGGCGCGTGAACCAGGCGCTGGTTATCTGGTGGGCAGCACCGAGCCAAGCGCCGAATCCGTCGGGCATTGGCGGCACATCGTTTCCGGTGCTCTGGACCATGGTTTCCATGATCAGAGATTTCTCGCCCTTGCGCTCGCCGGAGGCGAAACGCAGGTGCACCAGGCCTCGCGGGTCCTGACACCGGAACGAGAACGTGAAGTCCAGGGCGGCCGGCCGGCTGGAGAGGGCCTTGTCGGCGAACAGCGATTCAGGCAACGCGATCTTGGTTCTCAGTTTTTCTTCCATGAAGGCCAGGAGGCACCCCTTTTCCCAATCAAAACCTATGCAATCTATGTACCTTAGCAAAACGCTATCGATTTGGAGTTGCTTTGCGTTGGGGTAGACCATGAAAAGCGTTTTGACGGCCCGATTCGCCCTCTCTCTGAAGTCGCCTTCCCAGTTGTAGGCCTCCGTTTCGTTCAGCGTGAAAATAGTGGGGCCGACCTGGACGAGCGGCCATCCATCAGGCGAAGCCCTGAACTGGTGTTGAACCATGTGCATTTGTGCGGCTAACTGCGCGGGCACGGCTGCGTTCGACAGGGCACGATACTCGGGGTAGTCTCCCTGAAACGAGTCCGAGAGTTTCCCCAGCGCGAGGTTGTAGTTCGGGTCTCCCTCGGGGGTCGCCCGCCAACGGATCTCGACAATGACCTCAATGAGGGGCGCGTTTCTCAGTTTCTGTGCTGACATGGCTTTTTATCACCCTGACCAGATCCCACGTGCTCGCTTCCAGGCGCAATGTTATCGGCTTGTCCAGCCTTTCTCAAGAGGCAACTTCCTTCTGTGTCGCGGGGGGCCGTTGCGCGGCCCCCGTGTGGCCGGCGTTGCGTACGACCTCGGACCGGGCTTCGCCCTTAAAACCGCCGCAGGTGCTCGGGGGCGAAGGTCCATTCCGGCGTCCGCAGCGACGGGCCGAAGTCGAGGTCGTACCACGGGCCGCCCGTGGCGGGGTTCCGCAAGACGTGCAGGTCCTGGGCGGGCATGTAGCCCTGCACCAGGAGGAATGCCCGGCGGCCGGTGGCCGGGTGGGCGGCCATGTCCACTACGATGACCGCGTGGCCGGGCGAGCCGCCCTGAATGAACACGTCGCCGATGCGCATCTGGCGCACGTGCGCCGCGGGCTTCAACTCCTTCGCCAGCGAAAGCGTGCCCGCGTACGTGAAGACCATGTCGAGGTACGCGCGGAACGTGCCGTAGTTGTCCGGCCGCGCGCGGCCGGGCACCCACTGCACAGTGTTGCCGTTGACGGCGGGCGAGAACCCGGCGAGCCAGCGGGAGAAGTCGGCCCGGTCGCCGCTCGTGAAGTTGAAGCGGATATCGCCGCAGCGTGAGGCGGCGTAGAGGTACTCGGCCCGCAGGCGGATGACGGCGTCGGCGCACTGCTGGAGGTCGCGCGAGCCGGCGTCGATGTCGAGGACGGCCCAGTGCGCGGCCTGGTTGGGCTTTTCGCGGCCGTCGTGGAGGCGCACGGGGGATTGCCCTTCTTCAGGGGCAGCCAGCGCAGCCATGCCTCGAAAGAGCCAGCGTCGGCCGACGTTCGCTCGAAGCCGGCCGGCGGCGGGATGCGCGCGGCCACGCTTTCGGCGGGGTCGTGCCTGTCGAGCCAGCGGTAAGGCGACGGCGCAGGCGCCGCGCCCGGCGGCACGGCCGCCGCGCCCGCGCCGGCGCAGAGGATGCATAGAAGTAAATGCTGTTTCATCTTCTTAAGTTCACGTATGATTCTCTCCGCGTTCTCTGCGGTCTCGGCGTTGGAATCTTCGGCCGGCAGCGCTACCCCTTGCGGACGGCCGCGGCCACGAGGTCGCCGACCTCGCTGGTGGAGAAGCCCATCTTGCCGGCGGCCTGGCTTTTCATTCTGGGGGTGGTGGCGATGATGGCGCGTTCGACGCGGTCGCCGGCCTCGACCATGCGCGGGTCGCCCTTGTGCGTGCCGGTTTCGCGGAGGAGCATTCCCATTGCGGCGACGGCGGCGACGGGGTTGATGACGTTCTTGCCCGTGTACTTCGGGGCCGAGCCGCCCATGGGCTCGAACATGGAGAGGCCGCCGGGGTTGAGGTTGCCTCCCGCGGCCACGCCGAGGCCGCCCTGGATGATGGCCGCCAGGTCGGTTATGATGTCGCCGAAGATGTTGTCCGTGACGATCACGTCGTAGTATTCCGGGTTCTTGACGAACCACATGCAGCAAGCATCGACATGGTTGTAGTCTTTCTTGACGTCGGGATATTCCCCGCCGACCTCCTCGAACGTCCGCATCCACGTGCCGCCGGCGAACGTGAGGACGTTGGTCTTATGGACAAGCGTTACCATCTTCTTGCTGCTGGCTCGGCGGCGGCACAGGTCGAAGGCGTAGCGCACCGCCCGCTCGGCCCCGAAGCGGGTGGTGCAGTTTATCTGCGTCGAGACCTCCCGGGGCGTGCCCTGGTACTGGACGCCGCCCATGCCGGTGTAGATGCCCTCGGTGTTCTCGCGGACGACCACGAAGTCGACGTCCTCCGGCCCCTTGCCCGCGAGGGGGCAGGGGACGTTCGGGTACAGTTTCACCGGCCGCAGGTTGATGTACTGGTCCAGTTCGAACCTGAGGCGCAGCAGGAGGCCCTTTTCGAGGATGCCGGGAGCGACGTTCGGATCGCCCACGGCGCCCAGGTAAATAGCATCATAGGTCTTCAGTGTCGCAATCTCCTGGTCGGTGACGACGGCGATGGTGGGCTTCTGGGGGTCCCCGCCGCGCGCAAGGTACCGCGCGCCCGAGAAGTCGAACTCGTCGGTCTCATACTGAAGGCCCGTGACTTCGGCCGCGGCGGCGAGCACCTTGAGGCCCTCGCGGACCACTTCGGGTCCCGTGCCGTCGCCGGGGATGACGGCAATGCGGTAACGCCGGTCGGGCTTGGCGTCGGGTTTCTTCCTGGCCATGTAGGCTCCCTCCTGCAAAACCATGCCGGGGCGGCGCCCCGGCCTACAGGACGAGCGTCGGAGCGGACCTTTTACCAGCGTCGGGGCGTTTTGGCAAGCGTTTGGCGGCTGAAAGCCGCCTGGCGGCAATGCAGCGCCAAAGCAGGGGGCGCGGGGCGTTGACCTTCGGCGGGGGGCGGCGTATGCTTTGTTGTGCCCCGGGACCCCGCGCGGCCATGTTTTTGCGACGGCGCGAAAGCACGGCATCCGCGGGAACAGTGCCGGCGCACCGCCGGCAGGCTGGCGGCGGGGCTGCGGCGGGCATTGTGTCAAGAACGGCTTGTAAGACCGCCGATTAACTCAGATATCGCCGGTTCAAGCGCCGGCACAGGGGGCCTGTGCCGCCAGGCGGGCTGTTGTGTTCCACAAGGCGGCAGGGACGGTCCGGCGGCCTGTCCAGGGGGGTCCTGGTACGCGCATGGCGGAGACGAAGGCGTCAGCACGCGAGCCGAGCGAGTTCGGGCCTGCGCTGCGTCACGTGTACATAGGAGCGGTGCACCTGGGGCTGTTCGCCTTCTCTTTGTGGGTGGCGTACGGCCTGCGGTACGAGTTCCGGATACCTCCGGCGGCTGAGGCGATTCCCGACAATCTGCCGATCCTGCCGGGGGAGGTGGGCGTGCCGGCGTCGGTCTGGGCGACGTTCTACCAACTTCTTGTTTTCGTCCTGGTCGTCAAGGTGCTCGTCTTCGGCTACTTCCGGCTGTACGCGGGATGGTGGCAGTACGTGAGCATCCAGGACCTGGTGGAGACGTTCAAGGCGAGCCACATTTCGACGGCGGTCATCCTTGGGGCGGTGTACACGTGCCGGGCGCTGTACCTGTACAAGGCGGTTACGCTGCGGCTGGCGGTGCCCGACACGGTGCTGATAATCGACTGGGCGGCGACGATTGCGCTGGTGGGGGGCATGCGGTTCCTTGTGCGTGTCATCCGCGAGGGTTCGCGGCCGGTGAGTCCCGCGGGCCTGAGGCGCGTGCTTATCATCGGGGCCGGCAACGCGGGGGAGGGCGTCCTGCGGGAACTCTACCGCCTGCCCGTGGAGCAGTACCACGTGGTGGGGTTCGTGGATGACGACCCGAAGATGCGGGGGGTGCGGATTCACGGCGTGCCCGTTCTTGGCGGCGTGGGGGACCTTGCGGCCATCGCGGAGCGGCAGAACGCCGAGCAGGTAATCATCGCGCTGGCGCAGCCCACGCGGGAGGACCTGCGGCGAATCATCGACGTATGCAAGGGCCGCAAGTTGGTCTTCCGCATCGTCCCCGGCGTGGCGGACCTGATGGACGGCCGGCTTGACGTCAGCCGCCTGCGCGAGGTGGACATCAACGACCTCCTGGGCCGCGAGCCGATTACGCTGGACCTGGAGGGCATCGGCCACTTCCTCGCGGGCAAGGTGGTGCTGGTGACGGGCGCGGGCGGGTCCATCGGCTCGGAACTCTGCCGCCAGATAGCCGCGTTCAAGCCGCGGCGCCTCGTGCTGCTTGAGCAGGCGGAGAACAATCTTTTCTACATCGACCGGGAGTTGCGTGCGGCGGATGGAGGGCTGGACGTTGTGCCCGTCATCGCCGACGTGTGCGACCGGGCGCGCCTGGAGGACGTATTCCGCCGCCTCTCGCCGGCCATCGTGTATCACGCGGCCGCCCACAAGCACGTGCCGATGATGGAGTGCAATCCGGGCGAGGCCATCAAGAACAACGTCTTCGGCACGAAGAACGTGGCCGACATGGCCTGCCAGTATCGCTGCCGGGCGTTTGTTCTCATCTCGACCGACAAGGCGGTCAACCCGACGAGCATCATGGGCTGCACGAAGCGCGTGGCCGAGATGTACTGCCAGGCGCTGGCCCGCGAGCAGGGCCACGGCGGCACGAAGTTCGTCATCGTCCGGTTCGGCAACGTCCTGGGATCGGCCGGCAGCGTTGTGCCGGTGTTCCGGGAGCAGATAGCGCAGGGCGGGCCGGTCACCGTGACGCACCCTGAGATGCGCCGGTACTTCATGACGATTCCGGAGGCCACGCAACTGGTGATCCAGGCGGGCGTCCTCGGGAAAGGCGGCCAGACGATGCTCCTTGACATGGGCACGCCGCTTAAAATCGTGGACCTGGCGCGGGCGATGATAACGCTCTCGGGCTTCCGCCCCGACATCGACGTGAAGATCGAGTACCTGGGCGTGCGGCCGGGAGAGAAACTCTTCGAGGAACTCAGGACCACGGGCGAGGACGTTCTGCCGACGCCGCACGAAAAAATCTTCGTCTGGCAGAGCCGGTCCTGTACGATGGATGAAATGCGCGGGGCGCTCGGGCGCCTGGAGGCCGTGGCCAACAGCGATTCGTTCGACGAGGTGCAGCGGGCCCTCAGGAGCGTTGTGCCGGAGTTTGAGGGTCGCGGCAACTCGGTGGCGGCGGGGCCGGGGCGGCCGGAGCGTGCGGCTGGGGCCGCGGGCGCCCAGGCCGCGCCTTCGCCGGCGGTGTAGGCTGGGGCAACGCCCCGGGGGACGGCGCCCCGGCTTCGACCTGGGCGAAGCGCCCATCGCGCGTGTGGCACGGCCGGCTTGTGCGGCCGTGGCCGGTGCGCGGCGACGGCTCCCGCGGCCGGACAAGTCGGCCGTGCGACATGCGCTGCCGGAGGCTGGCGATGAGCGGGCAATCGACGAGCGGCGGGGCGGGGGCAACGGGCGGCGCAGGGGCCGGGGGCGGGCCGTTCAGCCCGCTTCGTGGCGGCGTGCCGCCCGGCGTTCCTTCCGGGCCGCCTCCCGCGGTTCCTGCCGGACCGTTTCCGGCCCTGCCGCCGACCAGCGGCCTGGCCGTGGCGAGCCTCGTTCTTGGCATCTTCTCGCTCTGCACGCTCGGGCTGACGGCGATTCCGGGCCTCATCGTGGGCATCGTGGGGCTTGGCCGCGTGCGGCGCAGCGGCGGGCGCCTGGCGGGCAGGGGGGTGGCCCTGGCCGGCATCATCGTGTCGCTGGTCGGCCTGTTCTTCCTGCTGGTGTGCGTTCTCGGGGTGCTGGTGACGATGTGTTTCTGGGAAAGCGCGGTCTCCTTCGAGCCGTTCGAGGTTCCCGGAACGCCGCGCGCCAGGGCCGCCGAGGCGATGGTCAAGATGAGCCTCCTTGCGCAGGTTGCCCGGGAGTACGCCGAGGAGCACGGCGGCCGCCTGCCGACCAGGGAAGAGTACCCGGACGGCCTCGCCAAGCACCTCGACCACCCGCCGCGCGAGGCGGTCAAACTGTCCGGGGGCCGCCGCATCGCCCTGAACGCGGCCGTGGCGGGTCTTCCCCTGGCGGCTGTTGAGTCGCCCGACCGGACGGTCCTGGTGTTCGAGGCCGAGGCGGGCGCCCCCCTGGTGTCCGGGCCGGAGCGGCTGCGGGCCGTGGACGGGCCGGGGGAAGGCTACGTCATCGGCTTCGTCAGCGGCCGCGTGGCGTGGGTGGACGAGGAAGACCTGGACGACCTCATCTGGGAACCGAGCGGCGGGATGATCCGGCTGTAGCGCACGCGTGCCTTCCCGCGATCGGCGTCCTTTCTTGAAGGGCGTGCCTGCCGACCTGGCGCGCAATGTGCGGCTGTCGTGAGGCGGGGGGGAGCCGCGGCGCGCCATCGCCGTCGGCCCCTGCCAGTTGGCCTTGTTTAGCCGGGCGAATGCGGCTATCATATCCGCCTGAGTTTTCACAGGGAGGGAGGTACGCGTAGTGGAGGTCTTGCGCGCGGACAGCGTGCGCCGCGCCCCGCCCGACTTGGCCGGCCGGCGTGCGCTGGTGGTCGTGCCGGCCTACAACGAGGCGGAGGCGATTGCGCGCACCGTGCGGGACCTGCGGCGGCAGGCCCCCTGGGCCGACGTCCTCGTGGTCAACGACGGCTCGACCGATGAGACGCCCGAGCGGGCACGCGCCGCCGGGGCCAAGGTACTGGACCTGCCCGTCAACCTGGGCATCGGCGGGGCCGTCCAGACCGGTTACCGCTACGCGCACGAGAACGGCTACGACCTGGCGTTTCAGTTCGACGGCGACGGTCAGCACCGCGCGCGGCGGCTGGCGGACCTTGCGCGGCCGCTGCTGGCGGCGGAGGCCGATCTGGTGGTCGGGTCGCGGTTCCTCCGCCCGCGGGGCGCCACGTCCAGCGTCGGCCGCATTGCGGGCATAAGGGTCCTTGCGGCGGCCGTGTCGGCCGTGACCGGGCGGCGGATTACGGACCCGACGTCGGGCTTTCGCGGCGTGGGCCGGTGCGGGATTGAACTCTTTGCGCAGGTGTACCCGCAGGACTATCCCGAGCCGGAGTCGCTGGTGCTCGCGCACAAGCACGGCCTGCGGGTGACGGAGGTGCCGGCGGCGATGCGGCGCCGCCGCGGCGGCGTGTCGAGTATCCCGTTCTGGGTGGGCGTCCATTACATGGCCAAGGTGCTTCTGGCCGTCCTGATGGAGGCCCTGAAGGCTCCTGTGCGGCTGGAAGGGGAGGTCGCGCGATGAACTGGCCGCAACGCTTCGTGCTGCTCTTGATGGGGCTGGGCGTGCTGGGCCTGACGCTGGAACTCATCCGCCGGCGCCGCCTGCGCGAGGAGTACGCCGTTCTGTGGGTCTGCACCGGCATCATGATCCTGGTGTTCGTGGTCATGCCGAACATCCTGTTCAGCGTGGCGGCGTGGTTCTCGCTGGACCACAGCGTGCTGATGACGCTGGCGTGCTTCGCGTTCCTGGCGGCGATCGTGCTTCACTACTCGGTGGTCATTTCGAGGCACTCGGAGCGCGAGAAGCACCTGACGCAGGAACTGGCCCTTCTGCGGGACGAGTTGGAGAAGTTGCGCGCCGAGTCGCGCTCGCCGCCGCCTGCGCCGGCCGAGCCTAAGCCGCGGCCCCCGGCGCTGCGGACGTAGCCATGGCCGAGATGCCCCTGATCGTGGCGGTGGCCCTGAACCCGGCGCTGGACCGCATCCTGCACGTCCCGGACCTGGCGGTGGGCGGCCACGTGCGCGGGCGCCTGGTGTCGGTCCAGCCGGCCGGCAAGGCCGTGAACGTCGCCCGCCTCCTGGGGCACCTGGGCGTGCCGTGCATCCTGACGGGCCTGGTGGGCGAGGACGACCGCGACCGCTTCGTCAAGAGTTTCGCCAAGACCCCCGTGCGCGTCGAGATGTTCGAGGTGCGCGCACCTACGCGCGAGAACATCACCCTTATCGACCCCGGCCGCGGCGGCCTGGAGACGCACATCCGCGACGTGGGCTTCACCGTCACGGAAGAGGACCTGGAGCGCCTGACCAAGAAACTCTCGATCCTGGCCGTCAAGGGGGCGTACGTAATCGTCGCGGGGAGCCTGCCGGGGGGCGTGGCGGCCGACACGTTCGCAGACATCCTGGCCGTCTGCCGCGCGAAGGGCGCCTTCGTGGCCGTCGATTCCAGCGGTCCGGGCCTGGCGGCGCTGCGCAAGGCCCGCGACCTGTGGCTGATAAAGCCCAACCGGCAGGAACTGGCGGAACTGGCCGGCAAACCGGCCGAGACGGAGGCCGACATCCGCGCGGCCGTCAAGCCCCTGCTGAGGCGCATCGACAACGTGGTCGTGACCCTGGGGGCCGAGGGCGCCTACCTCTTCTGCCGCGAGGGCGCCTGGCGGGCCGCGCCGCACGTCGAGCACCAGGAGGTCGTGAAGACCGTCGGCTCGGGCGACGCCCTGATGGCCGGGTTCGTCTCCTGTCACGCCTCGCGGAAGCGCCCGCCGGAATGTTTGCGCTACGGCGTGGCCTGCGGCACGGCGGCCACGTTCCAGACCCGCGCGGGCGACGTGAACCCGTACGACGTGAAGGCGTGCCTGGAGAAGGCGGAGTTGGCGGCAGTCAAATGACTAATGTCTGATGCCTGATGACTAATCAATCGGCAAGGACGAATGACGAAGCGGCGGACAACCTTATGCCTTGTCATAAGCCCGAAGGGAGTCGTCGCGCGGAATGCGGGCCTGAGTGCAAATGAGGCGAAGCGTTAGCCCTTGATGCGCGGATGGTTCGGCAGGGTCAGCGGCGTGCGCGTCCCGTCGGCATTCTGACGAACCATCGAAACGTGTCCGCGTTCCCGGACCAACTGGAACCCCAGCCGGCCGAGCGCTTTCAGGACCTTCGCCTTGGGCGCCTCTACGGGGAACTTGGGCATCAGCCCGAAACTCCGGCTTCAGCGACGAAGACCTCAAGGACGGGCGACTCGTCGTCCTCGAAAACCTCCTTGCCGAACGTCTCGATGTGAAAGCGGATGGCCGACCGCACGTCGGCCAGCGCCGCCTCGTAGGTGTCGCCTTCGCCGACCACCACGCCCTTCAGGCCCAGCGGGTACGCCACGTAGCCGTCGGCGTGTTTTTCGACAATGACCTTGATTCGTTTCATTGACGGCCTCCCGTGACGCGCGATGCCCCGCGCCGCGTGCAAATATAGCGGCAGCCGCGCCGCCGGTCAATCGGCCTGACGGCGCCGCCGACCCTGGCTCCGCGGTTTGTCCCCTCCGACAAACAGCGGGCCGCGTGCGCATGTGCCGTTGTAGTACTACGCAAGGTACCGGCCCACGATGGGCCGCAGTTTCTCGACCGTTTCGGGCCGGATGGCCCGCCGGTCGGTCCAGATGGCCTTCGCCAGCGCCGACCGGCAGGGGCAGTCGGGCGTGCAGGCCGAGGCGATGCGCGGCAGGGCGCGGCGCACAAGTTCAATCGCGCCGGCGGTGCCTGCGGCCAGGTTCGCCAGGATGCTCTCCAGGATGGCGTCGGCCGACCGGCCCGGCTCGTGCGGGCGCCAGCAGTCGTAGTCGGTCGGGATGGCGATGAGGGCGTAGCAGATTTCGGCCTCGCGCGCAAGTTTGGCCTCGGGCATGGCGGTCATGCCTATCAGGTCGCCGCCCCACTGGCGGTGCATCAGGCTCTCGGCGCGGCTCGAGAACTGCGGCCCTTCCATGCACACGTACGTGCCCTCCGGGTGGACCGTCGCGGCCATGCCTCGCCCGCACTCGTACAGGAGCCGCCGCAACTGGTCGCAGAAGGGGTGCGAGAACTCCACGTGCGCGGCAAAGTCGTCGAAGAACGTGCGGCCCGGCCGCAGCGTCTTGTCGATGACCTGGTCGCAGACGACGAGGTCCCGCGGGGCGATGGCCTCGCGCAGGATGCCCGTCGCCGCCGACGCCAGGATGTGCGTAACGCCCAGTTTCTTCAGGGCCCAGATGTTCGCCCGGTACGGAACCTGCGAGGGGCCCAACTGGTGGGCCTGGCCGTGGCGCGCCAGCACGGCCGCCTTCTGGCCGCCGACCTCCGTCATGATGAAGGGTGCGGAGGGCCGGCCGAACGGCGTGTCAACTTCGACCTCCCGGCCGCGCGATTCCTTCGTCAGCGCGTCGCCCAGCCCTGTGCCGCCGATGAGTCCCACCAGGACGTCGCTCACGCCATCCTCCTTTGCCGCCGCCGCCCGCGCGGCGGCGCGTACGCTACCACACGTGCCGAGGAGGGTCAAATGTTTGCGGCCGGGGCGGGTGCTGCGTCGGCAATAGTGGGAGGGCGGTTGATGTTCAGCCGTCGCCGGTACGGCGACGCGAACGGGGGCAGGCGTGCACAACATCACCGCGGCCGTACCTGGCGCGGCCAAACGTGTGCGGCGGCGTGCGGTTGCCGAGCGGCGTTTACTTCGATGCTCAGTTTTCCGCCGTGGCGGCGGTCTCGCTGCCCACGGTGGCGGCGACTTCGTCGCCCAGGAGCCGCAGGAACACCTCGACGATGCGCGGGTCGAACTGCGTGCCGCAGCAGCGCCTCAGTTCCGCCGCCGCCGCCTCGTGCGACATTGCCGGGCGGTACGCCCGGGCGCTGGTCATCGCGTCGTAGGCGTCGATGACGGCCAGGATGCGGGCCTCCAGCGGAATGCGCGCGGGGGGCAGCCCCTCCGGGTATCCGCTGCCGTCCAGGCGCTCGTGATGGTAGAGGATGGCCGGCTGGACGTCCTTCAGGAAAGTCAGGTGCTTGAGCATCTCCACGCCGCGGCGCGGGTGCTCGCGGATAATCGCCCACTCGTAGTCCGTCAGGCGCCGGTTTGCCGTCAGGATGCTGTCGGGGACGGCCAGTTTGCCGATGTCGTGCAGTTGCCCCGCGCAGGAGAGGGCCTCCAGGCGCCGGCCGGCCAGGCCGAGTTCGCGTCCGACGGCCGTCGCCCGGGCCTGAACACGGGCAGAGTGGCCGTTCGTGTACGGGTCCTTGGCCTCCAGGGTCATTGCCAGGGTGACGATTGTGCCGAAGTTGGCCTTCTGGAGTTCCTCGCCGGCCATCTGGCTGGCCAGGGTGATGGCTGCGGCCTCGGAGATGAACTCCAGTTCGGCCAGTTCGGCCTGCGAGAACTCGCCGCCGGGCTTGTCGGTGGCGTTGATGACGCCTATCTTGCGGCCGGCGGCGCTCATCTGGGCGGTGGCCAGCGGATACGACGCCACGGCCCCGCCCGTCTGAAGGCCCAGGGCCTCGTGCGGGCGCTCCGACAGCACGTTTCGCATGACCACCGGCCGCCCGCTGGCGAAGACCCGCCCGCAGATGCGCTCCCCGATGGGCACCGCTATCTCTCGCGCCGTATCTTCAGGTATGCCGCGAGACGCCACGATGTGCAGCACGTCGTCTTCCGCCACCATGACGCTGATGCGCCGGGCGGAGAGGACGGCCTCCGCGTAGGCCACGGTCTCCTCGGCGGCGGTCTTGAGGTCGCCCGCCATGGCCAGCCGCCGCAGGAACGCGCAGCGGCGCTCCGCCCGCCGCTGTTCCTCGGCCAGGCCCTCCAGCGTGGTTACCAGGTCGTCCGTCTGCCGCGTTATCGCCAGCGCAAGGGCCACCACGGCAACGATGCTCATCGTCACGAGCATCTTCATGACCAGCGGATTGAGCGAGGCCGTCAGCAGGAACGCAATCACCAGCATCAGCGCAAGCAGCATCGACGTCTGCATGCCGCAGCACGAACGCACGCTCGGCAGGCTGCACCACGTGCAGCGGTGGTACGGCGCGGCGCCCAGCGTGCGGCAGACGAGGCACTTGGGGTTGCCCGTGATGTGCCGTGCCGAGGCCAGCCAAGCGGCCCGGCCGCACACCAGCCGCACCCACGCCGCCTTCGCCAGGGCGTAGAAGACCGTCACGAACGAGAAACCGGTCGCCCCGGCCAGGATGGCGATGGCCGAGGCCGTCAGTATCGCAAGCCACCCTGTCGGGTCGCCGGCCACAAGCAGCGCCAGCCCCGCCGCCAGCAGCGCCGCCCGCACGGCCTCGTCCCAGCGGTGCACGCCGTGGTAGAAGCACAGGAGAGTCGGCTCGCCGGAGCCCCGGTGCAGCAGGTTCCACGCCCGCCCCACCAGCACCAGCCGGACGGAAACCAGGGCCGCCAGCGACAGGCCCAGCGCCGCCCATACGGGCTCCTGCCGACCCGTCAGGAACGCAATGATGGGGATCGCGCCCACCGCGAACTGGTGCAGGCGCGCGCCGGCCCCCGGCCGCAGAAAGTAACTCGGCATGTAATCCTCTCCCCAGCGCAGTGCGGACTCAAGGACCGGACGGAGGGCATGTCCTGTGACCGCATCCCAGTGCCCTTTTCATCGGCAATGCAGCCGCGGAGTCTTTAGGCATTTCGATGGAAGGGCAACCGGGCGCGCTCTGCGCCGCGGCAGGACGTGTGGCACGGCCTGCCCGCCGGCCGGCAGGCGGGGCCGGCTTGTCCGGCCGTGGAAGAAGTCGGCGCCCATCCGCGCGCCGTCGCCGTGGCGGCTGTGGCGCGTCGGCGACGGCGGCCGGACGAGTCGGCCGCGCCGCAATGTCACGGCTGCGGTGCAGCCGCACCGGCCAGGTCGCCCTGGTATTGCTGAAGGCTGCGGACGCCCATCTGTCCGGCGGCCATCTCCTCCAGGCCCAGGACCACCGCGGCCGCCCCGCTCAGCGTGGTCACAAGGGGGATGCCCAGCCGCACGGCCGTCGCGCGGATAGATATCTCGAACGGGCGGCAGTGCCGGCCGGAGGGCGTGTTTATCAGGAACGCTATCTCGCCATTCTTCATCCGGTCGATGACGTTCGGCCGCGCGCCTTCCTGCACCTTCGGCAGTTCCTCAAGGGCCAGCCCGCTGTTCTTCAGGACCGCCGCCGTGCCGTGCGTGGCCACCAGCGAGAACCCCAGCCCGGCAAGGCGCTTGGCGATGGAAGTGATGGCGCGCTTGTCGCGGTTGTTGACGCTCACGAACACCTTGCCGCGAGGCGCCCAGGCGTTCCCCGCCGCAATCTGGCTCTTGGCGAAGGCGACGCCGAACTTGGCGTCCACGCCCATGACTTCGCCGGTCGATTTCATCTCCGGCCCCAGGACGGGGTCAACTCCCGGGAACCGCGACCAGGGAAACACGGGGGCCTTGACGGCGGAGTGCGGCGGGCGGACCTCCCGCGTTATGCCGAGTTCACGCAGCGTCCTTCCGATGATGACCCGCGTGGCGACGTCGGCCCACGGCACGCCCGTGGCCTTGGCCACGAAGGGCACCGTGCGCGAGGCCCGCGGGTTCACCTCAAGCACGTAAACCGTGTCTCCTCGGAGGGCGTACTGCACGTTGATGAGGCCCCGCACCCCCAGTTCGCGCGCCAGGGCCCGCGTGCTCTCTTCAATCTCGGCCACGATGTTCTCGGCCAGGGTGAAGGGGGGCAGCGCGCAGCAGGAATCGCCGCTGTGTATGCCGGCCTCCTCGATGTGCTCCATGACGCCTGCGATGACCGTCCGCCCGCCGTCGCTGACGGCGTCGACGTCGATCTCGGCGGCGTCCTCCAGGAACTTGTCGACCAGCACCGGCCGCTGGGGCGAGGCCATGACCGCGCGGGCCATGTACTCGTTCAGGTCCTCCGGCCCGTACACGATCTCCATCGCGCGGCCGCCCAGGACGTACGACGGCCGCACCAGCACCGGGTAGCCGAGGCGCTTGGCGACGCGCAGGGCCTCGTCGGGGCTGCGGGCCGTGCCGTTGGGGGGCTGGCGGAGGTCAAGTTTCCGCAGCAGCGTGGCAAAGCGCTTGCGGTCCTCCGCGCGGTCGATGGCCTGGGGCGAGGTGCCCAGGATCTTCACCCCGGCCTTCTGGAGAGGGATGGCCAGGTTGAGCGGCGTCTGGCCGCCGAACTGCACGATGACGCCGATGGGTTTCTCCGCCTCCACGATGGCCAGCACGTCTTCCAGCGTCAGCGGCTCGAAGTACAGGCGGTCCGACGTGTCGTAATCCGTGGACACCGTCTCGGGGTTGCAGTTGACCATGATGCTCTCGTAGCCCTCTTCGCGGAGGGCCAGCGAGGCATGCACGCAGCAGTAATCGAACTCTATGCCCTGGCCGATGCGGTTCGGTCCGCCGCCCAGGATGACCACTCGCGGCCGTCCGCGGGAGCGGGCGCCCGGCCTGGCGGCGGCCTGCGCCGGCTCGCCTGCGGCGGCGCGCATTTCCTTCATTCCCGGAACTCCTTGCAACAGGGGCGGGTCGGCGACGTGCTGACCCACGGCAGGATAGCAGCCGCGCCCGTCGCCGTAAAGCATTTTGTGCGGCCTGGCGCCGACGGGTTTTTCGATGCACCCATCACGCCCCCGCGGTAAGTTACGCGCATGCGCTGCATCCGCATGACGGTGGCGTACGACGGAACGAACTATCACGGCTGGCAGGAGCAGCCGGGGCAGGCGACCGTCCAGGGGGCGCTGGTCCAGGCGCTGGCAACGGTCCTGGGCGAGCGCCCGGCCGTGGAGGGCGCAGGCCGCACGGATGCGGGCGTTCACGCCCTGGGCCAGGTGGCGGCATTCAAGACGGAGCACGCAATCGGCGTGGACCGGCTGCACGCGGCCGTCAACAGTTGCCTCCCGCCCGACATCGCCGTAACCGGGATGCGCGAAGTGGCGCTGGGGTTCCGCCCCTCGCTTGCGGCGGTTAGCAAGCACTACCGCTACCGCATCTATCGCGGCCCCGTGCGGCCTGTTTTCGAGGCGCGGTACGTGTGGCACTGGTATCGGCCGCTGGCGGTTGAGCCGATGCGCCAGGCCGCGCGGCTGCTGGTTGGCCGGCACGACTTCAAGAGTTTCGAGGGCCGCGGCTCGGCCCGACAGGACACCGTCCGCGAGGTCACGCGGCTGGACGTGGTGGAGGCCGGGCCGGAACTGCACTTCGAGGTGGAGGGCAACCGGTTCCTGTACCGCATGGTCCGCAGCCTGGTGGGGACGCTGACGGAGGTCGGCCGCGGACACAGGCCGGTGGAGTGGGCGGCCGAGGTCCTTGCTGCGCGCGACCGCATGGCCGCCGGGCCGACCGCCCCGCCGCACGGGCTGTGCCTTGTGGAAGTGCGGTATCCGCCGGGCATGTGAGGGCGTGCGGAAATGCTTGGCAGAGTATCTGTTTAGCGCCTCCTCGCGCGGTGTGGCACGGCCGGCTTGTCCGGCCGTGGGAAGCGTCGGGGGCTGTCCGCCACGGCCGGACAAGCCGGCCGTGCCACATCCGCCGGGGCGGCGCTGACCCGTAAGAGAACATGCTGAAGATCGTCCACATAATCACCCGCCTCATCGTCGGCGGCGCGCAGGAAAACACCATCCTGACGTGCCGCGAGCAGGCCCGCCTGGGCCACGATGTAACGCTCCTGGCCGGACCGCCCGAGGGGCCGGAAGGCAGCCTCGTCGATGCCGCCCGCGCCGCCGGCATCCGCACGGTGCTCGTTCCGCCGCTCGTGCGGCCTGTGCGTCCGTGGCACGACCTGGAAGCGTACGCCGACCTCGCCAAGCACCTGCGCGACATCCGCCCCGACGTCGTGCACACGCACTCCTCGAAGGCGGGCATCCTGGGCCGCCTGGCGGCGCGCAGGACTGGCGCGGCCTGCATCGTCCACACGATTCACGGCCTGCCGTTTGACGAGTATCAGGGCTGCGCGGCCAGGTGGGCGTATCGCGAGGCCGAGCGCCGCGCGGCCCGCTGGTCGCACCGGCTGATCGCCGTGTCGCGCGACATGGCGGACCGGGCGGCGGCGGCCGGCCTTGCTCCGCGCGGGGCCGTCGCGGTCATCTATAGCGGCATGGATACGGAGCGGTTTCGCGCGGCAGCCGGCCAGCGGGAGGCCGTGCGGCAGGAGTGGGGCGCCGGGCCGGGCGACTTCGTGCTCCTCAAGGTTGCGCGGCTGTTTCACCTGAAGGGGCACGAGTTCGTTCTGCCGGCGTTTGCCGAGGTGCTGCGCAGGTGCCCGCGGGCGATGCTGGTGCTGGCGGGCGGGGGAATCCTGCGGCCGCAACTTGAAGCGCTGGCCGCGCGGCTGGGCGCGGCCGCCAGGGTCCGTTTCATCGGCCTTGTGCCGCCGGAGCGGATGCCCGCCGTCCTGTGGGCGGCCGACGCGGTGGTCCACGCGGGCCTGCGCGAGGGCCTGGCCCGCGTTCTGCCGCAGGCCGGCCTGTGCCGCAGGCCGGCCGTCGCATACGATGTCGGCGGCGCAAGGGAGGTCGTCCGCGACGGCGAGAACGGATTCCTGCTCGCGCCGCCCTCGCCGCACGATGTGGCACGGCCGGCTTGCCCGGCCGTGACAGTGCGGCGCTTCTCGGCACCCGCGCCATGTGGCACGGCCGGCTTGTCCGGGCGTGGCGAGGCGGCGCCGATGCTCCCCACGGCCGGACAAGCCGCCCGCGGCACAGCAGTGTGCGGCTCGCCCGCCGAGGCGATGGAGCGGCTGGCGTCCGACCCGGCCGCCGCCTGCCGCATGGGCGAGCGCTGGCCCGAGGAGGTTCTCGCGCGGTTCGACTACCGCCCGGCCACGCGCGAGATTATGCGGGTTTACGACTCGGCGCGCGGGGTTTAGTATTAGGGCGCAACTTCGCGCGGCGGGTCTCCTGACCCGCCGCGCCACCGGCGGTTTCGATGGCGACAGACGCGATCTTCGCGCGGCGGCTCAGGAGAGCCGCCGCGCAACCTGTCAAGTTGCGCTGTAGTATTAAATGGTTGCGGGCGATGGCAACGTGAAGGAGCGAACATGAGACTTCGCGGGTCAAGTCTTTCGGCCTGGGTCGCTGCGGTTGCGGCGATTGCGGCGTGCGCGGTTATGAGTGCGGGGATCCTGGCGGGATGCGCGGGCGACACGGCGGGACCGAAAACGCAGCAAGAGGCGCCCGGCGCGCCGCCGGAGAAGAAGGCGGCCGGCGAAGAAAAAGCGCCCGCGGCCGGGGCGGCGCAACTGCCCGGCCCGCCCGACGCCGAGGGCTGGCAGGCGCTCTTCGACGGCAAGACCCTGGCCGGCTGGAAGGTGACCGACTTTGGCGGCCAGGGGCCCGTCGGC
>VGYT01000045.1 GCA_016872895.1 Planctomycetota bacterium
GAACCTGGGCATCCTTATGGCAGCCGGAAGCGCCCTGGCGCTGGCGCTGCTCCGGCGCAGCCGCAGGCCCGGACTTCAAGCCGACTTCATCCCCGCCCCGCCGGCCGCGGCGCCTGCCGGCGGCGGACACCCCAAACGCCGAAAGGAACCTCAATCATGAGACCCGCGCTGCTGGCGGCCGCCGCGGCCGCTCTCGCCATCTTCGCGTCGGATGCATTCGCACAGGCGCTCGTCGCAAAGTACGAGCCCGGCCAGGTCCGCATCTACGGGCGGACCGTCAAGACCGAAACGCAGACCCGCGTCGGCCGCGATACCCGCCGCACCGTCATGGAAGTCGCCCTTCAGCGCACCGAACAGGTAATTGAGGTGCGGCCCGACCCGCCGGGCGGACGCATCCTGGTGGTCGACGTTCCCAGCCCCCAGCGGCTGACCGCCTTCGAGGAGAACGGCAAGGACGCCCTGGCGAAGGTGCCCGAGCAGAACCGCTCGCAGCCGCTGCCGGCCGGACTCCAGGTGCAGTGGCGCGACGCGCGCGGCCAGGCTGCCGACCAGCCGACCAAGGCGGCCGAGCCGGCCCAGGCAGTGGACTTCGCCCTGGCCGAGATGCGCCTCCTGCCGCCCGACCCCCTCAAGCCCGGCGACTCCTGGACGCGCGAGGTGGACTTCGGCGCCGCAAAGGCCTCCGTCACTACGAAGTACGTTGACCAGCGCAGCGAAGGCCTGACACGCTGCGCCGTCCTGTCGGCCACGGCCGCCGTGACCTTCACCGGCGATGCCGCCAAGCGCCTGACGGTCGAGCAGATGAGTGCGCAGATGACCGTGGCCCTGGACGGCAGCGGCATCCTGGCCGCCACCGCCGCCGCCACCCTGCTCGAACGCGCCGACGGCGGCGAGCAGCGCCTCGCCCGCACCTTCCAGGAGAAACTCCTGCGGTCCGAGCGCCTCGCCGCCCCACAGGCCGACAAGGCCAAGGCCGACATGGCCCGCATCGACAGGGCCGTCGACCAGATCAAGGGCAAGGACCTCGACGGGGCGCTGGCCGCCATCGAGAGTATGATCCAGGAGAACCCCCAGCCCACCTGGGCCCCCGCACTTCAGAGCCTCCAGCGGGCCGTCACGGAGCAGCGGCTCCTGACGCAGCCCGTCCCCCTGGCCAGGCTCCAGACCATGCTTCAGGACCTCAAGAACAACCGCGACCGCGCCGCCGCCCAGGGCAACGTCCCACAGGTGGCCCAACTGGACCAGGTCATACGCCAGGTGTCCACCGTGAACCTGAAGACCCTGCTGGACCAAGCGAACGACCCGGACCCCATCAACCGCGACCTGTCGGCCTTCGGCCTGGGCTTCGTCCAGGATGAGCAGGCCGCCGCTCGCCTGCTGGCAATGACGAAGGACGCCAGCGCCCAGGTGCGCGGCACGGCGGTCATCGCAACGGGCCTCCAGGGCAAGGCCATTGAGCCGGCGGCCCTGGTGGCGTTGATGAAGGACCCGGACGTGCGCACGCGCGGCGCGGCTGCATTCCTGGCCCTGAGGACGCTGAAGCGCGGCGACCCGGCCGTCGACGCGCTCCTGCCCCACCTGCTTGAGACCCTGAAGGCCGACAATCCGTGGACGCGGCTTCAAGCCATCTCGGCGCTGGCCATGCTGGCGCCGAAGAACTCCGTCCCGCCCGCCGCGGGCCTCATCGCCGCCGCCAGGGTCGAAAAGGAAGAGCGGCTCGCCCCCGTGTACCTCCAGGCCCTGAAGGCCCTGACGGATATCGATTCCTCCACGCTCCCGCCGTACGAGGAGTGGCTGAAGCGCCAGCCGGGAGCGCCGGCGGCGCAGCAATCGCCACCCGCGCCCCCGGCCGAGCCGCAGCCGCCGGACAAGGCGCCCGCGAAAGCCAAGACGACCACCCCCAAGGGCTGACCGCTTGCGCGAGTCGCCGGCACCCCTCATTCAGCGCCTTCCAGCGACCCGATCTTGGCGGCGCGGTCGGCGTCCAGCAGGGCGCCGACGACGCCGTCGAGGTCCCCCTGCACGACGCGGTCGAGGTTGTAGGTGGTGTAGTTGATGCGGTGGTCGGTGAGGCGGTTCTGCGGGAAGTTATAGGTGCGGATGCGTTCGCTGCGGTCGCCGGAGCCGATCTTAGACTTGCGGTCGGCCGCCCGCTCAGCCCGCTTCTTGGACTCCACGAGGTCGTACACGCGGGCGGTCAGGATGCGCAGGGCCTTCTCCCGGTTGCGGTGCTGGCTCTTCTCGTCCTGCATGTGGACCATGATGCCCGTGGGCTTGTGCCGCATGCGGACGGCGCTGCTCGTCTTGTTCACCTTCTGGCCGCCGGGGCCGCTGGCGCGCATGGTCTCGACTTCGAGGTCCTCTTCGCGGATCTGGATATCGAGCGGCTCCGGCTCGGCCATGACGGCCACCGTTGCGGCGGAGGTGTGGATGCGGCCCTGGGCCTCGGTCTCGGGCACCCGCTGCACGCGGTGTCCGCCCGACTCGAAGCGCAGCCGCTTGAACACGTCGTCGCCTTCCAGCGCGAAGATGACGTCGCGCAGGCCGCCCAGGTCGGTCGGCGAGGCGCTCAGGTTCTCGCGCTTCCATCCGCGCGCATCCGCGTAGCGGCAGTACATCTGGTAGAGGTCGCGGGCGAAGAGCGCGGCCTCTTCGCCGCCGGTGCCCGCGCGGACCTCCAGGATGACGCGCGTGGCGTCGGTCCCCTCCTCGCGATCAAGCAGGCGCTGCTGGAGTTCCTCCAGGAGTTTCCGTTCGATGTCGCCCTGCACCTCGATCTCGGTCTCGGCAAGGGCGCGCAGGCCCGCGTCGTCATGCTCGGTCTTAAGGAGTTCCTCGGCCTCGCGGCGGGCGGCGCGCGCGGCCCGCCACCGGCGGTACGGGTCCACGACGTGCATCAGGCGTCCCCGCTCGCGCATCAGGGCGGTCATCTTGGCGGGGTCGCGCGCAACCTCGGGCACCGCTACGACCGCCTCGATCTCCTCGACGCGCTTGTCGAGGCGCGCGAGCCTGACCGCGAGGGTCAACGGCGGCTTCGATTGGTTGTCGGCCATCGCATGCCATTCTACCGCGCAGGGGGGGTTCCACAAGGGGCGGACGCTGGATTCGCGCAGGCCCCACGCTATAATGGGGCCTCGACGGTCCCGGTCAGGGAGCGGCCCATGGAACCGGAGGAATCGCTCCGCGAGCGTGCCCGCGAAATCGCCCGACGCCTCATCCGCGAGTACCCCGACGCCAAGTGCCGTCTGGCCTTCTCTTCGCCCTTTGAACTCCTCGTGGCCACCATCCTCGCGGCCCAGTGCACCGACGACATGGTCAACAAGGTGACCGCCGACCTCTTTAAGCGGGCGAGCACGCCCGAAGACTTCGCCCGCATGCCGCTCGCGCAACTCCAGAAGGCCGTCCGCTCGACGGGTTTTTACCGCAACAAGGCGAAGGCCGTCAAGGGCATGAGCAAGATGCTTCTGGAGGACTTCGACGGCCGCGTGCCTGTCGAGATGGACGACTTCCTGAAACTCCCCGGCGTTGCCCGCAAGACCGCCAACGTGGTGCGCACTGCCGCGTACGGGCTGCCGGCCATCATCACAGACACGCATTTCATCCGCCTGGCCGGGCGGCTGGGCCTGACGAAGAACAAGCGCCCCGACAAGATCGAGGCCGACCTGTGCGCCCTTCTGCCCGAGGAAACGTGGTCGCCCTTCAGCCACGCGATGCTCTTCCACGGCCGCGCAGTGTGCACGGCCAAGAAACCCGCGTGCGACCGCTGCGCGGTGAGCGACCTCTGCCCCTCGGCGTTCAAGTTCCCGCACTTCGAGGACCGGCCATGAAACTCAAGTGGGCCTTCGCCAGCGCCACTGTGATGAAACTCCCGTGGGACGACGAGTTCAAACTCTGGAAGAAGTACAAGTGGAAGGCCGTCGAAATCTGGTTCGACAAGGTCAAGGCCTGCATGGAGCAGGGCCGCACGTGCGCCGAACTGGGCAGCCGGATGCACGACGCGGGCATCCGCCCCATCGGCGTGGCGCCCGGCGTCGTCTGGACGCCCGCCAGCGGCCACGACCCGCGCCACGAAATGGGGGAACTCACGGAACGCCTGGACGTTACCCTGGCCCTGGGGGCCGAGGCCCTTACGATCGTCGTCCTCGGCAAGGGCGGGCCCGACCCGGCCTCCGAGTACGACCGCGTGGCCGACAAACTGCGCAAGGTGGCCGAGATGGCCGCCCGCCGGGGCCTGCGGCTGAACCTTGAGTTCCTCGCGGGCCTGCCCATCAACGGCGCCATGGGCTCCTGCATCGAACTATTGCAGAAGGTTGACCATCCCGCGGTGGGCATGCTGCTGGACCTCTGCCACTACTACGCCAGCCCCAGCCACGTCGAGGAACTCTCGCGGCTGCCCAAGGGCAAACTCTTCCTCGTCCACGTCGCCGACGCGCAGAACCGCCCCATGGAGATCCTGGGGTGCGAGCACCGCTGCTTCCCGGGCGAGGGGCGCATCGACGTGCCGGCCCTCCTGGCCGAGATCCGCACCCGCACGCGATACAACGGCTACTTCAGCGTCGAACTCTATGACAAAGACGTCTGGGAGATGAAGCCCGACCAGGTCTTTAAGAAGACCGCCGACAGCATCAAGGCCATCCGGAAGGCCCTCAAGGGCAAGGCAGGCAAGAGGAAGTAGTATTACTACTTGTAGTCTGTCAGCCCTTATCCTGGGGGTGCCATGCTTTCGCTTGGGGGTGCCATGCTTTCGCGCCGTTGCGAAAGCATGGTCGTGCAACGCCCGAAAGCATGCTTTCGCAAGCGAAAGCATGGCACCCCGGGCGGGCTCGGAAACATGCCGCCCGGACCGAGGTTGACAGGCGGCCCGCGCGCGATATAATCACCCTGTCCGCCCGCGCTCCTGCGCCAGGCGGACACGACCTCTGGGGGCGTAGCTCAGTTGGGAGAGCGCCTGGATGGCATCCAGGAGGTCAGGGGTTCAAATCCCCTCGCCTCCACCAGAAGCGCGAAGGAGGGAAGGCCCGGCCTTCCCTCCTTTGTCATTAGTCACTTGTCATTGGTCACTTGCAACAACTGCCGGCCCGGTGCCCCGGGGGCAGGCCGTGCGGGCCGTCAACAAGTAACAAGGGACAAATGACCAGTGACGGCCGTCAGAGGTCGTCCTTCGGCGGCATCAGGGCCACCCACGTGCGCACCACGGCCAGGCCCACGAAGACGACGGCGCCCAGGGCGATGTCGGGCAGTCCGCAGGCCAGCGCCGCCGCGATGATCCCCGCCGCGATGGTCAGCGAGACGGCCCACGTGAGAATAAGGTCCCCCCGACTTACGCGATGCGCCGCGGTTGCCGCCCGCGACCCGGTTGCCGCCCACGGGCCGCCCGCCGCCGACCCGCGCTTCTTGCTGCGCGCGGCGCGACTGCGGCCCGCGCGCGGCCCGAGGTCCATGCGCTCCCGAAGGCGGCGGTTGACGGTCGGCTCCCTCGCGGTCGCGGCTCTGTTCCTCGCCATCGCCTCCAGCGCGCCGAGTGCCTCCGACTCCTGCGGCGTAAGGTCGCGGGCATCGGGCGCGCTCTCGGCGGCAGGCGGCGCCGCGGGGGGAGGCGCCGGCAAGCGGCGGGCCGGCAGACGGGCCGCCGATGGCATCGCCTTCGGCGGCGCTGCGGCCGCCTTATTCAGCCCCCCGTGAATAAACGGCGGGGAACGCTCGCCGGCCCCGCGCACCGGCTCCGCCGCCGCCGGCTTGACATAGGCCACGATCTGGCGGCGCGTTCTCGGCGCGGCCGGCGACGGCCCAGCCGCGCGGCTGGCCTTCTCGATGGCCTCAAGCGCCGCAAGGGCCTTCGACTGGTCCGGCGTCAGGTCTTGCGAGGGGGGCCCATTCTCGGCCGCGACAGCCGCAGCGGGCGGCGCGGGCGACAGAGCCGGACTCGGCGAAGGCCCTGGGCTCGGCCTCGCCAGCGCCGCCAGCGCCCCGGCCGTCTGCCGCTCCTCGGCCGCGGCCCGCGCGGCGGCGGCCCGCGCCAGTTCCACCAGGTGCGGCTGCGCAGGATGCGGCCCGAGGAACCGGAAACCGCACGTCGGGCACTCGACCCAGGCACCTGTGTAGTCCGGCAGGATAATCAGTTCCGTATCGCAGCCGCCCGGACACATGATTGCCCACGCAGCCTGCGGCCCGGGCAGCGGAACAAACGGGACCATGGGCGCCAGGGCGTCCAGCCCCGGGCGATGCACATCGCCCGGCCCGTGGGCCTTCAGGTACCGCCGACTGTCCGGTCGAACCACTCGCATCGTGCTTCCCCGCACGCCTTCAGCGTGTTTGCCACAAGCCCATGCGTTTCCCCGTGCGGCCAGGCGCCTCCGCGTGCCAAGAGGTTATACGCTCTCTCGGCGGCCGCAGCGTTGATTATACAGGAAAACCGCCGCCCAAGTCGCCTTCCAGCGCTACGCCGGCGGGCGGGGCAGCACGTACGGACGGCCGGTGGCCTCGTCGGTGCGGACCTCGACCGGCACGCCGTACACGGGCGCCAGCACCTCCGGCCGGAGGACCTCCTCCGGGCGGCCCGCCCGGGCTGCGCGCCCGCCGTCCAGCAGCACGAGTTCGTCGGCGTACGCCGCCGCCAGGTTCAGGTCGTGGCTGACGCACACCACCGTCATGCCGCGCTCGCGCACCAGCCGCCGGAGAAGCCCGTAAATGGTATGTTGATGCTTGATATCCAGGAAGGCCGTCGGCTCGTCCAGGAGCACCAGTTCGGGCGCCTGGGCCAGCGCCCGCGCCAGGATGACGCGCTGGCGCTCGCCGCCGGAAAGTTCGTCCAGCCCGCGCTCGGCCAACGCCTCCGTGTCGGTCATCCGCAGCGCCTCGCGGACCGCCAGCCAGTCGCCCGAGGCCTCGAAGCCCAGCGCGCCCGTGTGCGGCGAGCGGCCCATCAGCACCGTCTCCAGCACGGTAAAGCCGAGGGCCGCGTGCGTCTCCTGCGGCACGTAGGCGACGCGCCGGGCCAGGGCCTCGCGCGGATAGTCGGCCAGGCGCACGGAGGCCAGCCGGACCTCGCCCGCCGCCGGACGCAGCAGCCCCACCAGTATCCTCAGCAGCGTCGTCTTGCCGCTGCCGTTCGGGCCGAGGATGCCCAGGAGCCTGGCGCGGCCGGCCTGGAGCGACAGGCCGTTCAGCACCGGCCGCGCGCGGCCGTAGGCGAACACCAGGTCCCGTGCCGACAGCGCCGGTCCGCCGGCCGGCGGCACGGCCGCCGCTACTGGAGTTGGGCCGAGCGCCGCCATCGCGTCCTCAAGAGGTAGATGAAAAACGGTCCGCCGCACATCGCCGTCAGCACGCCCACCGGCAGGGCCCGGTTGGTGGCGCCTTCCCACAGGCACGCCGCCAGGTCCGCCAGCACCAGGAACGTCGCGCCGAAAAAGAGAGCGGCCGGCACCAGGCGCCGATGGTCCGGCCCCAGCACCATCCGCAACAGGTGCGGGCAAATAAGGCCCACGAAGCCGATGGGGCCGGCAAGGGCGACGCTCGCGCCCGTCACAAGGCTGGCCGCCACGAACGTCACGATGCGCAGTCGCCCCACGTCAACGCCCAGTGCGCCGGCCGTGTCCTCGCCCACGGCCACCAGGTTGAAGCCCTTGGCCAGCATCGCAAAAAGGGCCGCCACGCCCACGGCCAGCGCCCCGACCACGACCACCAGCGTCCATTGCGGGCCGAACGCGCCGATGTTGCCCATCATCCACAGCGCGATGTCGCCGCGCTGCTCCGGCTTCGCCAGGGCCGTCACCAGCATGATCGCCGCCGCGTAAAAGGCGTTGATGATGACGCCCGTCAGAAGCAGCGTGTACGGTTCCAGGCGGCCGCGACGCTGCGAAATCGCATACACGATGGCGACCGTCGCCAGCGCTCCCAGGAATCCGAACACGGGCGACCAGGCGATGCTCACCCACAGGCTCCCGAGGATGAACGCCAGCCCCGCCCCGCCCGACACGCCCAGGATGTACGGCTCGGCCAGCGGGTTCCTCAGAAGCGCCTGGAACGCCAGCCCCGCCAGCGCCAGGCCCGAGCCCACGACGCTGGCGGTCATCACCCACTCCAGGCGCAGGGCCAGGACGTTCCGCACCTGGACGGCGGATCCCCACGCCCACAGGCGCCCGCCCACGCCCACCGCCACTGCCGCCACGACGGCCCAGACGACGAGACCGACGATGATCGAGATGACGTAACCGCGCGATGTGAACGGGCGCACTTTCACGGCCCGCCCTCCGTCCTGGCGGGCCCCTCGGGCGGCATGTCGGGGTGAATCGTCTCCGCCAACCGCCGCGCTGCCAACCCCACGCGCGGACCGGGGATCGTCAGGTAACTCTCCGTCAGAACGTGCACGCGGCCGGAGGCAACGGCGGGAACGGCGGGCAGGCCGTCCCACGCGCGGCGGATGACCTGGATGCGGTCGGGCGGCGCATCGTCGCCCGTGGCGTTGATTATGACGACCTCCGGCGCAAGGGCCACCACCTGCTGCGGCCCGACGGTGGGCCAGTCGGCCGTCTCAGGGTACGCATTCTCGGCACCCGCCACGCTCAGCAGTTCATCGACGAACGTGCCGCGGCCGGCCACCATGATGCGCGACGACCCCACCGTCATCGGGAATGCAAAAAGCACCCTGGCCCGCGGCAGGCCCTGGAGGCGGCGTGCGACGGCGTCCAGGTCGGCCCCGATGCGTTGGATGAGGGCGTCGGCGGCAGCCTCGCGGCCGGTCTCGCGCCCGATGGTGCGGATGGACTGGACCATCTGCCCCATGCGGTCCGACTGGAGCGGCACGGCGCGCACGCCCAGGCCCTGGAGGCGGCGGGGGACCTCGTCGCGCCGCGTAATCAGGAACGCCACGGTCGGCTCCAGGCGAATCACCTCCTGGAGATTCAGTTGCAGCGTGTCGCCGACGGCAGGCAGGGCCTGAACCTCGGGCGGATAAGAGCAGTACGTCGAGCGGGCGACGACCTTATCGCCCAGGCCCATCGCGAAGAGGATTTCCGTGACGTTGGGCGTAAGGCTGAGGATGCGAAGCGGGCGGCCATCGCCGCCGGCCGGCGGCGCGGAAGGCGCGCCGTCGCCGCATCCCGGCGCCAGCGCCGCCAGCGCCGCAAGGATTGCCGCCGCAGCCCACGACCGTGCACGCGTGCGCATCGCGCCGCGATTCTAAGGCAACGGCGGGGTCGGTCAAGCGTATTGGCCGCGCGCTTTTGGCCGCGCGCTTCTCGCTTGACGCGCCGCCCGGCCGTGCTATACTCGTGGGCGACAAGTGAATACGGAACCGGGAACAGGGAAGGCGGTGCAAAACCGCCGCGGTCCCGCCGCTGTGAGCGAGGACGAAAGGCCCGGAGCCGCCGGCGCGCAAATCTGGAATCTCAAATCTCGAATTTGAGATCTCAGATTTCAGATACCGCAGCGCCGGCGGCAGCCACTGTCCGGGGTCGTATGCCCCGGATGGGAAGGCCGGGCCGAGTAGGACGATTCGCAAGCCAGAAGACCTCTCCCGGATTCCAGCAGGGCCAGGCATTCCTCGCGGACAGGGAACAGCCGGCTGACGGTGCTACCGGAACCTTCGGCCTCCCGCGCGGGGCCGAGGGTTTTTTTGTCGGCCTCGCCGGGCCGGCCGCGGGCCGCGGGCACCCCCACAACAATCGCACTCGGGGGAGGGCGATCCACATGAGCCGGCGGCGGCCGCGCGCCCGCCCGGCCGGAAAGGGAGGACGGCGATGCAGCGCACATTGTCCTGGGGGTTGGTGCTCATCGGGCTGGCGTCCGGGGCGGCCCCTGCCGCCGGGGCGGCCGACTTCGACGACCTCGCCCTGGCCGCCGAGAGTTACTGGAACGGGGCCCCCGCCCTCGGCTCGCACCCGTTCGCGAGCGGCGGCGCAAGTTTCAGCAACTTCTATACTTATGATGAGTTCTACGGCATGTCGTACTGGGCCGGCTGGGCGTACTCGAGCATGACCGACAAGACGACCCCCGACTGGACGAACCAGTACAGCGCCGTCGCCGGCGGCGCACACAGCGGACAGAACTACGCCGTCGCCTACATGGACACCTGGTACGGCGTAGCCACGGAGGTTACGCTGCCGGCCCCGCGCGCCCTGGACGCCGCGTGGTTCACCAACACCACCTACGCCTACTTCGCCATGCGCGACGGCACGGCGTTCAACAAGAAGTTCGGCGGCGACACGGGGGCCGACCCTGACTGGCTGCTTCTGACCATCACGGGCAAGGACGCCGGCGGCGCCGTCACGGGCGCGGTCGAGTTCTACCTGGCCGACTTCCGCTTCGCCGACCCCGCCGAGGACTACTTCGTGACGGACTGGACGCAGGTGGATCTTACGCCGCTCGGGGCCGTCAACTCGCTGACGTTTGCGCTGGACGGGTCGGACACGGGCTTCTTCGGCCTGAACACGCCGGCGTACTTCGCGATGGACACGCTCGTGCCGGAGCCTGCGACGCTGTGGCTGGCGGCGGCCGGGCTGGCGGCGGCCGCGCTGCGCCGTCGCCGGGCGTAGTCGCCCGGCCGCGCGCGGCGCCGGTGCCGGGATATTGCGCGGCGGGTCAGGAGACCCGCCGCGCAAAGCGCGAGCCTCTGGCAGCAAGGCAGCAGGACAGGCTGAACGTGTGCTCCGGCCTGCCGCGATTTGCCCACGGGGGTGGGCCATGATGGGCCGCGCATTTACGCTCGTCGAACTCCTGGTCGTCATCGCCATCGTGGGCATCCTGGCCGCGATCGCGATGGGGGCGATGACGGCCGCGTTCGATGCGGCGCACACGACCCAGTGCGCATCCAACCTGCGGCAACTGGGCTGGGCCACCCAGATGTACCTGAAGGACAACGACGGGTGGTTCTTCTGGTTGATGTACGACGAGGCAGGCGTGGGGCGGCACTGGTACTTCGGCCTCGAGCCGCTCGGCTCGGTCTCACGGGGCGAGGGCCGCCGCATCCTCGACCGGACGCGCGGCAAACTCTATCCGTACCT
Organism: Planctomycetota bacterium; assembly: GCA_016872895.1. GTDB lineage: Bacteria > Planctomycetota > Phycisphaerae > FEN-1346 > FEN-1346 > VGYT01. The sequence continues at coordinate 11,004 of VGYT01000045.1, forward strand.
TCAGTCGTCGGGCGGCGTGGAGACGTGCCCTGCGGCGCCGTTCGGCGGGGCGTACAAGCCCAAGTTCGAGGGCCCGCCCTGGGCGTACGGTGTTAATCGCTATATGTCGTCACATCGGCCACCGAGTTTCAGCGGCAGGAACGGGCAGGGCAACGGCCACATCTCCTGGATTCGCGGCCGCGACGCCGGCCGCACGCTCCTCTTCGCCGACTCCGCCCAGGTCAACACGTTCCAGGCCCCCGCCTCGCCCTCCAGCCCGATGGTGGAAGACTGGTACTACATCGAGCCGGGACGCCCGTACGTCCAGTTCCGCCACGGCGGCCGGGCGAACGTCCTGTTCGCCGACTGGCACGTGGAGGCGGTCGGGCCGGCCGCGGGCAGCCTCAACCGCACCATGCCGAAGGCGATGATCGGGTACTTCGACCCGTCGGAAGTGCTCCTTCAGCCCCTCGGGGCAAAATAGTGTTCCGGCCGCCCGGAAACGCCGAAAAAAACTCCGGCAGCCGGGCCACACCGCACACGGCGCCCCGGCGGGAGGTCCCGATGAAAACCATCTTCCGTTTACTGTCCGTTCTGCTGGCATCCGGGGGCGCGGCGCAGGCGGCTGGTACTGGCGCACCCGCCGCGCCGGCCGTCCAGGTGCGCATCGAGAAGGTAAACTACCCCGTCCGGCAGGTCCCGCCCGCCGCCAAGTACCCGTACTTGAAGACGAACCCGAACCTGGCCGGCAAGACCTCGTACACCACCGAGGCCGTCGTCCTGGAGAACGAGTACATCCGGGCGGTCGTCCTGCCCGAGTTCGGCGCACGCCTGCCGCGCGTCACCTTCAAAGGCCCCGCCCGCGACCTCTTCTGGGTCAACGACGTCCTGGAAGACGGCCTGCCGTGGTCGATGGGCGGCATACGGTGGTCGTTTCCGTTCTACGAGCACGGGCGGCACATGGACGAGGGCGCGGGCTGCCGCATCGTCCGCCTGCCCGACGGCTCGGTCACCGTGGCGATGGACATGCGCTTCAGCCAGTACGCCGGCGAGGTGCAGCGCTACGGCCGCTTCTCCGACCTGCGCCAGGCCTCCTACGTAACGCTGCGGCCGGCGTCGGCCCTGGTGGAATACACGGCGCGCATCGACAGCCGCATCCCCCTCCGCCACGGGTTCCGTTTGTGGAACGTGGCGCACTTTGCGCGCCAGGCGGACGCCCACGTGCTCTTCCCCGCCGGCTCAGTGACCGACCACGGCGCGCCCGCCCTGCTCTCGTGGCCGACGTGGGACGAGGCGGACCACAGCCGCCTCGGCTCATGGGGCGCCTCGTGCTTCGCCGTTGACCAGCAGGGCGACTGGGCGGGCGTGTACTATCCCGACGCCGACGCCAACCACCTCATCCTGAAGCCCCGCTACACGGCCCCCGGCACGAAACTCCAGGCCTCGGCCCTGAAGGCCGACGGCGAGGCCGGCCGGGGCGACAAAATGATTGAGATATGGAACGGCTCAAATCCGCTCTTCGAGCATCCGGGCAACTTCCTCCAGCCGTTCGGCGCGTACATCCTGCCGCTCCGGCTGGGCATGGCCGCCGGCATCGGCCGCATCGACTGGGCGAGCGACGCCCTCGCGGTCTCCTACGAGCCGCGCGACGAGGGCGCACGCATCCGCATAGTCTCGTTCCAGGTGCGGCCCGGATGCTCCGCCATGGCTCGCACCAAGGCCGAGACGGTGCGCGCGGAAGGCTCGATCCGGCCCGACCGGCCGCTCCTGGTGGAACTGGCGAAACGCTCCGAGCCGGTGCTCCTGACGGTCGTACAGGGCGACGAGGAACTGGCCGAGGTGAGCCTGCCCTGGCGGCCGCAGGCCGCGCCGCCGCAGGCCTTCCAGGACCTGACCCGCGAGATGAAGCCGTGGGGCCCCCTCGCGATGGAACTCTCCGACTGGCCGCGCGAACACGCCCCGAACCTGGCCGACGCCGCCAAGACGCTCACGCAAGACCTCGCGGCCAATAAGCCGGACCAGGCCCTCCACGCGGCCTGCGTCATCCTGCGGACCGAGGCGCCCGGCTCGCCGCGCTGGCAGGCCGTGCGCGGCCTCCTGGAGGGCGTAGCGGCGCGCCAGCCGCGCAGCCGCCAGGCCGCCTGCCTCCTGGGAATGATGATGGTGCTTGAGGCCGGCGGCAGGTGCACGCCCGAGGCCGCACGCTGCCTGGCAAGGGCCGAGAAACTGCCTGCGGCACAGTACCTCCTGGCGCTGGAGGCCATCGCCGCGAGCGGCCCTGTGCGGGCGCTGGCCCTCTTGCGGAAGGCGTCGGAGGCCGTCGCTCCCCTGGCCATCGGCACAGGCGACGATGCGCTGCCGGGCAACGAGCGGCTGCATCCTGCGGCGGTGGCGGGCGGTGAGTGGCCCGCCCTGCTCCACGCCGCTCTGGCCATCGGCCAGAACCGGCCGGACGCAGCCGCGGCTACGCTCGAACAACTTCTGGCGGCCGACCCGGCCCGGCCCGAGGCCCTCGCCCTCCTGGCCGAGGCCTGGAGCAAACTCCAGCAGCCCGGAAAGGCCGCCGAAGCCGCAGCAGAGGCCGAACGCCTGTTCTCGCGCAACGACCAGGCGCGGCGGGACTACGAGGCGCTGCTGCGCGAAGCGCGCGAAGGCATCTGGTCGGGCATCCCGCGGCCGCAGGCGCCCCCCGCCGTGCAACAACCGTGAGGGAGCGGTGTAGTTGCGCACGCAGTTCGACGGCACCGCTCCCTTACGGCCGCGGCTCTGATACAGCCTACCCCAGCGGCCGCCAAGTCGTCCGCGGCGCCCAGGCCGGCGCGCGTCTGGCGGCGGCGTCCCGAGGCGGCACCCCTCGCAGCCGCCTCAGTTGCTCCGTGGTCACCGTGAACCCGCACTCCGTGCACAGGAGGACGTACACGCACTTGCCGGTGCGTCCGTGGTGGATCTTGCCCAGGCGCTTCAGGGGGGCCCGGTCGTGGCGGCAGCCGTCAACCGGCTCGGCGGAAAAAGACATGGCGCCGTCTCCTTGCACGCTCCGCGGGTAGGGTCCGCCGATGTGGGTGCAAGGCGGCGTAGGGACCTGCCGCCGATGATATCGGCCCGCGGGCGGCCGGGCCTTAAGCGAATCGCCCGCCGTATTTCTCTTGCCGACGCCGAGACGGCGTGATACCCGTGCGGCAGGCAACCGCGCAACTTGCCGGAGAGGAATATCGCATGAGAGCCACGCAATCGCCCAACGTAAACGCGGCCGTTCTGGCGGCCCTCGTGGCGCTGGCCATCGCCCCGCCCGCCTGGGCCGGACAGGCCGGCAAGAGCCCGCTGAAGGTCTTCATCCTGGCCGGACAGTCAAACATGGAGGGCCAGGGCACCATCAAGTTGAACCCACAGAAGAACGAAGGCAAGGGCACGCTGGAATACCTCGTCAAGGACCCCGCCACCGCCACCCGCTACAAGCACCTCCTCGACGAGAAGCAGGCGTGGGCCGTGCGCGACGACGTGTGGATATGGTACCTCGACGGCAAGGACGCTCTGCGCAAGGGCGGGTTGACCGTCGGCTACGGGGCCAGGCAAGACGCCATCGGCCCGGAACTCGCGTTCGGGCACGTCATGGGCGACCACTTCGAGAACCAGGTGCTGCTCATCAAGACGGCCTGGGGCGGAAAGAGCCTGGCGAAGGATTTCCGGCCGCCCAGTTCCGGCGGCGAGGTCGGACCCTACTACACGAAAATCCTGGAGCGCGTACGCCACGTGCTCGGCGACATCAAGAGATACTTCCCCGACTACGACGGCGCCGGCTGCCAACTGGCGGGCTTCGCCTGGCACCAGGGGTGGAACGACCGCATCAACCAGGCCTTCAACGATGAGTACGAGAGAAACCTGGCCAACTTCATCCGCGACGTCCGCAAGGACCTTGGCGTAAAGAACCTGCCGTTCGTCATCGCCGAGACCGGCATGGGCGGGGCCGAAGAGGTGCATCCCAGGGCGCTCTCGCTGATGCGCGCACAGGCCGCCGTGGCCGAGCACGAAGAGTTCAAGGGCAACGTGGCCTTCGTCGGAACCAGGGCGTTCTGGCGGCCCAAGGAAGCCTCCCCCTCCGCCCAGGGCTACCACTGGAACTCGAACGCCGAGACCTACTACCTCATCGGCCACGCCATGGGCGAGGCCATGAAACGGCTCCTGGCCAAGTAGCGGCGAGGCCCGCCAGGCCGCCCCTGCTGCGGCGCCACGCTTTCCGCGCTGCACTTCCTGCTGCGGGGCGGGGCTCCGCACCCGCCGCGCAGTCGCCCGAGCAAGCCCTCGCCCGGCCCGAGCACGCCCCCGCCCGGCCTACAGCAACGTGCGGACCAGGAAAATGACCAGCGGCACCGTCAGGCCCGCGCCCAGCGTGGAAATGAAGACGGCGCTGGCCGCGAAGTCCGGCCGGTTCTTGTATTCAATAGCCACCACAACCGAGGCCACGGCGCTCGGGGCCGAAACGCCGATGATAAGCACCTGCGCCAAGAGGCCCTCCAGGCCCAGGATCGTCACCAGCGCCAGGCCGAGGAGCGGCCCGAGCGCCAGCCGCGCCGCCAGCGCCAGCGCCAAATCGACCGGCGCCCGGATGAGGCTCACGCACGCCATCTGTGCCCCCAGCGTCATCAGCGCCATCGGCACGTATGCGCCGCAGATTATCGTGATGGGCTTCGAGAGAATCGTCACGCGCTCCAGGGCCGCGCCGTCCACGCCGAACTGCTTCAGCGCGAGCGCCGCCAGCAGCGCGTAGATGAACGGCAGCCGCAGCACCTTGACCATGGCGTGGCGGACCGGCCCTGACCCCGCGGCCGCAATAAACGCCCCCACCGTGTACGCCGCGAACCCCTGGCACGCCGCCACCACCGCCTGGACGGCCACGGCGTAGGCGGCCTGGGCCGCGTCGGCGCCGAAGGCCAGCGCCATGACGGGGATGCTGAAGTTGGCGCTGTTGTAGAGGATGGCCGTGTTGGCGAACGCCCCCCTCAGGGGCGGGTCGTGCCGCCTGAGGGCGCTCAAGGCCCGCGCCGCCAGGTACAGGACGCCCAGCGCCGCCGCCGAGAACGCCACGACGGCCCCGTAATCGGCCGCCCGGAGGTCCGACGTGAGGATGTTGTAGAACACATAGACGGGTATAAGCAGATACAGGAGAATCTTGGCGAGGACCTCGGCGGCGGCCGGCACGCGCCGGCCTATGAGGTACCCCGCCCCCGCCAGGACCACGATGGGGCCGATGACGGTGTACGCGATCTGGACGAGATGCCGCAGCGGCTCCATCCTGGCTCCGCTAGGGTCCGGGCACGGGAAAAAACATCGCCTCGGCGAAGCGGGCCTGGAACTCCGGGCGCTGCGAGAGTTCCACGTGCTCCACGCCGCGCGAGAGGTCGTCGGCCACGCGCCTCAGGCCGCGGCTGGCAAGGAGCATCCGCGCCCCCGCCCCCGCGGCGTTGCCGACGAACCGGACGCGCGCAGTCGGCAGCGGCGGCAGCAGGCCGATCGCCAGCGCCCGCTCCGGCCGCAGGTAATTGCCGAACGCACCCGCCAGCAGCACCTCCTGTACGTCCTGGACCCGCGCGCCGAACTCCTCCAGCATCATCACGATTCCGGCGGCGATCGCGCCCTTCGCCAGTTGCACCTCGCGCACGTCGCGCTGCGTCAGGAGCACCGGGTGGCCCGTCTGCGTCTCGTCCGCGCCGGCCAGAATGAAGCCCGTCTCGCCGTCCGCCCCCACCACCCGCTGCGCAAGCGCCGGCGCCACGGCCCCGCTCTCTGACGGTCGCGGCTCTGTTACGGCCGCCGCACCGGCCCCGCCGCGCATGAGGCCGCTGCGCGAGACGATGCCCGCCTCCAGCAGCGCCGCCACCGCGTCTATCAGGCCCGTCCCGCACAGGCCCACCGGCGGCGCGTCGTCGATGGTGTGCAGGGCCAGGCGCTCGCCCTCCAGGTCCACGCGGTCGATGGCCCCGGTGGCCGCACGCATGCCGTAGCGGATGCGTGCGCCCTCGAAGGCCGGCCCGGCCGCCGTCGAGCACGCAAGCAGCCGCGAGCGCGTGCCCAGGACGATCTCGCCGTTCGTGCCGATGTCGATGGCCAGCCGCAGCCGGTCGTCCTCGTGCAGGCCGGTGGCCAGGATGACGCCCACCGTGTCGGCCCCGACGAAACTGGCGATCAGCGGCGCCGTGTACACGCGGCCGCGCGGGTGCATCCGCAGGCCCAGGTCCTTCGACGGCACCTCGTGCGCCGACGCCGACGCCGCCACGAACGGCGCCCGCGCAATCCCCTCCACCGGCAGCCGCAGCAGCAGGTGGTTCATCGTGGTGTTGCCGACGACCGTGGCTTCGTAGATGACGGAAGGGCGGATGGCGGCCTTGCGGCAGACCTCGGCGATGATTTCGTTCAGTGCCCCGACCACCAGGCCGTGGAGCGTACGGGCCCCGTCGCGCTGGCGCCCGCAGAACTCGATGCGGGCGATAACATCGTCGCCGTAGGCGGCCTGCGGGTTCGCGCGGCTGGCCACGGCCGCCTGCCGGCCCGTGGTCAGGTCCACCAGGTACCCCACCAGCGTAGTCGTGCCGACGTCGAAGGCGATGCCGTAACAGGCGTCGGCCGAGGTGGCGCGGTCCAGGTGCACCACGTCCCGCCCGATGACGACGGCGGCCGGATGGAACTCAAGGTCGCGCAGCCTCGCGGGCAGTTCGCGGATGACCTTCACGTCCAGCCGCAGGTCCGCAAGGCCCTCGTCGGCCAGGCCGTCGAGCAGGCGCTCGCCGTCGGCCCGCTGGTCCTGGACCGACGGCGACGGCAGATGGACGGCCACTTTCCGCACGTTCGGCGCCAGGGGCACCGCCCGCGCGACGCCCTCGGTCAGGATCCTCTGGTCGCCCAGGCGCGTCTCTTCGGGAATGACCACGCGCATGTCGCCGCGCACTCGCACCTGGCAGGCCAGGCGCAGATGGCGGCGGATTTCTTCGCCCGAGAGTTCGCGCAGGCAGGTTTCCGTGGGGGGCGGAGGGTCGTGCGGGATAATCACACGGCAGCCGGAGCACGTGCCCTTGCCCCCGCACGGGGCGTTCAGGTGAACGCCGGCCCGCTGGGCCGCCTCCAGGATGGTCTGCCCGTCCGGGACGAACAGCGTCCGACCGTCGGGCTCGAAAACCACGCGATGCACCCGCTCGCCCACGCCGCGCCCCGCTTCCGCGTGCCAGGACGCATGATATGCCCCCCCTCCCGCCAAGTCAACGCCGCGACGCGCGGCGCCGCGCCGCCAAGTGCAGCGCCGCGAACGGTTGCACGCCGGCGCAGGCGACTTATAATCGACGTCTGCCGGAGTTCGCCCCGCAACACATGGGGGCGCGGCGGGTCTCCTGACCCGCCGCGCAAGCGGCTGCTGCGGGCGCGTCCGGCGCGGCGGGTCTCCTGACCCGCCGCGCCGAGCGCACCGGCGACCACAGACGAAGGAGTTCAACTTGGCCCTCTGCGAATTTCGCGCCCCCGGCAAGTTCCTCTTCGGCGTCGGCGCCCTGGCGGCGCTGGGCGACGAGGCCCGCCGCTTCGGCCGGCGGGCGCTCCTGGTGACCGGACGGCGGGCCATGGCCGAGGCCGGCGCCACCGACCGCTGCCTCTCGCTCCTGGCCGACGCCGGCATGGATGCGGCCCTCTTCGACCTCGTGGAACCGGAACCCGGCGTGGCCACCGTCGACAGTTGCCGCAAGACCATCCGCGAGCACCGGCCCGACGTGGTCATCGGCCTCGGCGGCGGAAGCGCCCTGGACGTGGCCAAGGTGGCCGCGGGCCTCGCGCACGAGGACGAGCCGACCCGCGCGTTCCACCAGGGCCGCAAGATAGATCGCCGCGGCCTGCCGAACATCGCCGTCCCGTCCACCAGCGGCACAGGCAGCGAGATGACCAACAACGGCGTCATCTCGGACCGCGAGCGCCGCTTCAAGGCGAGCATCCGCGACGAGTCGCTCATCCCGGCGGCGGCCCTCGTGGACCCGCAGGTGACGGTCTCGTGCCCGCCGTTCGTCACGGCCGCGAGCGGCGTGGATGCCCTCGCGCAGGCGATTGAGTCGTACCTCTCGCGGTTCGCCACGCCGATAACCGAGGCGATTTCGCTCCGCGCCGCCGAGGAACTCCGGGCCGCACTGCCCGACGTGGTCGCGCGCGGCCGCGACCTCGGCCTCCGCACGCGGGCCGCCTGGGGCAGCGCACTGGCCGGGCTGGGCCTCTCCAACGCGCGGCTGGGCGTGATTCACGGCATCGCTCACCCGGTGGGCGTGCGGTTCGACGTGCCGCACGGCCTTGTGTGCGGCGTGCTGCTGCCGGCGGCGCTGGAGTTCAACCGCCCGGCCGCGACCGAGAAGTACGAGCGCCTGGCCCGCATCCTGGGCGACGACCCGGCGGCGTACGCGCGGCGGCTGCTGGAGGCGTGCGGCCTGCCCGCGCGCCTGACGGAGTACGGCCTGGCGCCCGAGGCCTTCGAGGCCATCGCCGAAGAATCGCTGCCCAGCGGCTCGACCAAGGCAAACCCACGGCCGGTAACGAAGGACGACATCATCGCCATGCTGCGCACGATTGCATGAGGCCCTGACACCGCGCCGCGACCACCAACAGGGTATGACAATGAGCGCATCAGTTTACGCCACGCGAGACGAGGTCCGCGCCTTCGACCGCTACTGCACCGAGCAACTGGGCGTGCCCGGCATCGTCCTGATGGAGAACGCTGGCCGCCAGGCAGCCGATGCCGCGCGGGCCATGCTCCGCGGCCGGACCAGCCCGCGCGTGCTCATCCTCGCCGGTCGCGGCAACAATGGGGGAGACGGCTACGTTGTCGCGCGGCACCTGGCCGTCGGCGGCATCCAGGCGGAGACCGCGGTTCTGGCGGCGCGCAGCGAAATCCAGGGCGACGCCGACACGAACCTGCGCATCCTGGATGCCATGCGCCTGCCCGTGCGCGTCCTCGCCGGCCCGCTTGAAGAGACCATGCGCGAGGTCCGCCGCCTCCAGGCCGCCGCCGACCTCGTCGTGGACGGACTCCTGGGCACCGGCGTGCGCGGCCGGATACGTGAGCCGTACGCCGCCGTCATAGCGACCGTGAACGAGGCCGGGCGGCCGATCCTGGCCATCGACATACCGAGCGGCCTGGACTGCGACACGGGCCGGCCCCTCGGCCCGACCATCCGGGCCGCCAGGACGGTCACGATGGCGGCGCTCAAGAAAGGCTTCGAGAATCCCGAGGCCGCCGCGTACACCGGCGAGGTCGTCCTTGCCGACATCGGCGTTCCGTGGCGCCGCTTGTGAGTCCGCCGCCGCCTGCCTATAATCGCCCCTGAAAGGACCGCCCGTGGGCGAAGCAAAACGCATCCTCGTCCTGACGCGCGACTGCGCCGGGGCGCCTTTTCGCCAGCGCATCGAGCCTTACCTGGCGCCCCTGGCCGCGCGAGGCATCGAGGCGGAGGTCGTTGAACTGGCGGCCTGCCCGTGGGCGCGGCGGGGGCAGATGCGCCGCGCCGCAGCGTTCGACGGCGTCCTGCTTCACCGCAAGACCCTCTCATGGTGGGATGCGCAGGCGCTTGCCCCGGCCCGGCGGCTCATCTACGATTTCGACGACGCCGTCATGTACCAGGCCCGGGCGCCCGAGCGGCCGCACCGGGGGCGCCTGCGAAGGTTCACCCGCACGGTGCGCCTGGCGGACCTGGTCGTCGCCGGCAACGAACTCCTGGCGGCGCATGCCGATACGTGCGGCGCGCGGGAATCGGCGGTCGTGCCTACGGGCCTCGACACGCGCCGCTTTGAGCCGAAGCAGGATTACGGCCGGGCCGGGGCGGCGCGCCTTGTCTGGATCGGCAGCGCGAGCACGCTGAAGCAACTGGAGCCGTTCCGACCGGCCCTGGCGGCCGTCGGCCGCGAGGCGCCCGGCGCGGTCCTGCGCATCATCGCCGATGCGGAACTTCACCTGGAAGGGCTGCGGACCGAAAACGTGCCCTGGTGCCTTGAAGATGAGGGGCGGCGGCTGGCCGAGTGCGACATCGCCATCGCCCCGCTGCCCGACACGCCGCAGGCGCGCGGCAAGTGCGGATTCAAGGTGGTCCAGTACATGGCGGCGGGGCTGCCGGTCATCACAAGCCCGGTGGGCGTCAACGCCCGGTACGTGCGGCCGGAGGAGACGGGCCTGCACGCGCAGGCGCCGAAGGAGTGGGCGGCCGCCGTGAAGCGGCTGGCGGCGGACCCCGCGCTTCGCGAGCGCATGGGCCGCGCAGGCCGTCGGCGGGCCGAGGCGGAGTTCGACTTCGCGGTGCTCGCGCCGCGGTTCTGCGACGCGGTCGAGCGTACGCTGGCGTGAATTGCGCGGCCGTGCCGGCCGCGGCTTAACACGCCCAGGCGCACGGCCGCGCGGGCGCCGTTGTTTAGAAGCTGTTTCACAGCCCTCCGGTCACTTGCCGGAGGCGGTTGAAGCAAATGATGCTGGCGGCCAGATCGTGAAACGCCTGAAAATGTTTGCCCCAACGCTCGTAACAAAACTT
>VGYT01000046.1 GCA_016872895.1 Planctomycetota bacterium
AACCGCGCGAAGATGGCGGCGTCGGTTTCGGCGGCTTCGAGCACTACGGCGAGGAAGTCATGCACCAATGGTTCAAACCTTTGCCAGTCAAGCCGACCATTATTCCAGGATTGGGGGACTCCGGGGGCGGCTAGTTGCGGATCTCCAGTTCCACCGTGGCACCGGCCCGGCGCAACGCGGACTGCATGTAACCTGTGGTCGGCACGTCCACCTGCACATGAAGTCTGCGGGCGCCCATGTCCTTTTCCACGGCAAAGCCGACCAGTCGGTGCGGCAACGTCGCTCCTTGCGTCAGGACCCGGACAACCCGCACCTCCTTGACCCCGTCGCAGCCCTCGGGCAGGTCGCACGAAATGAGCGCACGGTCGTTGAAAAGTGTCGGGTCGCTCGCCAGATCGGCGCGATAGGTGTCGGTGAAGGTGCTGCGGAGTTCGGGGTTCTTCAGCGTCGCGACTACTTTCCATTCCCGCTCGCCCGCGGGGGTCAGGGCGACCTGGAAAGGCGGCGCCGTCATAGCGTCGGTCACGATGAGCGCCGGGTCGCCGAAGAGCACGCGGGCGGCCGTCCCGTTGCGCATGACCTCTGAAGGCGTCCACTTGGGAGCGGGCGTCCCGGCGCGCAGCGCCGCAAGATCTGGGACCGCGGCGCCCGAGGCCAGGATCACCCCGTCGTGCGTGTGCTTGATGACGTCGCCGAGCGGCGCCCCGGTGAACGCCATGTACTCCATCTCCTGGTACACCGGGATGCCGTGGTCCGGGTGGAGTGCCGCGAGGTAGCCGACCGTGCCGCCGGCGAGCAATCCCAGGCAGAAGCATCGCTCGGGCAAAACCCGTTTCTCCTCGATCTGCCCCGTCCTGAAGTCATACCACAGGCAGGTAACGCCCGTATAGCAAGCCCCGTTGAACACGATGCACGGGGCGATCTTGAGCCTGCGCACCTGCACCGCGTCCAAGCCGTCCTCGATGCGGTCGGGATACCCATGCCCGCCGAAATGCAGAAGGCCGGCCCCGTCCATCGAGGCCAGTTGTTCGTCGGGGAATCCCCCAGCGCCGTGCGAGATGCTGCTGACGCCGCAGCGCGAGGCGAGCGAGGGGAGGAAAAACGAGCCGACCGACTTCTGGAATGCCGACTTGGCGGCCATCGTGTTCGGTCCGAGGTTATCAACGAGCGCTGCCGGCAGGGCAAGGCGCCCCTCGGCCGCGCCGCGGATCCGCTGCACGAAGGAGACGACTGCCTGGGCCGACTCGCCCGTGATGAACCCCGTGCGCACGTCTACAAACGGATCGTCATCCACTGCGGCCGTCAGGCGCAGCCATCGCCAGGCGAAGTTGACGTCCAATTCCTCAGGAAGTATGAACACGAGAGCATAACGCGGCGGGGCCTTCTCAGGTCTGCCTGGAGGCTCGGGAGGTCTTCCGGCGAGAAAGTGAGCCGCGCCGCCTGGGGATGCAGCGCGCCGGCCTCGGCAATGGCGTCACCGTACTTCTCGGCCGCCGCCTTCGATGCGAGGATCACATAGGGCCCTCGCGAGTCCATTCGCACGGAGAGGCGGCCTCGGGCCCCGGCCTGCGGCAGGGCGAGCCAGACCCACACACCGGTTCCCACGCCGACGAGGGCGCCAAGGGCGCCTGCGATGATCCCGATCCACGCGCCGCGCGAAAGTGCCATGGATGCCGCTCCGCGGTCAAGTGCCCGTGTGGCTGTTTGCGTACCGCGCGGTACTATACGCCCTCGCGGCGACGCGCTTGAGGTGCTCTCCATAGAATTTGTTGAAGGTATCCGCGGCCTCATCGGCCACGACGGGGAGCGAGCCGGCCAGAACAACCGCCGCCAGCGCCAAGCAACCTGGAAGGCTCATGAAGTCCCCCTTTCTCAAAATCCCGCTACTGCATGACCGGTGCGTATTGTAGCCACATGGCCCGCCAGAGTCATCAAAGAACACCATCCTGAACGGGTGCGGCCCGGCCGTCAGGAACTTTGCGCCATAACCTTGAACGAGGGCAGGTCCACTACCTGCCATCGCGAATTTCCCTTGCACGCCCTCGCGGGCGCCCCGATGATCATCCTGTCGCGCGAGTGGGCCGCCGTGCCCATCAGCAGCGCGCGGGGCGCTCATTGCTGTCCCGGGAGGTGTTCCATGAAGCGTCGAGCCTTCCTGCGTCTGGCGACTGTTGGGGCCGCATCAGCGGCGCTGCCCGCGTGGCGCCTGCATGCCGCAGGCACGCCTGCCGCGGCCGGCAAGGACAAGCCGAACGTCCTCTTCATCGCCATCGACGACCTGAACGACTGGACGGGCTGCCTGGGCGGCCATCCCGACACGAAGACGCCGCACCTTGACGCCCTTGCTGCGCGCGGCGCGCTCTTTACGAACGAGCACTGTGCCGCGCCGCTGTGCAACCCGTCGCGGGCGGCGCTGATGTCGGGGCTTGGCCCCGCCACGACGGGCGTTTACAACAACACGAACCCATGGCGGAAGTCGGTTGCGCTGGCCCAGGCCGTCACGCTGCCGCAGCACTTCATGGCGAACGGGTACAAGGCCATCGGGAGCGGCAAGATCTACCACGGCAGTTACCCGGACCCGGCGAGTTGGGATGACTATCATCCGTCGAAGACGCAGACGGTGCCGCCTACCACCCGGCCGCCGCGCGTGCCGATGAACGGCCTCCAGGACGTGGGCAACCTCGACTGGGGTCCCATGCCCTTCGGCGACGACGAGATGGGCGACTGGAAGGTCGCCTCGTGGTGCATCGAGCAATTGAAGCAGAAACATGATAAGCCGCTTTTCCTGGCGTGCGGCTTCAGCAAGCCGCACCTGCCCTGGTACGTGCCGCAGAAGTATTTCGACATGTTCCCCCTGGAGGGCGTCCACCTGCCCGTGGTCAAGGAGGGGGACCTGGACGACGTGCCGCCCGCTGGCCAGAAGGTGGCGGCCCCGCGCGACCACCTGAACCTCGTCCGGCACGACCAGTGGCGCCAGGCCGTGCAGGGGTACCTGGCTACAATCGCCTTCTGCGACGCCATGGTGGGCAGGATGGTGGAGGGCCTGGACCGCAGCCCGCTGGCCCGTGAGACGCTGGTCGTTTTGTGGAGCGACCACGGCTGGCACCTGGGCGAGAAACTGCACTGGCGCAAGTTCACCCCCTGGGAAGAGGCCACGCGGAACATTCTGGCCTTCGCGGTCCCCGGCGTGACGAAGGCGGGCGGCCGCTGCGACCGTCCTGCCAGCCATCTTGATATCTATCCGACGCTGGCGGAGTTGTGCGGCCTGCCGCCCAGGGAGGGCCTGGACGGCACAAGCCTCCTGCCGTGGCTGAAGGACCCCGCCGCCCCGAGCGACCGCGCGGTCGTCTCAACCGTGGGCCGCGCGCTGCACAGCGTCCGCTCGCAACGGTGGCGGTACATCCGTTACCCCGACGGCACGGAAGAACTCTACGACCACGACAAGGACCCCAACGAGTGGACGAACCTGGCGAAGGACGCCCAGTTCGACGCCGTCAAGAAGGACCTCGCCCGCCGGCTGCCCACGACCGACGCCGCGGAGATCGAGCGCGATGCAGGCGAGATCGAGCGGGCCAAGAAACAACTCAAGCGGAAGGCCGTCACCGCCGGGCCGCTGCCCCCGTCCCTGGCCCTGGCGTGGGACGACTGACCGCCGCCAGGCGGCCGCCCTGCCGCCGGACGCTGGCGCGCGGCGGCGCTGGATTTCATCCCGGCCCGCGCGCCCTCGGACCCGCACGACCGTGCTTTCGCAACTGCGCGAAAGCATGGCACCCCGAATCGGCAGCGGTGCCGGGATTTCGTCGTGGCCTGCTTGTTAATCCGGCAGCGGCTGCACCCAGATGTTGCGGTACTCAACCGGGTTGCCGTGGTCCTGGAACGAGAACGCCCCGGCCTTAGCCGGTTTCTGCATCTCGTGATTGTCGTGAATCTTGCTGCCGTTGTGGTACACGGTGAGGAAAACCTTGCCGGTGGGCTTGCCGCCCTTCTTCTCGACCTTGTACTCAATGTCGTAGGTCTGCCACTCCAGGGGCGGCAGGGAGGCAAGTGAGAACTCGTCGAAGGCGTCGGGGTCCTTGTACTTGTAGAGGCCGCCGCATCCGCCGCCCGTGTACGTGGTCATGCCGAAAGAATCGAGGACCTGGATTTCCTGGCCGTTGGGGACGAACACGCCGCTGTTGCCGCGCCCCTGGCCGCGCTCCTTGGACCGCAAGGGGCACTTGAACTCGACGTGGAACTTCAATGAACCGTCGAACGTTCGCTTGCTGGTGAAGCCGCCCTTCGGGACCACGATGGCGCCGCCCTGGACTATTGTCCACTCAGGCTCCTTGCCTTCCTTGTCCTTGCGTTTGACGGCCTCGTCGAAGTTCTTGCCGTCCATGCCCAGGATGACCACGGCCCCTGCGGGAGGCTTGGCGCCCAGCGTTGGCGGCGTGCGGATGACGCGCTTCATCTCGATCGCGCCGCCCCCCGGGCCGGCGCCCTTGATGGCGCCGTCGGCGTAGGCTGCCGTCCAGTCGCCGTCGCCGATCTTGCCGGCAAACCTGACGGCGTCGCCCTCGGTCTTGCCGTCGAGGGTGCTCTTGGCCACCTGGCCGCCGGCGGCCTGCTCGCGGATGAAAATCTTGTACGCCGCGTCGCCCCAGGCCACAACGCGGGCCTCAAACCTGTGCCCTCCGGCGGCATCTTTGCGGACGCCCTCGTAGAGGCCCTGGACGGCCTCCTCCGACGGCGCCGCCGCAAGGGCCGGCCCTGCCAGCCCCGTTAACACCAGGACCATCCATGCCATGCCGCGCATACGGTTTCTCCTTTCCGTTATGTCTCTATCGTGCCGCGCCCCGGTGCGGCGGGGCGGGAGACCACGTCTCACGGGTTGCTCGCCAGCCCCCGCCTGCCAACCGGCGGGCAGGCCGTGCCACCAGAACACGGGTCGACAAGCGACCCGTGGCACTCACGGCGAAAGCGGCGCAGGCGCGGGTAGCGTCGTCGTGCAATTGCGATCTACAGCGTCCAGCCCCGGCGATACGGCGGATTCAGGTACGTGTTGGCCGGCTCGTGGTTCGTGAATCGCATGTTCGGCCCGTCCCAGAGCAGTTTCTCCTTGGTGCGGATGGCGCTGTTGCCCAGGAGGACGACCTCGGCCAGGTGTGCGGCGTGGTCGGGGAAGTTCGACCCTGCGGGCGGGCCGCCCTTGCAGGCGTTGATCCATTCCTGGTAGTGGCCGGGCGATCGCGCCAGGACCTGCGGGGGCTTGCCGACCTCTTTCGCCCGCGATTCAGGGATGAGGCGGTGGTCCAGGATTCTCCCCTTGTCGCCGACGATCATGAGCCAGTCGCCCTCGGCGAACTTGCGTCCGGGTTCGAGTTCCTCGGGCCGCTCGGGCTTCATGCCGCCGTCGTACCAGGTGACCGTGACGGGCGGGCGGCCTGCCTCGGCGGGGAACTTCCAGCGCGTGACGGACGAGACGGGGGCCGTCTCGCTTGTAACCTCCGGCGGGCACTGGTGGTTGGACGAGCACGCCTCCACGCTCACGGGGTGGCCAAGTTTCAGCGCCTTAAACGTGGACGATAGTTGATGGCACCCGATGTCGCCCAGCACGCCCGTGCCGAAGTCCCACCAGCCGCGCCACGCGAACGGAACGTAGCACGGATGGTACGGCCGCTCCGGCGCGGGGCCCAGCCACAGGTCCCAGTTCAGCGTGGGCGGCACGGGCGGCGCGTCCTTCGACCGCGGTACGCCTCGCGGCGAAATGGGCGGGTAGCGGTTCGACCCCGCGTGCACCTCGCGCACCGTGCCGACGGCGCCGGCCCAGATGAGTTCCGCCAGGAGGCGGGCTTCTTCGCCGGCCTGGCCCTGGTTGCCCATCTGCGTGGCCACCTTCATCTCCGCGGCCACCGCGGCCATCCGGCGGCACTCGTACACCGAGTGGGCGAGCGGCTTCTGGCAGAAGACGTGCTTGCCCAGTTTCATGGCCATGATTGAGACGACGGCGTGGTTGTGGTCGGGCGTGGCGACCATGACCGCATCTATATCCTTCTGCGTCTCAAGCATTTTGCGGAAGTCGGTGTGTGCCTTCGCATTCGGGAAGGCCTTGAAGGCCCTGGCGGCGTGGCGCTCGTCCACGTCGCAAAGGGCGACGATATTCTCGCCCGCCCCCGCAACGCTGCGGACGTCGCCGAACCCCATGCCGCCCACGCCAACGCCGGCGACGTTCAGTTTCTCGCTCGGCGGCTTCTGGGCCGGCCCGCCCATCGCCTGGCGCGGCACCACGGTAAACGCCGCGGCGGCGGCCGCACCGGTGAGAAGATCGCGACGACTGAGGGCGCTCATGGCAACCTCCTTGACAATGACCTGCGGCACAAGTGACGTCTTGCATGCTCGTGCGGCCATTCTTCCACCGCCGCGGGCGCATTTCAAGAAAGAACGCGGCGCTTTATAATGGCGGCGGCCCGCTCACCCGCCAGAGGAGCACCCCATGGCCCGCAAACGCGCCTGGGTCGATTACGTCGAGAAGCGTTACGCCACTACGCTGGAGCACCGCGAGTGCGACGTGGACCTGGAGCAACTTACGGCCACGCAGTCCGAGATCGAACGCATCAAGTACCACATGGTCCGCCACGAGGACTTCCGCGCGGACGAGCCGATCCTCGTCTACAAGGGCCGCTGCGGCGGCTACTTCATCGTGGACGGCCACACGCGGGCGCGCGTTGAGTGGGACAGAGGCGCCCGCACCATCCGGGCGGCACTCTATACGTCGAGCGACGCCGACGTGCCGGAGGAACTCATCCGCATCGCCCTCGACACGGGCGGCGGCCGCGAGCGCCGCATCTGGGAAGTGCCCGTCGTGGACCGCGTCGGCCAGGGCACCCCAGGCTGGGACAAGCGCCGCCGGGAACTCCTGGCCGAGTGGCAGGCGGAGCGCGACGCGCACGGACCAGTTTAGCCGTCGCCGGACACGGTGACGAAAAACGCGTGCAGGGCACAAAGCGGCTCGTCACTTCTCCTGGTCAGGCATGGCCTGGCGGGCAGCGCGGCGGGCGGCTTCGTCGGAGGTCTCGGCGGCGAACTTCTCCAGGCACACTCGCGTGCGTGCCCCGCCGATGCGCGAAAGGGCCCGCCCGGCGGCGTCCCGCGCCTGCGGGTCCGCCAGGAGCGCCGCCAGTCGCTCGGCGGCCCGATCGTCGCGCAGGATGCCGAGCGCCCCGGCAGCCGTCACGCGGACCGCCAGGTCCGAATCGGCCAGCGCCGCCGCCAGCGCCTCGACCGCCTTGCCGCGCCCCACTTCACCGCGCTCGCCCGAGGCCAGCAGCGCCCCCATCGACTCAAGCGCCCGAGCGGAGGCCTGGCGCACGCGCGGCTGCGGGTCCGTCAGGCCCGCGATGAGCGGCTCGACGGCGGCCCGCGATTCAATCCTGCCGAGCGACTCGGCCGCCGCCACCCGGACGTCCACCGACGGGTCCTTGTCCATCGCCCTGGCAAGCGGCACGCCCGCCATCGGCTGCCCCATGCCCCCCAGCGCCTCGGCCGCAGCGCGGCGGATGGGCCACTCGGGGTCCTCCAGCGCGTCGGTCAGGGCCTTCAGGCCCACGCGGTTGCCGATGGCCCCGAGCGACTCCACCGCCGCCAGCCGCACGCCCGGCGCAGCGTCGCGGGCCACGTTCACGAGCGCCAGGACGGCGGGCGGGCCGATGCGCACCAGCGCCTGGGCCGCCGCCGCACGCTCAGGGTCAGTGGTCTCGGGCTGCTGCATCAACTGAGCGAGGGGCAGGACCGCGCTGCGGCCGAGGTCGTCCACTCGCCGCGACGCCGCCTCTTTCCGGGCGGCCTCGGCGCCCGCCAGGGACGAAACGAGGCCCTTCACCTCCGCCGCATCGGCAGGCGGCACGGGCGTAAGGTCGGTCGCGGACAGGATGGCCGAGATCTGCTTCGGGTCCCTCAGGAAAAGCGTCGGGGCCGGCCCCGCCGTGGTCGCCGACCCGGCCGCACGCACACCTGCGGTCGTTGCCGTCGTCAGACCGGTGCCGGCCGGCCGCGTCTGAAGGCGCCCGCCCACCTGAGACGTCTCGGTCCCAAACGCGCTGGAGCCGAGCGTGCTGGAACCGAACGTGCTGGAGCCGAGCCTGCTGGAACCGAACGTGCTGGAGCCTAACGGAGTCGATCCCGTCATGCTCGTTCCGTAAGGGTTGTAGTTCGCCTGCGCCCAGGCCGCGCCCGCGGAGGCCAGGACAATCGCCACCGCAACCGCCGTCAGGAATCCCGCCCGATTGCCCATGCCCTTCTCCTCGCGTCGGCGAACCAGAAGATTAAACCCGCCGACCGGCCAGCGGCGCCGCGATTTCATCCCGGCTTACTTCGCCGGCCGGGCCCCGATCACTTCGCGGACGACTCCGGCGTAGGAGCGCAGGACCGCGTAGTTCCGCAGCACGAACCCGTTGTGCTTCAGGCCCTCCTCGGAGTAATCGCCCTCCCACTGCTTCGGGTTCGACGGGTGCACGCCGTCGCCGGAAATCAGCGTGGGAACCTGGTACACGTCCTTGACCGTGCCCTTGAACTTCTCGGCCGCGCCGTCCCAGTCGTCGGGCCGGCGCTGGAGGACGGCCTGGTAGTAGTCGCACAGGGGGACGGCCGTCTCGCGGGCCACGTTGCGGACGGCCTCCACGTACCCCTTGACCTTTTCGTCCTGCCCGTGCCTGGGCGGGATGGTCGAGAGGATGACTATCGTCCCGTTGGCGAGACACTTGCGGACGACCTCGCGGGTCTTCTCCTTGTACTCCTCCAGCGGCACGCGGCCGACGTCGTTCGTGCCGAACATGATGAGGGCCGCCTCGGGGTTGAGTTTCTCCAGCCACTTATCGACATTATCATAGGCCCATCGGACGGTCATCATGCCGGTGTTGCCGAACTCGGGGCCCTTCCACTCGCGCCAGCAGGCCTCCTTCATGTGGGCCTTGACGAGGTCGAAGTCGGCCTGCGCGGCGGCGTCCATGTTCTTGCGGTTCCACGAGAGCGACGCCCAGAACGCCATCGAAACGGTAATTGAGTCGCCGAAATGGGCGAACGTGCCGCGCTCGCCCTTGAACTGCGCGTGCACCTTTTTCATCTGCTCGACCCAGTAGCGTGCGTCGGCGGCGGCCGGGGCCGCGCCGGGCCCGGCTCCCTCGCCCGCAGGCACAATTCGGCACGGCACGGCGGCCCCGAGCAGTACGGCGCAGACGCACAGGATGCGCATGGCTTCCCCCTTCTGCTTCACGCGGGCGGCGGCAACTGCCAGAGACCCTCCAGCAGCGCGCAGCCGTGCAGGCGATACAGTTCCGGGTGCTCCAACCGGTGGCGGACTTCGCGGATAATCACCTCGGCGGCGGCGTCGAGCGTCTGGCGGCCGAACTCGGCCGTGGCGTCCTGCGGCGGCATCGCCCCGCCCACGCCCACCGGGCGCTCGCCCTTCGGCGGCAGCAGCGAGAGGTCCACCCTCTCCGGGTGAAGGGCCAGCAGGTGCGACGTCTCCCACCCGGCCGCGTGGTCCCCCGCCTGCGGGTATCCTCGGCGCGCGAGCAAGACCCACTCGCCGCAGGCCCAGGCGAGCATCCCGCCGCCGTGCGCGGTCCGCCCGCGCCGGTTGAACTGGAGCACCGCCGCCTGCGCGTGGTCAAGCAGCGGGTAATGCCCCGCCACCAGCACGCCCACCCGGAAGCCCAGCGTGTCGGCCTCGGCCAGGACGTGCAGGAGGAGGCGGTTATAGTTCAGCGTCTGCTCCGTGACGGAAAACGGCATGCGGTCGGGGGCGAAGTTCTCGGGCGGCAGGTCCATCCGCCGCGCAATGGCCTCGCGGTCGGCCGCGCACGATTCCATCAGGCCCTCCGAGCGGTTCTCGCCGAAGTAGAGCGGCGGAAAAACGAGGCCCCCGCCCCGCCGGGCGCACAGCACAGCCAGGCCCTCGGCCTGGAGCGTGTCGGCCCCCAGGGGGTTGTGCTCGCCGTGCCACTCGATCGTACCGATGGGCACATAGACAACCGGGCATGCCTTCCGGCGGGCCACCGCCTGCGCCGGCCGGAGCATATGGTACCGCACCTCGTCTTCCATCGCGAAGTCCCTCCGCGCCCTCATCGCGGCCCGCAGGCAACCGGACCTGCCTTAAGGCCATTTCGCAGGCGGAGTGGCACGGCCGGCTTGTCCGGCCGTAGCCGGTCCGCATCGCCTTCCTCCACGGCCGGACAAGCCGGCCGTGCCACATCGCCGTGGCGGCCGATGGCCGGCGGCGCCCTACGGCGGCCCGGGCGCCGCCGGCTCCGCCAGGAGTTTCTCGATCCGCTCGGCCAGGACGGCCTCCTCGCCGGGCCTCAGGCCCTGGAACATATGTCGAACAACTCCCTGGCGGTCCACCAGGAGCAGCGTCGGCACGGCGCCTTCGGCCTGCGCCTTGGCCTGGAGTTCCTGCCACACAACGTCGGGCCCGAGGGCCAGCGTGTACGGTATCCGGAACTCCTCGCGGAACCCCTTGACCGCCTCGCGCGCCCCGGCGGGGTCCGCCGTGCGCTCGTACGCCAGGCCCACGACCTCCAGGCCCCGCTCGTGGAACCGCTGGTACAGGCTCACCAGGACGGGCGTGGAGCGCCGGCACGGCGGGCACCACGTGCCGAAAAGGTCCAGCAGCACCACGCGGCCTTCGAGCGATCCGAGCGTCACCTCGCCGCCGTCCACCAGCGTCGCCGATGCGAAGCGGTCGAACCGGAAAAGGACCGACCCTTCCGGTTCACTCTTCGCGGGCGGGCGGGCGTCGGCCGGCCCGGCGGGCGACTCGTCTTTGCCGCCGCAGCCCGGCGCCAGGGCCGCCGCCAGCAGCGCGGCCGCCAGCACCCACGCCGCCGTCCAGCGCATCACTTGCCCCCTTCCGGCTGCCCGTCTCCATTTCGGACCTTGAACACGCAGTACTCGCCGCACATGGAGCAGACGTCGTCGCGGCCGCTCCGGCGCTCGGCGCGCAGTTGCCGGGCCCGCTCCGGGTCGATTGCGCCGGCGGCCTGTCCTTCCCAGTCGCGGCGGCTGCGTGCGAGGCTCAGGCGTCGGTCCCACTCGCGTGCGTCGGCCCGGCCGCGGGCCACGTCGGCCGCGTGGGCCGCGATGCGGGCCGCCATGACCCCTTCGCGCACGTCCTGCGGGCGGGGCAGCCCCAGGTGTTCGGTTGGCGTGACGTAGCAGAGGAAGTCGGCCCCGGCCCACGCCGCCACGGCGCCGCCGATGGCGCTCGTGATATGGTCATATCCAGGTGCAATGTCGGTGACGATCGGCCCCAGGACGTAGAACGGCAGGCCCCCCGTGAGATCCTTCTGGAGCCGCACCTGGGCCTGCACCTGGTCCATGGGCACGTGACCGGGGCCCTCGATGATTACCTGGACGCCCGCCGCCAACGCCCGCCGCGCAAGACCGGCCAGCACCAGCAGTTCCTCCACCTGCGGGCCGTCCATGGCGTCGGCGATGGCGCCGGGGCGCAGGCCGTCGCCCAGCGAGAGCGTAAGGTCGAACTCCCGCGCGATGTCCAGGAGTTCGTCGAACCGCTCAAGGAGCGGGTTCTCCTGGCGGTTACGGCGGATCCAGTGCGCCAGGAACGTGCCGCCGCGGCTGACGATGCCGCACAAGCGCCGCCCCAGGGCCTCGCACTCCACGATTTGCCGCGTCACGCCGCAGTGCACGGTGACGAAGTCCACGCCGTCCTGGCCGTGTCGGCGGACGGCCGCGAATATGTCCTCGGCGGTCATGGCGTCGATGCGGCCGCGCGCCCGGGCCGCCCCGGCCGCCGCCTCGTAAATGGGCACCGAGCCGACGGCCACGGTGGCGGCCTCCATGATGCGGCGGCGTACGTCGCGCAGGTCGCCGCCCGTGGAGAGGTCCATTACGGCGTCGGCCCCGGCCTCCTCGGCGGCGCGGAGTTTCTCCACTTCCGCCGCAACGTCGGCGTAGTCGGGGCTCGTGCCGAGGTTCGCGTTCACCTTGACGCGGAGGCCCTGCCCCACGCCCATCACGCGGCGGGGGCCGCGCTTATTGCCCAGGGGGATGGCGATAAGGCCGTCGGCCACGCGGCGGCGGACGGTCTGGGCGTCGAGGCCCTCGGCCTCGGCCACGGTCCGGACGGCCTCGGTCACCTCTCCCTGCCTGGCCAACTCCATCTGAGTCATGCTGGAAACGGCTCCGTTTCTCGCGGTACGGTTTGCGCCCCCTTCGAGCCGCGGGCATGGGCCCGCGGGCATCCGCTCGCGGCGCGGTGCCTCTTCGAGCCGCAGGCGTAAATCCGCGGGCATCTTCGCGCACCGCCGCGCGTTCGCCGCCGGGTTGCGTGCCCGCGACCTTACGATCGCGGCTCGACGGCTCGCGAATAAGCGCCGGCGCGCCGAAGGGCCGAGCGCCCTCAATCTTCGGCCCCCGGCGCGGCGCGTCGCGCGGCGCCTCACCGCGGCGCGAAGGACGCTGCGGCGGCGGCTCAGGCGGCGTGTCGGGCAACTTCTTAAGGTATTCTACCTCTTCCGGCATCAGGCGTCGAGCGCGGCCCACGCCGACGCCGCTCAAGGTCAGCCGGCCCATGCGGATGCGGATGAGGTCCCGCACGTTGTGCGAGAGGCGGGCCAGCATGCGGCGGGCCTGGCGGTTGCGGCCCTCGCGCAGGGTCACCTCGAGCATCGAGCGCTGCCGGCTATGCCGGACGAGCCGCACCTGCGCCGGGCGCGTGCGCCCCTCGGCCAGCCAGATGCCCCGGCGCAGCCGCCGCATGTCGTCCTTCGTCACGTCGCCCGCCACGATGGCCACGTACGTCTTCGGCACCTCGTAGCGCGGGTGCGTGAGGCGGTTGGCCAGCAGGCCGTCGTTTGTCATCAGCAGAAGGCCCCGCGAGTCGCTGTCCAGCCGCCCCACCGGGAACAGACGCGATTGCGTGTACGGCTGCATCAGGTCCATCGGCCGCGGCCGGCCGGCCGGGTCGAAGTTCGTGCACACGACGCCCTTCGGCTTGTTGAGTAGCCAGTATTCCGGCCGCGCGGCACGCAGACGCTGCCCGTCGAGCCAGATGTCCTGCACAAGCGGGTCGGCCTTCGACCCCAGTTCGGTGACCACCCGGCCGTCCACGCTTACGCGGCCGGCGACAATGATTTCCTCGCACGCGCGGCGGGAACCTACGCCCGCACGCGCGAGGATCTTTTGTAGCCGTTCGGCGCTCATGAGAAGCATCCCGCCGCTTCCGCGGCGGGCTCGAAAAAAGTGTTGACCTAACGCACCGGCGCCTTGCCGGGCGGGGCGGCAACAAGGACCGTCAGCGGCTCGGACGCCTCGAGCACGTACTGGCCGCACTCCGCCGGCACAAGCACAGTGTCGCCGGCGCGGACCGGCATCGCCGCGCTTCCGCTCGCCAGCCGCCCTGCCCCGTCCAGAACAACCGCGGCGGCGCACTCGCCACCCGTCCGGCCGGCCCACGACCGGCCTGCCAAACACACGCGGCTGAGGCCGAACGCCGTGCAATCGGCCAGGTGCTCCACCGTGAGGCCCGGCTCATCCACCGTCTTGCCGCGACCACCCGGCGGCGGGCCGTCGCCCGAAAAGCGGATGACCTGAAGCGCCTCACGCACGTGCAGCGAGCGGGGCGCGCCATCCTCTCCCCTCCGGTTCCAGTCAAACACGCGGTACGTCAGATCGGAACTCTGCTGGATCTCGGCCAGCACGAGGCCCGGGCCGATGGCGTGCACCGTGCCTGCGGGGACCCAGATGAAGTCGCCCGCACGCACGGGCCGCCGCGCAAGGAGTTCCTCCAGCCGGCCCGCCTTCCCGGCGGGACGTTCCGCAATGGCGGCCGCCAGCGCCTCGCGCGTGACGCCCGGCACAAGGCCGTGAATCAGCCACGCGCCCGGCTCGGCGCGGACAACCACCCAGCACTCTGTCTTGCCGCGCTCGCCCGGGGCGAGGGCGGCCGCACAGGCGTCGTCCGGGTGGACTTGCACGCTCAGCCGGTCGGCAGCGTCGATGAACTTGATGAGCAGGCCGAACCGCTCGCCCCAGCCGCGCGCAAGCCCCTCCGGCCCGAGCACCGCCGGCCCGTGCCGCTCCAGGACCTCGCGCAGCGTGCGGCCGGCGAGCGGCCCATCGGCCACGCGGCTGCGGCCGTGCGGATGGTCCGACAGTTCCCACGACTCGCCCACGCGCACGCCGGGCGCCAGGGGCTTGCCGAAGAGTTCCGCCAGCCTCCGGCCGCCCCAGATGCGCTCGACCAGCACGGGCTCCATCTTCATCGGCTGCACGCGATGCCCTCGCGGCAGGTAAACGCCCCTCGAAACGGCGCCAGTGTACCACGCGACGGCGCTGCGCGGAAGGCAGCGCGCAGGCGCAGGGCCGCCGCGCGCAAGAATGCCCGCCGCCTTGCAGCGGCGGCTCGACCAGCGCGAACGCTTGCGCGCTTGCGCGCATCAGCGCGCCACCCAGGCGCGTGCGGCCACTACCGTCAGCGCTGCCGCAGCCAGCCACGGCCAGAGGTCGTGATGTGCCGCGCGGCGGCGGGCTTCCATCGCCCGGCGGATGGCCTCCAGCGCCGCCGCCGAGTCGTCGCGGCCCGGCCCCGCCTGGAACCCCTCGTCCGTGCCGATGAAACTCACGCCATACGTTCGGCCGGCCGCGTCGCGGTGGAAGCCCGGCGCGGCCGCGGCCAGGCCTCCGCCCGGCATCGGCTCAAACGGGCGGTACGACTTGTACTGCGCCCGCCGCGTCTCCCCCGGCGCGAGCCACTCCACGGCGCGCGACCAGAACACGGGGAACCCCGCCCGCCGCGGCCAGTCGGTGGCCTGGTCATCGAAACTGAGAAGGACCGCCATATGTCTCACCTTGCCGGGGCCGAGAAACCCGCCGCCGGCCTCCGTCTCCCACGTGACCACGAGGGGCACATCAGGCGTGCCGAGCAGGAGTTGAGCGGACGCATCCAGCCCGTACAGCCGTACGGGCGCAAGTCGCGGCGGCTCAAGGTAGAGCGCCGCGGCCAGCGGATGGCCCGCGACGACGCGCCACTCCGCGGGGGCCTGCCCGTCGCCAGGCCGCACCGGCCCGACCGCCTGCGGCGGCAGGACGAGCGCCGTCGGCCCGGCCCAGTCGGCGGGCGGCAGCACAGCGTAGGCGACGACGAGGTCCGTCCCTTCCGGCACGGCCGCCGCCTCGGCCCCCGCCTCTACCACCTCGACATCCTCGCGGGCCGCCAGCGCGCGGCGAAGCGCCGCCTCGGCCTGCCCAACCAGGAGCACTCGCACGCCCGCCGCAGGCTCAAGCGCCAGGTACGCCGCGTTGTCCCAGCGGAAACCGTCAGCAACCGGCTGCCCTGCCGCGTCGCGAAGTTCCACCGCGACCTGGGGCGGCTGCGAGCCGCGCATCGGCAGAACGGCTTCCGCGGTTCGCCCGGGCGAGACAAAGGCCGGTTTCTCTTCAAGGAACGTCGCCCCTCCGGCGGTAACCGCGCACCGCCCGGGCGCGGCGGCGTCGGCCCTGGCCGCGACGAGAAGCCACGGGCCGCCGGCTTCAACCCTGCTGGCAGCCCGCGTGAGGCCGACATTGCGCGACTGCCCCCCCGTGGCTAGGACGAAAACGTTCGCGGGCAGGCTCTCCGCAGGCGCAATGTCCGTCACGACGATAACGGGAATGTGCCGATAGGCCGCCGCCTGGGCGACCGCAAAGGGCCAGACGTCGAGGGCCGACGGGACGGGCGTCCACCAGGCTTCCTCCCCGGGGTACATGTCATCGCAACCCCCGATCGCGCCGTCCTCCAGCGGGACCTCCACGAGGCGCAGCGCCATGTTGCCGGCGCGCCTGAGGAGTTGGTCGGTCATCTCGCGGGCGCGGCGCCAGCGCGGGCCGTCGCCCGCGTCAATCGCCATGCTGGCGGTGCGGTCGATGACCAGCAGAACGGCGTGCTGCGACGGTTCCTCCGTGCGAAGGGCCGGCCGCGCGCAGGCAAGGACGACGAGCAGGACGGCCGCAGCGTCGAGCCACAGGAGCGGGTCGCGCAGGCGGACCTTGGCCGACGGCCTGCCGGCTGCGCCCCCGCCCAGCACGCGCCGCCAGAGCATGAGCGACCCGACGACCAGCGGCCGGCCGCGCGGCGCCAGGAGGCCCCAGAGGAAAATCGCCGGGACGAGAACGAGGCCCGCCAGCGCCCAGGGGAACAGGAGTTCCATCGGTCCGCCGCCGCTGTTCAGCGCCGTTACAAATGACCAATGACAAATGACGAATGACAGATAACTAGAGATTTTCCTCTTCCGGCAGGATGCGCGTCGCCCGCGTGATGAGGATGAAGTTCCTGCCCTCGTACACGGTTACGATGCCCGAGATGCGCCAGCGGGCCTTGCGTTTGCCGTGGTCGGTGGCGGCCTCGAGCATCTCGCGGACGGCGTTCTCCAGGACGGGCATGGGCTTCTCGCCGCCGTCGAAGATGAAGAGCGGCCGGCCCAGGGGGTCCACCTCCAGGCGGCCCTCGCGATCAAAGAGACGTTTGCCCTCGTCGATAACGTCGGCCTTCTTCTTGCGCACCGGCCCGGGGCCGGGCTTGAAGGGGTCGTCGCCCACCTCCGGGATGGGCGGAATCTCGACGTCCGGAACCGGCGGCGGGGGCGTTACGGCGCCCGGGGCCGACGGCTTGGCCGGCTCGGCCCCGGCAGGCTTCGCAGGGGGCGCCGGGGGCGGCTTGGCCGGCACGGGGCCGACCGGCTTTGCGATGGGCGCGGGCGGCTGCTTTTCGGGCTCGGCCCCGACGGGCTTGGCGATAGGCGCGGGCGGACGGTTGTCCGGGATCCCGCCGACAGGCTTGGCGACAGGCGCAGCGGGCGACTTGTCCTGCGCGGGCGCCGCCGCCTCCCCCGCCAGGACGGCCGCCGCAGCCCATCCTGCGCCGATCGTTATCATCATTACGGCCGCCACGGCTGCCAACTGCCTCATGGCCGCTCACCTCCCATCCGCCGCATCGAGGCACAGGTGCCATGCTTTCGCTTGCGAAAGCATGCGCCTCGCGCGCGTCCATTGTACGGCGGCCCCGCCTGTCCGCCAAGCGGCAATTGCCCGGCAGAGCCGCGTGATTCGGCCGCGCGGGGCGAGATACCAGCGGGGCGGCGACATGGCGCGGGGCGCGCCATCGGCAAGGCTTGATTTGAGCCGCGCGCAAGGTTACCATGTGAGAGCCATGGAGAACCCGTTCAGCCCCATACCGGAGATTCTTGAGGACCTCAAGGCCGGCCGCATGATCGTCCTGGTGGACGACGAGCAGCGCGAGAACGAGGGCGACCTGGTGTGCGCCGCCGAGAAGGTCACCGCCGACATCATCAACTTCATGGCGGCCCACGGCCGGGGCCTGGTGTGCCTGCCGCTGGCATCGGAGTACGTCGAGCGCCTGGGCCTGGCGCCGCAGACGCCGGAGAACACCGCGGCGTTCGGCACGGCCTTCACGGTGTCGGTCGACGCGCGGACGGGCATCACAACGGGCATCAGCGCGGCCGACCGGGCGCGGACCGTACTGCTGGCCATCGCGGAGGGCACCAAGCCGCAGGACCTCGCGCGGCCGGGGCACGTCTTCCCCATCCGCGCCCGCGAAGGGGGCGTCCTGGTGCGGGCCGGGCAGACGGAGGGGGCAGTGGACCTTGCGCGGCTGGCGGGCCTTAAGGCGGCGGGCGTCATCTGCGAGATCATGAAGCCCGACGGCACGATGGCGCGCCTGCCGGACCTCGCCGGGTTCTGCCGCGAGCACGGCCTCAGGATGTGCTCCGTGGCGCAGGTCATCGAGTTCCGGCACCGTAAGGAGCGGCTCATCCGGCGGGTGGCGCAGGCGAAGTTGCCCACGCGCCTGGCCACGTTTGATATTCATGTATATGAAAGTTTCGTCGATGCGTTCCCGCAGATCGCGCTCACGCTTGGCGGCATAGGCGTGGCCGGCCCCGACGGCAGGGCGCCCGTCCAGGACGAGCCGGTCCTGGTGCGCATCCACTCGGAGTGCCTCACGGGCGACGTGTTCGGCAGCCTCGCGTGCGACTGCGGGGCGCAACTGCACAAGGCCCTGGAGCAGGTGGCCCGGGAAGGGCGCGGGGCGGTAATCTACATGCGCCAGGAGGGGCGCGGCATCGGCCTCTCCAACAAGATCCGCGCATACAAACTCCAGCAGGAAGAGGGCCTGGACACGGTTGAGGCGAACGAGCGCCTGGGGTTCCGGCCGGACCTCAGGGACTACGGCATCGGCGCGCAGATAATGGTGGACCTGGGCATCCGCAAGGTTCGCCTGATGACCAACAACCCGCGCAAGATCGTGGCCCTGGCGGGCTTCGACCTCTCGATCGTCGAGCGCGTGCCGCTGGTCATCGAACCGAACCCCGTGAACCAGCGCTACCTGGACACCAAGCGACGCAAACTGGGGCACTTGCTGGAAGAGTAACGCGCCGCCGCAGCCGCTTCGCGCCGGTTCATTTCACCGCGAAGTACGCAGAGAGGCAACCAGATATGTAGGCCGGGGCGTGCCCCGGTTCTCGCGTGCGGCTAGTTCTGATGCAGCGCGGCGAGGACCGCCTTGGGGTTGCGCGCCGCAACGCGCAGCAGGGCCCTGGCGGGGCCTTCTGGTTGCCGCCGACCCTGCTCCCAGTTCTGAAGCGTGCGAGAGCTCACCCCGATCATCATGGCGAACTCGCCCTGCGACACCCTTAGCCTGCGGCGGACCCGCTTAATGTCCAGAGGCTTGATTGTCCACGCGCGGCTGGGCCTACGGCGCCCGGCCTTGATTTCTCCGGCCTCCCGAATGCTGGCCAACAGGTTCTCAAAGTCCCTGTCTTTCATTTCCGCCACTCTTTGACCATCGCCCGGAGCCGCCTGAGTTGCTCGGGCGCCAGATCGTCCTGTTCAGATTTCTTATAAGGCAAAAGCATGAAGATTGTATCGGGCGGGTCCCAGTAGTAGATCACCCGCAGCGACCCCCGTTTGCCCGCGCCCGGCAGGTTCCATCGCACGTTGCGGAGGCCCCCCTGGGATCCGACCTCCGGCATCCGTCCTGAGCACGAGCGCCGTTTGCAGCCGGCGGTACCCCTCATCCGGCAGCAGGCGCCTGACCTCCCTTGTGAAGATCGCGGTCTCGATGAACCTCATGCCGGCAGTATACGCCGCTGGCGTATGGTGTCAAGTCTCTTCGGGCAGGGAAACGCGCCACAGGACTAACTGAGGACTTCTTCCAGGGCTTCCGGGCTCAGGAGGGCGCGGAGTTTGTTCAAGGCCCGCGTTTCTATCTGGCGGATGCGCTCCTTCGTGACGCCGTAGTGCCGCCCCACTTCTTCGAGGGTCTGGG
Organism: Planctomycetota bacterium; assembly: GCA_016872895.1. Taxonomy (GTDB): domain Bacteria; phylum Planctomycetota; class Phycisphaerae; order FEN-1346; family FEN-1346; genus VGYT01. The sequence continues at coordinate 19,319 of VGYT01000046.1, forward strand.
CAGGCATGTCGCCGAGGCCGAAGCGGCGCATCACGATCTCGCGTTCGCGCGTCTCCAACTGGTCCAGCACCTTCTCGATGTTCTGGCGGACGGAGAGGTCGGGTTCCCTGTAGGCCTCTTCGCCCTCGAACCTGAGGTCGCGGCTCATTTCGAGAAGTTCGTCGCGGCCGGTCATGAAGCGGTCGCGGCGGACGCCTTCCTGCGGGACGCTGCGGGCGAAGTTCTTCATGATGGCCCACGAGGCGTACGTCGAGAACTTAAAGCCCCTCGTGTAGTCGAACTTATCGACCGCACGCATGAGGCTCATGTTGCCGTCCGAGATGAGTTCGAAGAAGTTGGTCTGCGGACCCACGTGCCGCTTGGCGATGTTCACCACCAGCCGCAGGTTCGCCTGGATGATGCGGTTCTTGACGCGGTTGGCCCCGTCCATCAGCCGCTCAATCTCCTCGATGTCCTCTACCAGCGGCGCGCGGCTGTCTTGGACGCGGGCCTGAATCCGGGCGGCCTTGAACTTCAGGTAATTGTACCGGCGGAAGAGCGCCTGTTCCTGGTCCTTCGTCAGCAGCGGCGTCTTGTACAGGGTCTTGAGGTAGATGGGGAGGCCCTTGGGCGGCGTGGGTCCCCGTTTTTCACGCGGCTCCAGGGCGCCCTCGGCGGCGGCATCGCCCAGGATTCGCTGGTCCGCGTCGGGCCGGTCGAACTCCGGGCTGCGCATGTACTGGATGGGCTCGCGCAGGAGTTCCTTCGCCCGCTCCTCCGTAACGATGCGGTAGATGCTGGAGCGCGTGCGGCAGAAGCGCTTGGCCAGGGCATGGACGCTCACGCCGCGCTGGTACGCCTCGTAAATCAGCCGCCGGTCGTGGTCCTGAAGCGGCTCGCCCGTGTCCGGGAAGAGGCGGGCGTCGGGGTGCTCGCGGTCGTAGTCCTTGATGGTCTGCCGGACGGTCTCGACCGCGCGGCCGAGTTTGCGGGCGATGCGCTTGGAGACCTCGAAGAGGCAGCAGTGGCAGAAGAGGCTGAGGCGGCGAGCGCGGCGGATGATCTCGCGGCGTTCCTCGGGCATCAGGCGGCAGAAGTTGGCCCCCGCCTCCACCCGGTCGTGGTTGCGGGTCACAAAGCGGTCCAGGCTCGACTCCAGGAACCCCACCCGCAACCGCCCGTCGCCGCCGATGAACTTGCGCGACACCAGCCCCGCCTTCCGCCAGCGCTGGATCGTCTTCTCCGAGACGTTCAGCCGCTTGCGTGCCTCGCCTATGCTAAGCACCGGTTCACCCACGTCCTCGCGCCTCAGCCGCAGGCTGGCCGAGACGTCCTCCACCATGCGAACGAGGTCCTCGCGGACGGTCTTGCCCCTGAGGTTCTCGCCAAGTTTGCCGCGCGGCCGGTAGCCGGTCACTTGATAGCAGACGAACTCGTAAGGGTAGGTCTTCGAGGCTTCCAGGATGCAGGCCAGCCTCTCCGCCCGGTTGACCTGCTCCAGCCTGACCTTCGCAGGCGCGTAGGCCAACTGCTTGGCGAGTCCCGCGATCTCGGCGTGATGGTAACCAGCCATCGGGCGCCTCACCCCTAAGGAACCTCATGGTGGCCTGATCAACTGTAATCTACCCCGCAGGCAGTCGCGTGTCAACAGAAATCTCGGCGAGTCTCGCACTCCAGGTGTCCAGTCAAGCGCCCGGCTGCACAGGGGGTCATCTAGTGCGAAAAGTCAAGCCCCCCGCACGCTCGCCGCGCACGGGCAGCGCCTTATCAGAGCCGCGACCACAAGAGAGCGGTACCGTGCCGATCGCAGGCCAAGGACACCGCTCCCTTACGGTCGCGGCTCTGGTTCGCGCTGCGACAACGGAGGACACACCGACACTTCAGGTAGGGCCAACATGGGGTGAGGCTACGACGGATTGAAGGAGGTTCTCGGGACCACCTTGGCACGGCCACCTTGGCACGGCCACCCTGGCGCGGCCGCCCTGGCACGGCCACCCTGGGCACGGCCCCGGGCCGTGCCGTGGGCCGGCTAGTACCCGTCGTCTTTTGATGTTGTTAGTTTGTGTGAATAGCCGATTCTCACACGGGGGTCAGGATACCGGGGAGGATCGGCATGAACAAGCGATATGTGG
>VGYT01000047.1 GCA_016872895.1 Planctomycetota bacterium
GCTTGCCGACCCGCCGCGAAGAACGCTTCTTCACCTGCCGCCCGAGGCTTCTCGAACTGCGTCCGGGCGTGGCGCATGGCCCGTCAGCCGCCCTCGCTCAGGCGCTCGTAGTATCGCTTCAGGAACTCCTCGTAGCCGCGCGGCATGGGCTTTTCGAGTGCGTCGAGCACGTCTTTCTGGATCTCGTTTGGCAGGGCGGCGCTGGAGTCGCGGCGGATGCGGACCTCGCCCGAGAGCAGCATGCGCGTGCCGCGAAGGTCTTCCAGGACAACGTCCTTCTGGCGGAGGGCGTTCTGGTAACGTCCGGCCAGGAGGTCGCGCTGGACGCGTTTCATGCCCTCGATTGCGCGGTCGAGGGCGAATGCGTCGTAGTTCTTGACAGTCATGGCGGCCTTGACGCCCTCGGCCTTGTTCCTGAGTTGGGCCTGCTTGCCGGCGAGGCTGCCCATGCGTCGCTGGACTTCGGGCGGGACGGGGCCTTCGAGGCCCTCCTGTCCCGCGCCGGAGATTTTGCCGCCGCCGGTGGCACCGCCGGGCGACTCGGGGCTGGAGTCCTTGACTTCGCCCTTTGAGAAGGCGTCGGGCGAGAGGCGGGTGGGGGTGCGTCGGCCGCCCTTGCCGGTGGCCTCTTCCTCGACGAACTCGCCGGATGACTTGCCGGAGCGGCCCTCGCCGCTGCGTCCGCCCACCTCGCTGGTGTTGGGGAGGCGGTTGCCGGTTACGCCCTTGGCGGAGAAGTTGGAGATGGGGCCGTCCATGGCGTCCCATCCTGCGCCCTTGTCGGCGGAGTCGCCGGCCTTGGCGGTGGTGTCTTCGATTTCCTCGAAGAGGTCCTCTTCCTGCTCCAGGAGGTCGCCCACGAGGTCTTCCATCTGCTGCGGCAGTTCGGCGTGGGGTATTTCCATGTCCTTGGTGAACTCTTCCTGCGACCAGCGCTGGCGGTCGGGCGTGTCGGGCAGCCAGCGTTCGAGGTTCTCGACGATCTCCTTTGCGCCCTCCATGCCGAGTTCCTCGAGCGGAACGACCACGTCCATGGCCTTCTGAGAGAGGGCGTCGGCGGCCATTTCCACGTCTGTTTTGACTTCGATGAGTTCCTTGACGAGGCTCGGGTTGGACGCGTCGAGTTCGGGCACCTTGGAGAAATCGGCGATGGCCTCCGTGAGGAACTTGTCCCACTGGTCCTCGATGGCCTCAAGTTTCGCCAGTTCCTTCTGGTCGGTCTCCTGGTAATCGTCAACGGGCTTCTTGGCGAGTTCCTTGGATGCCTCGATGACCTTCTTCTGCTGGCCGGCGAACTCCTTCAGGCGCTCGTTCAGGTTCTTGAGTTTCTGGAGCAGGTCGGGCGGGATGTCCGAGGGCGCGAGCCGCTTCGCCTCTTCCTTGACGGCGTCGGCCAGTTGGCTGGCGATGTCGAGGATGCGCCTGAGGACCGCTATGATCGTATCCTGGTCGGCCGCGAGAGACTTGGCCAAGTCCGGCGCGGCGGCCAGGCGGGCCGGGTCGGCAAGGTCGGCGACAGCCTTGGCCTTGGTGATGGCCGAGGCCATTTCGTTGTTCGACAGGACGCCCAGCGTTTCGCGGATGGCCACGGTGTCGTCGTCGAAGGTGACTTCCTTGATGACGGCCAGGGTGGCGTCGCGGATGCCTTTCTGTGCGGCCTGGAGCGACGCGCCGGCCGCCTTGAGGTCCGGCAGTTTCTTCATGGCGGCCGCGGCCGAGGTCGCGGTGCGGGCCTGCTCCTGGGCCTTGAGGATTTCGCGCAGCCGCTCGTAAAGGCGCGACAGTTGCGCCAGTTTCTGCGCTGCGGCGGCCTTGCGGTCCTCGATGAGGATCTTGAACTTGGCGGTGGCGGCCACGTTCGGGCCTCGCGGCGTGCCTCCGCCCTGGTACGTGCGGCGGTCGGCCGCCTCGGCCCAGTAGGTGACCGTCTGGCCCAACTTGTACCGGCCGGCATCCACGGCGAAGGCGTGGTCGAGGACGGTCTCCTTCGGGTCGGCGAACTTCTTCCAGCCGGCGACGAGGTGCGGGTCGGCCTCGGTATCGGCCTGGGCGAGGAGGCGTACCTCGCCGAGGCCGTAATCGTCGCCGGCCTTGAGGCCCATCTTGACGGTCTCGCCCGGCCAGGCGGCCACGTCGCGGTTCGGCATCGTGAACTGGATGGCGGGCGGACGGTCCTCCAGGGCCGTGATGCGGTACACGACGGCCGCGCCGCCTGGCGCCTGCCCGGCCAGGTGAATCTGGTACGTGTCGTTCTGCATGACGGGGAACTGCACGGTCATGCCGCGACCGTCGTCGGCGCGGGCGCAATTGCGGACCTCGCCGCGGCCGAACGTGAGCGTGCCGCCGTCGATGGCCGCCGAGACGCGCACGGTCATCTCGACCATGGTGCCGAGGAGGCATCGTATCTCGCCGCCGGAGTTCTCGACCTTCTGCGGCGCAAGGCCGGTGTACTCCGGATACTTGTACAGAACATCAATCTTCTCGATGAGCGGCGGCTCGCGCAGGGTGATACGGTACGTCTCGCTCTCCGTGCCGCCCACGCTCAGGCTGTACGCGAAGGGCTGAAGGACCTGCGACACGCGGAATGAGAAACGGTCGGGCTGGTCGGCGGCGCGGGCGAGTTCCTTCCTCACGAGCCGCGCGCCGCCGTTCTCGGCGATCTCGACAGCGGCAGGCATGGGCCGCCCGGAGCGGTCGTCGATGACGGCCTCGATCTGGAGCGGCTCGCCCTTTATCCACGCGGCGTTGCCCGGCCTGATTTCCAGGAACCGCACGTCGCCCACCGACGGCACTTTCTGGAACGGCATGAGTATCTGAAGCGCGGCCGAGGAGAACCGGCCGTAAGCGAAAACGGCGAACAGGCTCAGGAGCGTGACGGCGACGGCGGCGGCGATGCCCCATCGCCTGGCCCGGCGGTCGCTCACGGCCTCCAGCAGGTCTATGCCGCGCGCCCCGGCGGCCGCCTCTCCGATGGCCCGCTCAACCAGCACGCCCGACCACTCCTCGGCGCTCTCCGTCAGGAGGATCGTGTTGATGAGGCTGTTGCCGAGCGCCGGCAGGCGCGTCTCCAGCAGCCGCGCGACCTCCTTGTCGCCCGGGTCGTACCGCAGCGGCCTTATGACGTGCCGCCAGAATGCGGCCAGGATGGCCAGGCAGCCCGCCGCAAGGAGAGCCAGCCGCCCGTACGGGCCGAAGCGCAGGTACCCCTGCGCAAGCGTCGCCGCCAGGGTGATGCCGCACAGAACCGTCGTCAGAACGAAAAGTCCCTCCATGACCAGCACCGACCGCAGCCGCGCGCGCACCTGGTCGACGCGAAAGACGACCTCGTGGTAAGGCCGGAAATCGGTGATGGTCGTCATGCCGCAACCTCCGGCAACCATTCCTATTATAATATACGACCGGCGGTCGGGCAAACTCACGGTTTCACTATGACCTTGCTCGCCCCGACCACCACCAGGTCGTACAGTTCCTCCACGTCCTTGTTGTGCATGCGGATGCAGCCTTCGGAGACGTCGTGGCCGATGCTCGGCGGGTCGATCGTCCCGTGGACGCCGTAGTGGTTGCCGATGTCTATCCAGCGGCTGCCCAGGGGATTGTCGGGCGCCCCGGCCTCGCGGTGCTCGGAGCGGGCCTTGTGCTGCGGCTGGTACGGGGGGTTCTGTACCTTGTTGCGGACGACGAACGTGCCTTCGGGGGTCGAGTTGCCCTTGCCCACGGCGATGGGGTAAATGCGGATGCAGACGTCGCCGATCCACGCCTGGAGTTCGTGGCGTTCCTTGAATATCTCGACGTTCACGGGGCCCTGGAGGACCTTCAGAGACTGCCCCGCGTTTATCCCCGGCGACGCCAGGCCGTTCAGTTTCATCACGAGTTCCAGCGGAATGAGGAACTTCGAGCCGATGCGCGTGACGGAGTCGCCCCTGGCGACCTCGTACGACTTGGAGTACGGGTCGTCCGGCAAGCGTGCGCCGGAGAGTTGGGCCCGGTTGGCCAGGCTTACGAGAGTCTCGCGGACGGCCTTGCCCTTCGGCCCGTCCAGGCCGGCGCGCAGGGCCTGACTCAGGCGGACCTGGGCCTGTATGACGCGGCCGCTCGCGGCCATCGCGAGGCCGTCGTCGGCGGCAGCCTCGGCGGAACCGGCCGGCGCAGGCGGGGCATCGGGGCCGTGCGCGGACTTCAGGTCGGCGGCGATCGCACTGGCGGGCGGCGGCGCCGCGGGCGAATCGCCCGGGCCGCCCGCCGCCGCGGGCGTCTCGACGACCTCTGGACCAGCCGGAGGCGGCACATCCGGCGGCCTCAGGTAGTGCATCGCCAGGACCGTGAGCGTCAGCAGTGCCGCCGCCGCCACAACCACCACGATGATACGGCCCGTCGTCGTCATGCTCGTCAGAATCCTTTCCTGGGTCGCCGCCCGGCAGGGGCGCCCCGCCGGGCCATGCTCAAGTTAAACCCCGCGCTGGTCGGAATGTTGCCGGCGTTCGTCCGTGTTGCGGAAGGTGAGCACCTCGCCATCGGTCACGAGCATGTCCACGGGCTGGTCGGCGGGCGTCACGGGGATTTCGTCGAAGACCTGCTCGCGAAAGGCGATGGCGATGCGTGCTGCCCGCACGTCCGGCCGGGCGAGCAGGCGGTCGTAGAATCCGCCGCCCTTGCCGAGGCGGTTGCCCGCGCGGTCAACGGCCTGGCACGGCAACAGGACGACGTCGATCTCGGCGGGGCTGACGGATGCGGCAACCGGCACCTCCAGGATGCTGAGCGGCCCCGGGCGCACGTCGGGATGGGCCGCCACGCCGTCCACCTCCGCCCGCCGCAGGGGCACCGCCACCATCTTGCGCCGAGCCAGGGGCACGTCGGGCGGTGCGGGTTCGATTCGCGGGACAAGGACGCGTTTGCCTTCCTGCCACGCCCAGCGGATGATGGGCCACGTATCTAGTTCCGTCGGAAGCGAGAGGAACGCCATCACCGTCCCGGCCGCGCGCACCTCCGGCACGGCCGTCAACCGCTGGGCCACCGCGATGCCGGCCGCACGCCGGTGGCTGGGCGTCAGGCGGGCCAGCGTCTCGTGCACGATGCGGCGAATCTGCCGCTTGGCTTGCAGAATGTCTTCACCAGCCATTGTACCCAGCGACAACTGTACCGGGCGGCGGCGTGGATGCCAAGACGAAACTGCGCGATTTTGGCCGCAGGCCATGCTTTCGCAACAGCGCGAAAGCATGGCGCCCGGCGCGGCTACAACCCGAAGAAACTCGGCGAGCCGGGCTTCGGCGTAGTGGACGGCGTGGGCGTCGTCGGAGTCGCCGGCGTGGAGGGCCCGGCAGCCGGGCCGGGCGGCGGACGGCGCGGGCCGCCCAAGTCCGGCCCGTCGGCCCACGCAAACGGCTGCACGAAAACGGGCTTGTGATCTCCGAGCGACACGGGGCCGATGGCCGCCCCGGCCAGTACGATCCACTGGCCGGGTCGCGGCTTGCCGCCCTGCGCCTCGCCCGTCGAGGTCAGGCGGTCGGCCTTGCTGGCCAAGAGCGTCCGAGAAAGATGCGGCGAGAAGATCAGATACGGCCCGTCAGGGCCGTCCACGGCCTCGCGGACTTCGGCGAATACGACGACGCCCTTCGGACCGGTTGCGGACTCGGCGGCGGGCTTGCCCAGTTCCTCGCGGGCCTCCTTGATGAGGTCGTCGCGGTAGCGGCGGCCGACCTTGCCGATGGCTCGCAGCAGGTCCAGGGCATTGGAGAAGGCGGCGTCGCGGGCCTTCGGTTCAACGTCGCCGGCCAGCGACATCCACGTGCCGTACTCCGCCATGCGCACGTACTGCGCGTAGAAGCCCTCGGGCAAAAGGACGCCCTCGCCGCGGCAGTTCGGGCAGGTCACCTCTTCCTGGCGGACGATCTTCTTCGTTATGCCGCCGATCGTCGTGGAGCCGACGATCTTGTCAACCTTGATGACGCCCTTGCCGTCGCACTTGCCGCAACGGCTGCGGAACTTGATGGTGCGGATGGCGTTGGCAAAATCGGCCGGCGCGACGGGCTTGCCCGGCAGCGGCTGCGTTGCCACGGGCCAGTACGGCTTCGGCAGTTGCGAGAGCGGCTTCAGTTGCCGGTCCGACGCCAGGAGCGCCTGGCGCAAGAGGGCCGAGGGCACGACCAGCGGCCGGTTCAGCCCGGCCACCTTCAACAGGACGCCCAGGACCGCCCCGCCGCGGTCAAGGACGGGCGCCCCGGTGGCCTCGTCGGGCACAACACCCTCGATGTTCAGGAGCGCCGGAGGCGCCTTCGGCGCATCCAGGCCGAGCATCTGGGCCAGATTCGCGGTCGGCATCGGCTGGGTGATACGCCCGACCGTCAGGTCGAGTTCCTGGCCCCACTTCCAGCCGACGACGGTGGCTTCGAGTGGGCCGCCCGACAGGTCGGCCGTGGAGAACGAAAGGCCGCCCCCGCCAGGGGGAGGCTTGTCCAGTTGGGCGACCACCAGGCCGATTGAAGGGTCGGCCATGCCGAACTGCTTCGCCACGGCCGTGCGACCGTCGCGGAACCGGAGGCCCGCCTGAGTGACGCCCGGCTGCGCCAGCGACGAGAGGTCCGTGACGGCGAATTTGCCCTCTCCGAAGAGGAACCCCGATGCATACGCCAGCGGCACGCCGAGGGCGTTCTCGGCCGTCACGAGGCACACGTGCGCGGCCGCCCTGTCGCGCAGGGCAAAGGCATCGCCCGCTTGGCCTGCGGCCGGCGACGGCGCGAGCAGGGCATCGGCCGCAAGGCCAAGCGCCGTCAGCCCGCAGGTTAAAATCGACCTCGCGCTCATATACCGCTTCGGCCGCAGGGCCAGACTTCCCCCCCTCTTATTTCGGCTGCGGACGGCCCCTTCCTCTACTTGTACGGCCTAGATTATACGATGATCCCGGAGAAAATGCGAACCACGTTTGACGCGGCGGCGCCGCGGTTCTATAATGCGCGTCAACTCGCCCGCCGGCCGACGGCCCCGACTGGGAACAAGGGGTGCACCATGGCGCAAGTTCCGCCGACGCCCCAAGACGCAGACAAGGCAAAGGCCCCCCACGCGCAGCGTCCGGCGCCTGACTGGGGCCGGATGGTGCGCGTCTGGGCGGCGCTCGTGGCCGCCATGACGGTCGCCGCGATGATCTTCTGGGCCGCGATGCCGCGACCGCGAGCCGCGGCGCCGCCCGCCACGACCGACCCTGGTGCACTCCGGGAAACAGTCTGGCCCAAGGAGATGGCCCCCAGCCGCGCGTGGCGCTACATCGTCATTCATCACTCGGCCACGCCCGTCGGAACACTGGAGGCCATCGACCAGACGCACCGCGACCGCGGGTTCGTCAATGGCGTGGCGTACCACTTTCTCATTAACAACGGGCGGTCGCCGGGCACGGCCGACGGCCAGATCGTGCCCACGCGCCGCTGGGTTGACCAACTGGACGGCGCGCACACGAAGGTGCGCGACCACCCGGAGTTCAACACCGAGGGCGTCGGCATCTGCCTCATCGGCAACTTCGACCAGCACGAGCCGACGCCCGCCCAGATGGCCGCCCTGGAGATGCTTGTACTGGCCCTGCGCGAGCGATACCGCATCCCCCTGGAGCACATCGCCGGGCACGGCGAACTGAAAAACACTCGATGCCCAGGACGGTTGTTCCCCATGGAGACGTTCCTGATGGACCTGAGGGATGAGCACCTGAAGCGCCTCCGCAGCCCCGTCTCGAGCGAGACGGAGTGACGAGGGCACGCAGCGGAGACCGGCCGTGGCCGACGCGGGCGAATCCTGGAACCCTGCTCCCGACCCGCCCCCGATGGGCGTGGGCGAGATTACGGACCTCCTGGACCGCGCGTCGATGCTGATGCGGCGTGACCCGCTTCGCCGCGGCAACGTCATCCTTCTTCCACCCGCGGGCGACCTGATTGTTGTGGGCGACCTGCACGGCGACACGGAGAACTTCCGCCGCGTAGTCGACTGGGCCGCTCTCAGCCGCAACCAGGACCGCTACCTGGTGTTCCAGGAACTGGTGCACGGCGGGCCGCTGGACGACCGCGGGCGGGACCGCAGTTTCCGCCTCCTGGAAGAGGCAGCCGTGCTGAAGTGCCGCTTCAAGTCGCACGTGCAGATGGTCCTGTCGAACCACGACCTGGCCGAGATCGTAGGCTCGACCATCAAGAAAGCGGGCGCGAGCGTCAGCCAGGCGTTCTGGCGCGGCATAGAGAGCGCCTACGGCGAAGGCTGGCCGGAGGTGCACGGGGCGTACCGGCGGTTCCTGGCGTCCGTGCCGCTGGCGGTGCGGACGCCCAACGGCGTATTCATCAGCCACTCCACCCCGCAGCGCGAGACCATCGACCTCTTCGACCACTCCATCTTCGACCGGCCGCTCACGGCCGAGGACTACCTGCCCGGCGGCAGCGTGTACGCCCTCGTCTGGGGCCGACCGCAGGACCAGGACGTGGCCGACCGCTTCGCCAGGGCCGTGGGCGCAGAGGTCCTTGTGACCGGCCACCAGCCGTCCGAGCCGGGCGTCAAGGCGCCCACGTCGCGGCAGATCATCCTGGTTTCAGAAGGGCCGCTCGGGCGGTTCCTGCTCATGCGGCTGGGGGCACCGGTGCCGTATAATGCGCTGCTGCGGCAAGTGACGAAAATCCGTTCGCTGGGCGGCGGCGAAGGGGACGTGGAGCCTGGAATCTGAAGTTTATGGAAACCATCATCGAAACCGGCACGGTCTTCCGTATCCCCGGCAAGCGGGCCCAGGTGCGCCTCGACCGCCGCCCGGACGAGCACGCCGCTGAGTGCCGCGGCTGCACCGCCTGCCGCCAGGGCGGCGATTCCGGCCCCGTGCTCGAAGTGCCGGCCGACGGCCTGGCGGAGGGCGACCGCGTACGCCTCGCCATCCCGACGCCCGGCCCGTGGCGCGGCATACTGATGGTCTTCGCGCTGCCGCTTGCGGCGGGGATGGCGGGCCTCCTGGGCGGCGCCGCCTGGACGGGCTTCCAGCAGGCGACCGGCCTGGGGCAGGAATCGGCGGGCCTCGTCCTGGGCGCCGGACTCGGCCTGGCAGCGTTCGCACTGGCTGTGGCCGAGGAGCGCCGCTTCGCCCGGCGGAACCGCCCGGCTGTGCTCCACGTGGAGCGCGCCGGCCAGCCCCCGGCCGCTGCCGGGCGGTAGCCTGAACATCCGGGCTCCGGTCGCTCGGCGCCCCGCGGCTGGGGTACCGCGTTACTTACGAGGGCGACTATGACTAGGCGATGTGTCACGGCCGGCTTGCCCGGCCGTGGTCTCTGAGTGCGGCTTGAGACAACCACGGCCGGACAAGCCGGCCGTGCCACACATGTCATCTTTGTTTGCCCCTGTAAGTGACGCCGTACGCGCCCGGGCCACGTTTTGCTTGACTTCGCGCGGCGGCGCTGATATCAGCCTCAAAACGGAGGGGGCGTCCCGCAATCGCCGCAGGAGAGGGATGGGCTGGGTGGACGCATCGCGCGGCCGCGCGGCGGCCCGCAGAAGGACCTACGGGGCGATGTACGCCCGTGCCAGGTTCGCGGCGGCCGTCCGAAGTTCCTCAAGCCTTCCCCCGATGGGTACGATAATAAATGTGAGAGACTGCGCTTTCTGGAGCCCCTTATGGCCGAGACACTCGAGTCTTTCGTGGCGAAATTGAGGCAGGAGGGCGTCGAGGCCGGCCGCGCGGCCGCCGAGGAGCACTTGGCCAGGGCCCGCCAGGAGGCCGACGCTATTCTTGCCGGCGCCCGCGCCCAGGCCAAGAAGATCCTCGACAACGCCCAGGCCCAGGCCGAGGCCGTCCAGGCCACGGGCCGGACCGACCTGGAACTGGCGGCACGCGACATCGCCCTCAGGCTGCGCGAGGCCCTCGGCCGCGCGCTGCGCGAAGTCCTGGCCGCCGGCGTGCGGCAGCCGCTGGCCGACCCGCAGTTCCTCGGCAGTCTTCTTCGCGACGTCGTCTTGGAGTACGTCCGGGCCGACATCGACCGCAGGACCACCATACGCATCGACCTTACGCCCGAAATGCGCGAGCGACTGGCCGAGTGGGCCCTGACCCTGCTGCGGCAGCCGGAACTGGCCGGCGCATCGTTCGACCTCAAGGGCACCCTGGCCCAGCACGGCTTCGAGTACCGGGCCGACGGCGCCAACGTCGAGGTCACCGTCGATTCGGTGGTCGAGGCGCTGACGGAACTGGTCAATCCGACCCTTCGGGAACTGCTGGGGCGAGCCATGTCGGCCGGCAAGCCGCAGGACAAATAGGGCCCATGCCGCCGGACAACTACTACCGGATTTGCGCCCTGCCGGTGCTGGGCGACCTGGGCACGCCGGTCCCGATTGCGCCCGCAGGCCTGCTGGCCCACGTGGCCGAGGCCGCCCGGCCGCGAACGCTGGTCGAGGCCGTCCTCCTCTTCGACGACCTCGTGCAGCGCGAGGCGTTCCTGGCAGGCGAGGTCCGGGAAGTCACCCCGGCCGTGCTCTCGGCGGCCCAGATCCGCAATGAGGAGCCGCTGCCGGAGCCACTCGCGGCCGAGGCTTCGCCTCCGCCGCGCGTGGCCGCCGACGCCGTGTGGTCGGCGTACTTCCGCCATGCGGCCGGAGTCGCCCGGCGCGAAGGCAGCCCGCTGCTGGCCGCCTGGGTCGCGCACGAGGTGACGCTCCGCAACGCGCTGGCGTCGGCCCGGGCCCAGGCGCTGGGCCTGGAGGCCGGCCCGTACCTGGTGACGGCGGAACTCGGCGGCGCGGAGGAGGATTTCTCGCCGCTCGTGAGCGAGTGGGCGGCCGCGCCCGACCCGCTCGCCGGCCTGCGCGTCCTGGACAGAGCGCGATGGGCCTGGCTCGCGGAGCACGACCGCTGGTTCACGTTCGCCGACGAGGAGTTCGTGGCGTACGCGGCCAGGTTGATGCTGATTGTACGCTGGCATCGCTTGAGCGCGGCTCCCGTTTAGCCGCCCAACTTGTTGGGCGCGGGGGGCGTGACTGATGCACGGCCTGCAAACGAGCCCCACGACATGCCAACAGACATGGAGCAAAGAGCCTTGAACGGACGAATCGTATCCGTCTTCGGCAACATGGTCGTCGCCGAGGCCGACGGGCGGGTGGTGCAGAACTCCGTCGGCTACTGCTGCCGTGGCGACGGCGCGCGGCTCCTCTCGGAGGTCATCCGCATCCGCGGCCGCCTGGCTGACCTCCAGGTCTTCGAGGAGACACGGGGCCTCAAGGTGGGCAACCCGGTTGAGTTCCGCGACGAGATGCTCTCGGCCACGTTGGGGCCGGGCCTCCTGGGCCAGATCTTCGACGGGCTTCAGAACCCCCTGCCCCAGTTGGCGGCACAGACGGGCTACTTCCTGAAGGCCGGCCTGTACCTGCCCCCGCTGCCGACGGACCGGCCGTGGGAGTTCACGCCTGCCGTCCAGCCCGGCGACGCCGTCCAAGCGGGCGATACGCTCGGAACCGTGCCGGAGGGCATGTTCCAGCACCGCGTGATGGCGCCGTTCGGCTTGGCCGGGGCGCTGAAGGTCGCGCGCGTGACGGCGGCAGGGCCGCTGACGGTCGATAAGGAAGTAGCCGTCCTGGCCGACGCCGAGGGCAAAGAGCATTCCGTGACGATGCAGCAGACGTGGCCCGTCAAGCGGCCCCTGGCGATTGCGCGGCGGCGCCTCATGCCTCGCGAGCCGCTGGTGACGCGCATCCGCATCATCGACTCGATGTTCCCGGTCGTGCGCGGGGGCACGTACTGCATTCCCGGTCCGTTCGGGGCGGGCAAGACGGTCCTCCAGCAGATCACGGCCAAGTTCGCCGAGATCGACATCGTGGTCATCGCCGCCTGCGGCGAACGCGCGGGGGAAGTCGTCGAGACGCTGCGCACCTTCCCGGAACTGGAGGACCCGCGCACCGGGCGGTCGCTTATGGAGCGGACTATCATCATATGTAATACTTCGGCGATGCCCGTGGCTGCCCGCGAGGCCAGCGTTTACACGGCCGTGACGCTGGCCGAGTATTACCGCCAGATGGGCCTCGCCGTGCTGCTGCTGGCCGACTCCACGTCGCGCTGGGCCCAGGCCATGCGCGAGGTCTCCGGGCGGCTGGAGGAAATCCCCGGCGAGGAGGCCTTTCCGGCCTACCTGGAGAGCCGCATAGCAAACTTCTACGAGCGCGCCGGCCAGATTGAACTGCGCGACGGGCGCCTGGGCACCGTGACCATCGGCGGCACGGTCAGCCCCGCCGGCGGCAACTTCGAGGAACCCGTGACACAGGGCACGCTGAAGGTCGTCGGGGCGTTCCACGGCCTGTCGCGCGCCCGGAGCGACGCCCGCCGCTACCCCGCCATCGACCCGCTCGACTCCTGGTCGAAGTACGTCGGGATCATCGACCCGGACAAGGTGACGCGGATGCGCGACCTGCTGAGGCGCGGCGCCGAGGTCAAGCAGATGATGGCCGTCGTGGGCGAGGAAGGCACCAGCATCGACGATTTCACCACCATGCTGAAGGCCGCGTTCTTCGACAACTGCTACCTCCAGCAGAACGCCTTCGACAAGGTCGATGCCGCCAGCCCCGCCGATCGCCAGCAGTTCGTCTTCGACAAGATACTCCAGTTGGTGGACGTAGACTTCCAGTTCGCAGACAAGGACGTGGCCCGCCGCACCATGGTCCAGGCGCAGGACCTGTTCAGGAACTGGAACTACGCGGAGTGGCGGGGCGAGGAGTTCAAGAAAACGCTGGCGCAGATAGACGCGTTCATCGCGGCTAAGGGACAGCCGCGGACGCGGGCGGAGTGTTGAAACATGCGGAAGTATTATGACCAGATCACCCGTATTGCCGGCAACGTAGTCACCGTGTCGGCCGCGGGCGTGGGCTACGACGAACTGGCCGTCGTCGTCGGCCGCCGCCGCACGAGCCTCGCCCAGGTCATCCGCCTTGAGGGCGACCAGGTCTCCTTGCAGGTCTTCGCCGGGACGCAGGGCGTCTCCACCGGTGACCGCGTGCGGTTCCTGGGCCGGCCGATGCAGGTGCCCTTCTCGGCGGACCTGCTGGGCCGCGTCTTCGACGGCGCGGGCCGCCCGCGCGACGCCCGCCCCGACGTCGAGGCCGAGCGCCGCGACATCGGCGGGCCGCCCGTCAACCCCACCCGCCGCAACCTGCCAGGCAAGATGATCCGCACGGGCATCCCGATGATCGACATCTTTAACTCGCTTGTGGAATCTCAAAAACTCCCCATCTTCTCCGTGCCGGGCGAACCGTACAACGAGGTGCTGGCCCGCGTCGGCCTACAGGCCAACGCCGACATCATCATCCTGGGCGGCATGGGCCTCAGGCACGACGATTACCTGGTGTTCCGCAAGACGTTCGAGGAAGGCGGCGTCCTGGGCCGCACCATCCTCTTCATCCACACGGCGGCCGACCCGGTGGTGGAGTGCCTGCTCGTGCCCGACCTGTGCCTGGCGGTGGGCGAGGGTTTCGCCCTCCAGGGCAAGCGCGTCCTGGCGCTCCTGACGGACATGACCGCCTTCGCCGACGCGCTCAAGGAAATAGCCATCACGATGGAACAGATCCCCTCGAACCGCGGGTACCCCGGCGACCTGTACACGCAACTTGCGCGGCGGTACGAGAAGGCCGTGGACCTGGAAGGCTCCGGCTCGATGACCGTCCTGGCGTGCACCACCATGCCGGGCGACGACGTGACGCACCCCGTGCCGGACAACACGGGGTACATCACGGAGGGGCAGTTCTACCTGCGGGGCGGCTGGATAGAGCCGTTCGGCAGCCTGTCGCGGCTGAAGCAGCAGGTGAACGGCAAGACGCGCGACGACCACCGCGCCATCATGGACGCCTGCATCCAACTGTACGCCCTCTGCCGCGAGAGCCGCGAAAAACGCGACATGGGCTTCGAGATGTCGGCCTGGGACAAGAAACTCCTGGCGTATGGAAAACTCTTCGAAGAGAAGATCATGGACCTTCGAGTCAACATACCCCTGGAAGAAGCCCTGGACCAATGCTGGGCCATCCTGGCCGAGTGCTTCGAGCCGGCGGAGACGGGCATACGCCGGACGATTGTGGAGAAGCACTGGCCCAAGACGCCTTAACCGGCCCGGGTATAGGCAGCCGCGCCTTTAATCTGCAATCTACAATCTGCAATAACGCCATGGCTAGGAAACTGAAGTTGACGCGCCCCGAACTCAAGCGCCAAAGGGATTCCCTCGCGCGCTTCGAGCGCTACCTGCCCATGCTCAAACTCAAGCAGCAGCAACTGCAACTCACGCTGGTGGAGGTTGCGGCCCGGCTGCGCGCGGCCGAGACGGCGGCCGGGCAGGCGCAGCGGAAGTTCGACGCCTACAGGCCGATCCTGCGAGACACGGCCGGCCTGGCCGTCGAGACGCTGGCCGCGCCCGCACGCGTCATCACCTCGACCACGAACATTGCGGGCGTAAGCGTGCCCGTGTTCGAGGGCGTGGAGTTCCCCCCGGCCGCGTACAGCCTCTTCGGCACGCCGCCGTGGGTCGACCGGGCGCTTCTGGACCTGCGAGAGGTCAACCGACGCAAGGCCGAACTCGACGTCGTCCGGCAGCAGCACGCGCGCCTCCAGCGGGAACTGACGAAGGTCATCCAGCGCGTGAACCTGTTCGAGAAGGTCATGATCCCCCAGGCTCGCGAGGCCATCCGGCGCATCCGCATTCACCTGGGCGACGAGATGACCGCCGCCGTCGGCCGGGCTAAAATCGCCAAGGCCAAGGTCGGCGAAGAAGAGTCGGCCGCCGCCAGCCCCATCGACGGCCTCGGCCCGGCCGACGCCGCCCCGGAGTCGCCCGCGCCATGATCACGCCCATGCGCAAGGTGTTTGTCGCCGCCCGCGCGGCCGACCGCGACCGGCTGCTGGAGGCCTTGCGCGACCTCCAGGTCGTGCACCTCGCGCCCGTCGAACCCGCGCGGGCCGTGGCCGACGCCGACACGACGGCCGCCATCGACCGCCTGCGCCGGGCCCTCCAGGTGCTGGGCGAGATGCCTCCGCGCGGCCAGGCGCCCGCGATTGCACCGGCGCAGGCCGCGGAGGAGGTCCTGCGCATCCAGCGCGAGAGCGCCGAGCGCGCGGGGCGCCTTGCGGCCCTCCACCTGCAACTGGAACAACTGGCCGCGTGGGGCGAGACGCGGCTGGAGGACTTCAAGGCCCTCGGCGAGGCCGGCATCGCGCTTCAGTTCTTCGCCGTGCCGCGCAAGGCCGCCGCCGACGTCCGGGCCGAGTGCGTGGAACTGCTCGGCCCCTGGCCGGGGCGGCGCGTTCTCGTGGCCGTCGCCGGGCGCGGGGGCGAGGTCCGCGTGCCGGAAGGTTCGGAGCCTGTGCCCCTGCCCTCGCGCGACCGGCCGTCCATCCGGGCCGAGGCCGCCCAAGTCGATGCCGCGCTGCGGGCCGACGCTGGCCGCCTGGCCGCCATCGCCCACCTCGTGCCGCCCATGAAGAAGGAACTGGCGGCCTTCCAGGAACAGGCCGCGTGGACCGTGGCGTCGCGAAGCGGCCTGGAGGACCGCCACCTGGCGTCCGTCCAGGGGTGGGTGCCGGCCGAGCGCGTCGAGAAACTGGCGGGCGGCGTGACCGCGGCCGGAGTGACGGCCGCCGTCCAGTCGCTGGACCCCGCCCCCGGCGAAGAGCCGCCCACCCTCATCCGCTACAACTGGTTCACGCGGCCGATGAAGGGCCTCTTCGACATCCTCGGAACCGTGCCGGGATACGGAGAGTTCGACGTATCGACAATGTTCATGATCTTCCTGCCCGTCTTCTCGGCCATCCTGATTTCCGACACGGGCTACGGCCTCTTGTACCTTGTGCTGCCGGCCGTCTTTTACCGGCGGATGGCGGCGGCGGGCGTGGAGGCCCTGGCGCGGCTCATCATGGCCATCGGCGCCTGCTCCGTCGTCTGGGGCATCCTGACGTGCAGCATTTTCGGCTTCGATTACTCGTGCGTCTTCGGTCGCACGGAGCCGTTCATCGCGGTGAGCATGAAGAAGGAGAGCATGGACCTGCTGATGCTCATCAGCATCACGCTGGGGGCGGTGCAACTCAGCCTGGCGCATCTGTGGAAGGCGAAGGCGGCGTTTCCGAGGCTGAACTTTTTGAGCGAGGCGGGCTGGGCCGCGTGGCTCTGGGGTATGTACGGCCTGGTGAAGATGCTCCTCTTGAAGGACCCTGCCACGTTCGAGGATTTCACCGACAAGACCATCCATCCGTATCTTCTGGCCATCGGCGGCGGACTGGCTATCGTCTTTGCCGCACCGCACCGCAACCCCCTGAAGATGCTCGGCCTGGGCCTGGCGAACTTTCCGCTGTCGGCCATCGGCACGTTCGGCGACACGGTAAGTTACGTCCGCCTGATGGCCATCGGCCTGGCGGGCAGCGCGCTGGCGCTGGCATTTAACGATATGGGCGGCAGTCTGCCCTGGTTCGGCATGATCCCGGTCATCGTGGCCGGGCATGCGCTGAACGTGGCCCTTTCGATCATCTCGCTCTTTGCGCACGGCGTGCGGCTGAACATGCTGGAGTTCTCAAACAACCTCGGGATGCAGTGGAGCGGATACGCCTACGAACCCTTTGCGAAACGTCACAGGGAGGAGGCCTGACATGGATGCGACGCCGTTCCTCGGACAATTGGGCATGGCGCTGGCGGTGGGGCTTGCGGCGGTGGGGTCGAGCGTGGGGGCCGGGCTGGCAGGGATGTCGGCGGCAGGTTCCTGGGCCAAGGACTCCCGCGCCGGAAAGCCCCTCCGGTTCATCTACATTATTTGCGTGGCTGCGCCCATCACGCAGACGGTGTACGGCTTCATCGTGATGAACCAGATGGCCGACAAGTTGGCCCTGGCGGGGGCGAGCGGCGGCATGCTCCTGGGCATCGGCATCGCCACGGGCCTCGGCGAAATGCTCTCCGCCTGGATGCAGGGGGCCATAGGCGCAGCCGGCTGCCGCATGCTCAGCGAGTCCGACGGCAAGGGCTTCGCCTTCGTCCTCATCGCCCTCGGCATCGCCGAGACAGTGGGTATCTTCACGCTTGTTTTCATGTCGATCCTGCTGCGGGCCATCGGCGGGTAGGCGCGCAGCCCAGGCGCGCCATATTCAGCCCCCCGTGAACACACGGGGGGCTGAGTGCCGCGCGGCCGGCGGCGTCGGTCGGGCCGCTGAAGCCCGGCCCGCCCGCCGCCACGTAGCCGCGGCTCTCCCCTGCCGCCGAGGGACTCACCCAGAAGGCATAGAGCGATCCGCCGCGAAGGTGAAACCGCAGCCGCACGGCTTTGCCGGCGACGGCCCCCAGGTCCTTCGCCCCCTGCCACGTGACGGGCGCAAGCGTCGCGTCACCGCGCACCGGCCGGCAGTTTGCGCGCGTGAACGGTTCGACGACCCCGCCGCGATCGTCCAGGATTTCAGCCGCGAGTTCCCCATCCTTCGCATCGACGTTGACGAACAGGTGTCTGCCGCTGAAGCGCACGGGGCGGGTCGTAAGCGTGCCGCCCGACGGGCCGGCGTCCATGGAAGCAAAGCCGTCGCGGCGGAGCACCGCCAGGCCGGTGGATGCGGCGCCGTCCCAGAACTGGTCGCTCAGCGCCCGGCCGCTGAAATAGAAGTACAGCCTGTCTGCGACTACCAGGCATCCGCCGCCGGCCGACTGCACGTTGCCCCAGCGCCAACTGCCCTCCTTCTCCGTAACTCCGATGAACGGCCGCCGGTCGGGCCGGTCCCAGTGAAAACCGTCGCGGCTGAAGGCCACGAGCACCTCGTTGCGTTTCTGGATTTTGCGCTGCGCGCAGACGCTGTTGTCCGGCCCCTGCCAGACGGAGAAGAGGCCCAGCATGATGCTCTCGTACGGCGCGGCGTCGAGGTTATAAAGTTGCGGCTGGACGCCCTTGAACTCATCGTTCGGATTGTGCGGGTCGAGTTTGTCGGACGCCGCCCACGTAAACACGTCCTCGGGTTTCCACGCGGCGCCCGCCACGGCGTCGTCGCACTCGCGGTACTGCCGCGCGCGGCCGCGCGGCCCGCCGCAGCGGATGCTGTAAATCCACTTGCCGCGGAACGGGTTATAGAAGACGGTCGAGCGGTCGCCGACGGCCGGCGTCTCGGCCAGCGGCGCCGACCAGTGCACGCCGTCGGCCGAGCCGCGCACCGCCAGGAACCACCCGCTGCGGCCGTCGCGCCGAGTTGACGTGAACATCTTCCACCGCCGCGCGGGGTCCTTCTCCGCCCAGTCGAGCCACACGGTGCTGGAGTCGCGCAGGCCCTTGTTCACCACGTTCGTGCCCGGCTCGACGTCCAGGACGGGCTTTTCCCACTGCACGCCGTCTTTCGACGCGGCGTAGGCCGTGCCCTCGAAGATGCCCGCCATGTACCACATCTTGAAGAGGCGGTCAGCGGGATCGTACCACACGCCGTCGCTGAAGACGGCGGCGAAGGGCGCCTTGCCCGTGCGCTCCGAGGGCTTATCGACCCTGACGACGGGGCTGGCCGGGTGTTCCTCGGGCCGGTGGAAGGTGCGCTTAAGGTCCGTCGCCTCGATGAGGAAATCGTCGACGAAGAGTTGCCGGCCGACGTCCACGGAGACAACGTCCGGCCGCTGGTCAAGGTAGGGAACAGGCCGGACTTCACCCGTCGGTGGAGGCCATCGCGGCGGCCATGCCGCGGGAAGGCGGATACCGTTGTAGAGCGTCTCGCCGGCCCCGGCGGGCGGCATCGAGGGAACCTCGCCCGCACCGGCCGCCGCGGCCAAAACGAGCAGCGCCAGCAGCGGCCGCGCGTTCGCGGTGAACCTGCGCACGACCTTACCTCCCGGCCCGCGGCCGGCCGTGCTCTCTTGCTAGAGGCTGTTTCGTAACACGGTGCGGCACGGCCGGCTTGCCCGGCCGTGCAAAGAGCCGCGGCGGGCTGGCCACGGCCGGACAAGCCGGCCGTGCCACATGGCTTGCGGTGTAAGAGACTCTTGTGCAACAGCCTCCAAGTACGGAGAGCGCCCGATGCGCGCCGGCTTACTTCTTCTCAGGCGGCGGCGATTCGGCCGGAGCCTTCCCCGGCGGCGCGGCCCAGCGAGTCTCGATGCGCACCAGTTGCGTGTCCTTCTTGCCGCGAAGGACGAACAGGACGATCTCCTTCGGCCTCTTCTTGACCTCGGCGTCGAAGACGCGGCGGAACTCGGCCAGCGTGGGCGTGTCCTGGTCCTGGACCTTCTTGATGACGTCCTCGACCCTCATGCCCGCGTCGGACGCCCATGAAGCGGCGCTGATGTACGCGACCAAGACGCCCGTCTCCGCAGCGGCCAGTTCCCGCGACAGCCGGTCCGACAGGACCATCTCGCGCACCGTCAGGCCCACCTGGGCGATGCGGTGCCGCTCGGCCTCGGCGGCCGTCTTCGGTTCAGGCTCGAGCGTCACCTTGAGGTCCAGCGTCTTTCCGCTGCGCCAGACCGTCAGTGTGACCGTCCGGCCGACCTTCAGGCGTGCGATGTCGTTGTTGAAGTTCTCGACGAGTTGGCCTTCTGTGCCCTTGAGGTCCTTGCCGTCGAGGGCCAGGATGATGTCCTCGGGCTTCAGGCCCGCCTTGTCGGCCGGGCCTTTCTCGATTATCTGGCCGACGACCACGCCGCGGCGGTCGCCCAGTTTGAAGTAGTCGGCCAGGTCCCTCGAAACCGGCGTCAGCGTCGGCGCGCCCAGCCAGGCGTGATGGACAGTTGCGCCGCCCCTGGGCGGGTCCCGCACGGCCTCCTGGAACCGCTCGGCCGGCCAGATGATCTCCAGCGTCGCCCAGTTCGGCTGCGCGGTCGTCGCACGGTTCACCCGCACCAGGCCCACGATGCCCACCGCGCGGCCGTCGAGCGTAACGACGGGCGTCCCGGGCGAGCCAAGCGACTCGCCCGTCAGGTAGGTGGTGACGGGCTGGTCCATGCGCGCCGCCACGCGCGCCAGGCGCCCCACGCGCTCGTAGCGGTCCGGTTCGCCCAGGCTGGCGAACGTAACGACGGGGTCGCCGATGCCCAGTTCCACGCCCTTCTCAAAGGCGAGGGCCGGCAGGGCCGGCGCCTTCGGGTCCGTCACGCGGAGCATGGCCACCTGGGCGTCTTCGTCGCGGCCGAGGTACTCGGCGGCCAGGACCTGCGTCTCATCGCCCTTGATGAGCGTAACCTTGAAGTCCTTCAGTTGCGACGCCGGCAACTGCGACGGGACGGCCGCTCCGGCGATCATCACCAGGTTCCCCGGTCCCACCACCGTGCCCAGCAGTTGCACGCTGGCCCGCGCGCCGTCGTCGCGCTGCACCGTGTAGGAAACCACCACGGTGGAAGGCACGACCTTCTGGTAAACGCTGCGGATCTGCTCGGCGACGGAGTCGGATGCGGCAGGGGCAGCAGCAGCCGAAGCCAGGGCGGCCAGCAGTACGAACGTGCGCAGGTGCATTTCACCCTCCATCAACGGCGCGCGCCGCGCAATCGCGGCGGCTAACCAGTCCCTCGCGTGCCAGTGCCCTTCGCGCGGCGGGCGACAAGCGCTACGGCTTCGGTTCGGCCGGCTGCGCGGAGCCGGCCGGCATGTCGGCCGGTTTCTCCGGTGGCCTATCAGGCGGTTTCTCCGGCGGCTTGTCGGCCGGCTTTTCCGGAGGCTCTTGCGGCGGCTTGGCCGATGGCTTCGCCGCGGGGGCAGACGGCTTCGTCGCCGGCGCCTTCGGCGGCGGCTTCTTGCCCGCGTCGAAGTCCACGCGCAGCACGAGCGGCACAACGGCCATCCCCCGCCGCACCTTCACGAGCACCATCGCCTGCTTCTGCCGCACGCCATCGTCGTAGCACTTCGATAGGTCCTTCAGGCCCGCCACGTCGAGGTCGCCGGCCTGGAAGACGACGTCGCCCTTCTGTACCCCCGCCTTCTCTGCGGGTTCGCCCCGCCGCACGCCCGTCACGTACACGCCGCGCGTGCTCGAAAGGTTCTCGCGCTGCGCCAGGCGCTCGGTGATGTTCTGGCCCACGAGTCCCCAGCGGGCGAAATCCTGTTCCTGGCTGCGGGCGGTCGTCAGTTCCTCCGTAACGATCTCCAGCGGCCGCACCTCGCCCGCGCGCTTGACCTTGACCTGGACCCTCGCGCCGACCGCCATCCCCGAGATGCGCCGCCTCAGGTCGAACAGTTGCTCAGGATACCGCGCCTCGACCTTGTTCCCGTCGTATTCCAGGAGGATGTCCTGGGGCTGGACGCCCGCCTTCGCGGCAGGGCCGTCGGCCTCGACGCCGGCGATGACCGCCCCCTA
>VGYT01000048.1 GCA_016872895.1 Planctomycetota bacterium
TGACCGCGCCGCCGTACTTGAAGCGCAGGGCGTCGACCACCGCCCGCCACGCCTTCTCGCCGTTCGTCTTGGCGCTGACGACCACGGCGTAGGAGCCCGCGGACGGCGGAGATTCCGCGGCGGCCGCGGCCGCGGCTGGGGCCTGCGCGCCGGGCGACGGGGCAGGCGGCGCGGCCGGCGCCTCCGCCCCGGCCGCGCGGACGGCCAGGAACACAATCGCCAGCGCCGCCGCGGCCGCCCGCCCGGCCGCGACGCCGCACGCCTCCCGCCCGCTGGCCCGCCGCCGGCTCACTTCGCGCCCGCCTCGCCCTTGAGTTCCTTGACGCGGATGTTCCTGAACTCCACGCGCGAACCGTGGCCCAGGAAGGCGATGCGGCCTTCCTTGTTCTTCAGGCCCGGGTGCGCCTTCTCGTCGGGCGTCTTCGGGGCGGAGGCCTTGTCCAGGTCGGCATCCACGACGGTCGCACCGTTGAGTTTGACGGTCACCTGGCGTCCGCGTGCGGTTATCTCCATGGCGTTCCACTCGCCCACGGGCCTGAGGTGCCCCTTCTCGGCCGCCGCGACGCCGTAGATCGAGCCGCAGAACTGCCAGACCTTCAGGTTCCTGTACTGGTCGGCGGTATCGTCGAGTATTTGTATTTCCATTCCATCGTAGGCCGCGTGGCCGCCGTTGGGGACGCGGATGCCCACGCCGTTGTTGCCGCCGGCGGTGAGTTTGAAGTCCAGGCGCAGGACGAAGTCGCCGTAGTCCTTATCGGTGTAGATGTTGCCGCCGCCTTCCTTCGGGCACACCAGGACGCCGCTCTCGACGGCGTAGCCCTTCGTGCCGCCGGTCCAGCCGGAGAGGTCCTTGCCGTTGAAGATGGGGGCGAAGCCCGTTTCGTCCGCGGCGGCGGTGGCGGGCGCAGCCGCGGCCGGCCGCGCAGCCTTCGGCGGTTCAGGTTTCGACGCCGGAGCCGCCCCCGCCGCCCCCGCGGCCCAGGCGGCCATCGCCGCCGTCAGCACCAGGGCAAATCTCGGTTTCAGCATGGTGGTTGACCTCGCTTTCATGGACCCTCGTGGTTCGGCTGCCGCCAAGGCCGGGGCGCCCCCGGCCGGAGACTTCCGGGGTTGACGGCCGCGACCGTGCCGCCATCATGCCACCTGCGGCGGGTCTGTGCAAGAATCCTATCCCGCCTGTTCCGCCGGCGGCTGCCAGGTCAGGCAATTAAGGATGATCCGGCAGTAATTGAGGTTGCGGAAGTCCGACTCGGCGTGTCCGGGCTGAAGGTAGAACAGCCACCCCTTGCCGGCGGGCTTGTACCACCCGCCGCGGTCCTGCATTATCGTCTCGCCCGTCTGCGGGTCGGTGCACATGCTGCCGAAGAGGACGGTCTTCTCGCGCCCGTCCGTGAACTGCTGGTTCAGAAACACTTCCGTGTTCGGCAGGTCCAGCCCCGGGAACTCCCCCTCCGCGCTCGGCTCGTCCGACGAGCGGTACCTGACCGTGCGGTCGTACCTCACGCCGCGCGACGTGATGTAGTGGCGCGGCTGGAGGTTCACGAGGGTGTGCGTCGTCTGCCCGACCACCCGCCACGGGTGCTTCGCGTCGGTCCGCGGCGCGATGCGGATGCCCGCCATGCGCAGCCAGTCCGGGTTGCCCGCGCGGGCGCTGGCCATGCCGTGATGCAGCACGACGAGGCGCCCTCCCTCCGCGGCATAGCGGATGAGGGCCTTCTCCGGCTCCGGCAGAAACTTTGAGTGGACATACATAAATACGGCCGCGTGGACCCCCAGGTCCGCCGGCAGGTCCTTCTGGTCGGCGATCCGCGTCTCGTAGCGGCCCTCCGCGCGGAGAAACCCGGCCAGGACCTCCATCTGCGGCCGTTCATCCGCCACGATGAGGACGCGCCCGCCCCCCTCCTCCCGCGCCGTGGCGCGGCCGGCTTGCCCGGCCGTGTCAGAAGTCAGCGCCCATCCGCCACGGCCGGACAATCCGGCCGTGCCACACACGGTGTCGCGCTCTGCGCCGAAGAGGCTGAACACGTACGCCGGGCCCGCCGCCGGGCCCTGCCTCCCCGCCCCGCCCGCCGCGAACGCCCCGGCCAGACACGCCAGCGCCGCGGCGAAAATGCGCATCTTCATTGCTCACCCTTTAACATAACACCGTCTCTTACCGACCCGGGCGGCGGCCCCGCTTTTTCCTGCGGCCCGCCCGCGGCTCGTGATGGGCGGCCTTCCCCTGGTTGCAGTCCGAGCACAGCGTCTGAAGGTTGCCGATCGCCGTCTCGCCCCCCTTCGACCAGGGGACAATGTGGTCGATGTCCAGTTGCACGCCGGGATGACTGGCCGGGCTGCGGCCGCATATCCGGCAGCGGAAACCGTCGCGGCGCATCACCTGGAAACGCTGCCGCAGGTTCGGCTGCCGCCGCTTTCTGCCCTTCGCCCGGCGGTCCCCGCGGCGATCTCGCCGGCGCTCCTCGGCCGCCCGCGCCGCCGCCGCCTCCTCCTCCGCGCGCTGCGCCGCCCGCGCCTCCTCGTACCACGGCGGGTCGCCCCAGTGAAGCCACTCGCCGAAAACATCCAGCGCCCTGCTCCAACTGCCGAACCGCGAAACGTACGGCTGCACGCTGAACTTC
Organism: Planctomycetota bacterium; assembly: GCA_016872895.1. Classification (GTDB taxonomy): domain Bacteria; phylum Planctomycetota; class Phycisphaerae; order FEN-1346; family FEN-1346; genus VGYT01. The sequence goes on from VGYT01000048.1 coordinate 2,619, forward strand.
GACACCGGCCGGCGCATATCCTTCAACTCCGGCTGCCGGCCCAACTGCACCCAGACCGCAAGAATGTTGTACAACAGATCATCCCTCGTTGCATTCTGTTCAACGCCCGGGCTTTTCCCGATCCGCAGCAGCGCGTCCTTCCAGGAGCCGAACCGGTTGCGCACCGTCACGTCGCAATAGCGCCCGTGTTTTGCATACTCGCTCAGAGTGAGCGTCGGCTTCCCGACCAGCCGCGCCACGCGCCGCAGGTCCTCCAGCAGCGCCTCGTCCGGGATGTTCCGGTAGTGCGGCTTGACTTCGATCCGCACCGCCCCCGGCGGGAGGGCCGGCGGACTGTCGCCCGGCCGCCCGCCTTTCCTCCTGCCGGGCCGCACGTGCGCCGCCTTGTCCGCTCCCCTGCGCATCCGCGCCTTCGCCCTTTCCGGCCTACGCCCCGAGCCGTTGACGGATCGCCTCGGCCTGCCGCGCCAGGGCGGCAGGGTCGGCCGCCTTCGCGGGCCATCGGAACCCCAGGCCGTCGCCCGCCCAGCGCGGAATAAGATGGATGTGCAGATGCGCGACGGCCTGCCCGGCCGCACGCCCGTTGTTCTGGAGCACGTTCAGCGCCTCCGCCCCCGCGGCGGCCTTGACGGCCGCGGCCAGCGCGGGCAGATGCCCGCCCATGTGGGCCGCATCGCCGGCAGGCATCTCCATCATCGACTCATAGTGCTTCTTCGGTATCAGCAGCGTGTGCCCGGGCGATATCGGGCTGATGTCCATGAACACAAGGCACACGGGGTCCTCCAAGACCTTCGTGCACGGCACCTCGCCCGCCACGATCTTGCAGAAAATGCAGTCTGCCATTGCGCCTCCTCCGCTCCAGGCCGGCCCGGCCTTTCGATTCAACGCAGAGAGAAACGATTCTGTTCTTGACAACCAGTCAGTCGTTGTCAGTGGTCCTCTGCAACCTCGGCGCTCTCTGCGTTTAAGACCCCTTTGTCGGCGGCTCGGCGGTTTGCGATTCTAGGTTTTCGAATCTCGACTGGACAGCAAAAAACGCCCGCCGTGGCCGCCGACACGTGCGCGCAAGAGAGACCTTGACCGCAGGGAAGGGCTGCCGGGGCAATTGCCGCCACGTGTTGAACGGCCAGGAAGCGACTCAGAAACTAAGGGTGAACTGGTTTATGTAACCCGTGTACACGAGAACACCATGAGCGAGCACATCGCGGCCGACAAGACATTGAATCTGCTGGCCTCTCAGGGGAGCCTCGATTGCGAGTGTCTCAACTATCACCCTGTTCGGAAAGATAAGCCGGACGGCATACTGGTAGCAGGGCACATCCTCCGAAGAAGGGGTGCTGATTCTCACAACCCCGACTGGCTTCAGCGCCAATTGTTGAGCGATAGAAGGATGGATGACGCTTCCGGTCGCACCTGTGTCAATCATTCCTTTGGCTGCCACCGGGTCGGGGATGCTCTGGCGGGCTTCTTTCAGCACTTCCTCAAGGGGGGTGCTTATCCAGAGGCTCATGTCCACAAGCGGACCCAGAACCTGGAGGTTGGGAATCTGCGCGGTGAATGAGGGCATCTTAGACCCCCAACAGGTTGGACACGAAACTCAACGGCACATCCACCTTAACGACCTGCCTGACCAAGAACGGCACGTTCCCCAACCTACGATAGCCCCAAGCCACTGCGTCCATCTGATTATCGAAGGTGCCTTGCACTTCTGCTCCCCGAATAACGACGAACTTTCCCTCGTGGGCACCGAGAAGCGCCTCGAAGTTGGCCTCATATGTCTTGATCTCTTCAGAAAGCAAATCCGCCATGACCCACACTCCTCCTCCGCCCTGCTTCTGTGGCAACTACATCCTCGCAGAGACTCGCGGCCCTGTCAAGGGGCCGACCGTGCCTTCGGAGACCCGCCGCGCGAAGAGAGTAGAATCAATGGTCGGCCCCCGCCCCTTACCGCTCGCCCCCCGCACGAGTCATTCAGTCACTCAGTTACTTGCTTTCTTCTTTCTTTTCGGCCTTGGGCTTTTCGCGTTTTTCCACGAGTTCCAGGCGGGCCAGTTGCGACCCGTCGCCGATGCGGAACCTGGCAAGTTTCACGATCCGAGTAAAGCCGCCCGGCCGGCCGGCGTAGCGGCCGGCCACGTCTTCGAAGAGTTTCTTGGCGGCGGGCTCGCTCCCGAGGCGCGACGCCACCAGACGCCGGGCGGCCAGCGTCGCGCCGCGAGCGGTTGTGATGAGGCGGTCCACGAAGCGGCTCGCCTCGCGGGCCTTCGGCACGGTCGTCGTGATGGCCTCGTGCTCAATCAGTGCGGCCGCAAGGGCACGCAACGTGGCTGCGCGGTGGGCCTTGTTGCGGCCGAGTTTGCGGCCTTTCTTCAGGTGACGCATGTCACGGTTCTCCGCGATTCAGGGCCGTCATGTGCTGCCGCCGCCGCCGCCCCCGCCGCCGGCCGTAACGCCCTCCAGGTCCATGCCCAGCGACAGGCCGAGGTCGGCCAGTTTGCGCTTCACTTCGCGCAGGCTGGTCTTGCCGAAGGAGCGGATGGCCAGGAGTTCCTCTTCCGAGAGGCGCACCAGTTGGCCGACGGTCATGATGTTCTCGGACTCCAGGCAGTTGGCCGCCCGCACGGAGAGTTCCAGTTGGGCGATGGGCATGGCGAGTTTGCGTTCGAGTTCCGAGACGTACTCCTCCGGGGCGGCCTCTTCGGCGGCGGCAACCTCGGCGCCCACCTCCTCCCCGGGGTGGAAGTATTCGACGAACGGGTTGAGGTGCTTGCGGAGGATCTTGCCGGCCTCCACGAGGGCCATGTCGGGCGCGAGCGTGCCGTTGGTCCAGACTTCCAGGACGAGGCGGTCGTAGTTGGTGCGGTGCCCGACGCGGGTGTCCTCGGTGCGGTGCCGCACGCGCTCGACGGGCGAGAAGAGGCTGTCGACCGGGATGTAGCCGACCTCCTGGTCGCCCTCGGGGGTGTTCTCCTCGGCCATGACGTAGCCGCGGCCCTTGGCCACCCGGAGTTCCATCCGGAAATCCATCTTCTTTGATAATGTACAGATCTTGTGATCCTTGTTGATGACCTCGACGTTCGGGTCGGTCTGGATCATGGCGGCGGTGACCGGCCCGGGGTCGCGGGCCTCGAGGATCACGGTGCGGGGCTCGGCGCCCTCCAGGCGGACGACCAGGCCCTTGACGTTCAGCACGAGGTCGGTCACGTCCTCCATGACGCCGTCGATGCTGGAGAACTCGTGCAGGACGCCCTCGATCTTGACGCCCGTGACGGCGGCGCCCTCGAGGCTCGACAGCAGTATCCGCCGCAGGCTGTTGCCGATGGTCACGCCGAAGCCGCGCTCGAACGGCTCGGCGATGAACATGCCGTAGGTGGGCGTGGCCGTGGCGGCGTCCAGGACCACGCGGGTCGGCAGTTCAAGGCCCTTCCATCTGATGCGCATCACGGTATTCGCCTCCTCGCCCCTGGGGCTAGCGGCTGCAAAACTCCACGATCAACTGTTCGTTGACCTGGAGGGAGATGTCGTCGCGGCCGGGCAGCGACTTGACCTCGCCCCGGCAGTTGGCTGGGTCGGCCGACAGCCACTGCGGCACGACGCGGCCTTCCTCTTCCGCCAGCCACGTGCGCACAAGGTTGCGGCTGGACGTGCGGTCGCGCACCTCGATAACGTCGCCCGGCTTCACCTTCAGGCTCGCCACGGTCGTCCCGCGGCCGTTCACCAGGATGTGGCCGTGGCTGACGATCTGCCGGGCGGCCTTCCGGCTGGGGGTGAACCCCAGCCGGTACACCACGTTGTCAAGGCGCCGCTCCATGAGGATCAGGAGCGTTTCGCCCGTGGACCCCTTGGAACGCTGGGCCTGGGCCAGGAACTTGCGGAACTGGCGCTCCAGGATGCCGTAGTACCAGCGCAATTTCTGCTTCTCGCGCAGGCGCACGCCATATTCCGACGGCCGACGCCTGATCCAGAAATGGGCCCCGGGCGGCTTATTCCGCCACTGCTTTTCGATGGCACACTTGGCCGTCTCGCACCGCACGCCCTTCAGGTAGAGTTTCATGCCCGCCCGCCGACACTTGCGGCAAACGGGAACCGTGTAACGAGCCATGCGTGTTCTGGACCTCCCATCCCGCCGGCGCCGCGGGGGCGGGCATGCGGGTTCTCGGTATGCGACGGCGCGAGCCGCCGCGTAATATGCGCCTCCGGGTTAGATGCGCCTTCGGGCTACACGCGCCTCCGGGTCATACGCGCCTCCGCTTGGGGGGGCGGCATCCGTTGTGGGGAATCGGCGTCACGTCTTCGATGGCGGTCACTTTCAGGCCGGCCGCCTGGAGGGCGGTGATGGCCGACTCGCGGCCGCTGCCGGGCCCCTTGACGCGGACTTCCACCTCGTGCATGCCCATTTTTATGGCCTTGCCGGCGCAGGCCTCGGCCGCCCGCTGGGCGGCGAACGGGGTGGACTTGCGGCTGCCCTTGAATCCGATCGTGCCGGCCGAGTCGGTGCACAGCACGTTCCCGCCGGGGTCCGTTATCGTGATTATGGTGTTGTTGAACGTTGCCTGCACGTAGGCGACGCCCTTCGCGACCGCACGCTTGACTTTTTTCTTCTTGGCCATTGCCTCTCCACTCATCAAATGCGCGATCGCCTGCGCCTCGCGCCCAGGGCTCGCGCCATGCAGGGGCGTTGTCCCGGCCTGCGTTGCTGCGCCTCGCGCCCACGCGCCGCGCGCTAATGCAGTTCTTTCACGCCCTTCTTGCCGGCCACGGTCTTTCGCGGACCCTTCCGGGTCCGCGCATTGGTGCGGGTTCGCTGCCCCCGAACGGGCAGGCCCTTCCGGTGCCTGGCACCTCGATAGCACCCTGTGTCCCTAAGGCGCGCGATGTTCTGGAGGACCTGTCGCCTGAGGGCGCCCTCGACGACAAAGCCGCGGTCGATGACGGCGGCAATGCGGCCGACTTCGTCTTCGGTGAGGTCTTTCATGCGGCCGTCGGGCTTGATGCCCGCCTCGCGGCAGATTCTGAGGGCCGACGATTTTCCGATGCCGTGGATGTACGTCAGCGCGCACCAGGTGGTTTTATCGGCCGGAACGTCGATACCCGCGATACGTGGCATGGTTCAATTCCTCTTGACGCGCATTTTCTGGCGCTGCTTGTGGCGCGGGTTGGAGCAGATGACCCGCACGACGCCCGCCCGCCGGACGACCTTGCAGTTCTCGCAAATGCGCTTGACGCTGGTTCGTACTTTCATAAGCAGTACACCTCGTCGGCGAATTCGGACAACCCGCCGCTTCAGCGACGGGCTCGACAGCCCTACCCCGCCCGGTAAACGATGCGTCCCTTAGAAAGGTCGTACGGCGACAGTTCCACCGTCACCTGGTCGCCCGGGAGTATGCGGATGAAGTTCATCCGCATGCGGCCGGAGACGTGGGCCAGGACGCGATGGCCGTTCTCCAACTCAACGCGGAACATGGCGTTCGGGAGCGCCTCGACGACTTTGCCTTCCACCTTGATGACGTCCTTGGCCACGTGCCGCCGTCACCTTTCCTCGCCCGGCCCCGGCCGCGTCAGGGGTTCCGCCCCGTCGCGGCGAACAACGAACGTATCCTCAAAATGTGCGCACGGCCTGCCGTCGGCGGTCACGACGGTCCAGCCGTCGCCCTGCTCGCGGACGTATCGCGTGCCGAGGTTCACCATCGGCTCGACCGCCAGCGTCATGCCCTCGGCCAGGAGGAAATCGTCGCGGTCCATGTCGGCCCCGATGAAGTTGGGCACTCGCGGCGGCTCCCACATTTCCCGGCCGATGCCGTGGCCCACGTACTCGCGGACCACGGAGAACCCGCGGCGCTCCACCAGGTCCTGCATCCGCCCCGCCACGGCGGACCAGAAGACGCCGGCCCGTGCCTCGCGGCGGACGACCTGGAGCGCCTCGGCCGTGGCGGCCAGGAGTTCCTCCACTCGCGGCGGCACGCGGCCGACCGCGAACGTACGGGCCGCATCGGCGCACCACCCGTCCTTCTGCACGCCCACATCCACCGAGACGATGTCGCCCTCGACGACGGCCCGCGGCCCCGGAATGCCGTGCACCAGTTCCTCGTTGACGGAGACGCAGATGTTGCCCGGGTACGGCCGTCCGCCGCGAGGGTGCGGCTGTCCGAGAAACAGGCTCCTTGCCCCGCACCGGCCGAACAGGCGCACGGCCTCGGCGTCGAGTTGGCCGGTGGTCGTGCCCGGGCGGCAGAGTTCGCGGAGAAGTTCAAGGGTCTCTGCCACAACGCAGCCGGCCGCCCGCATTTTTTCAATCGCCTCGGCGCTCTTGGTGCTGATGGTCATGTGGTGCGGCGTCACCTGCCGACGAAAGCCTTCAGTTGTTCAAAGAGCCTCGCCCGCACCTCGTCGGGCGTGCCGCCGCCGTCCACGCGGACGAGCAGGCCCTGGCGCTCGTAGTATTCGACAAGCGGCGCGGTCTGCCGGTGATACGTGGCCAGCCGCTCCCGCACCGTGTCGGGCTTATCGTCCTGGCGCGCCACGAGAGCGGCCCCGCAAACGTCGCAGGCGCCCTGGACGCGCGGCCTGATGAACTCCACGTGGTAGATGCGTCCGCACTTCGGGCACGAGCGACGGCCGCCCATGCGCCGGACGATTATCTCCGGCTCAACCTCCAGGTTGACGACGGCGCAGAGTTTGTCTCCGCCGGCCGCCAGCGCGCGGTCCAGCGCCTCGGCCTGGCCCAGGGTCCGCGGGAACCCGTCCAGGAGCCACCCCGCCGCGCAGTCGGCCGCAGCCAGCCGGCCGGCCACCGCCTCGACCGTTATCGGGTCGGGCACGAGTTCGCCTGTTTCAAGATACGACCGAATCTTCAATCCGAGCGGCGTTTTGTTATCGATCTCCGCGCGAAAGATGTCGCCGCTCGACACGTGCGGAATGCCGCAGCGCTGGGCGACAGCCCTGGCCTGAGTGCCTTTGCCGGCCCCGGGCGGGCCCATGAACACCAGTCGCACGCTAACCCAGCCTCCCCAGCACCTGCCGGCCCCGCGCCGGCGGCGCAACTTGCGCGGCCGCGGGTTCACACCCGCGGCTCGACGCGCGATTAACTCACCCTGCCGCGCACGCGGCCCTCGACCAGGAAGCCCTCGTAGTGGCGCATGATAAGGTGCGATTCTATGCGCTGGACCACGTCGAGGGCGACGCTGACGATAATCAGAAGGCCCGTGCCGCCCAGGAACCCCGTCATCAGCATGCTGACGCCCGTCACCAGGCTGACGGTAATCGGGACGATGGCCACGGCGGCCAGGAACGCCGAGCCGACGTACGTGATGCGGTTCATGACGCGTTCGAGGTACTCCGCGGTTCGGCGTCCCGGCCGCATGCCCGGGATGAAACTGCCCCAGTCGCGCAGGTGGTCGGACATCTCTCGCGGCTGGAACTGGATGGCCGTCCAGAAGTAGCAGAAGACGAAGATGAGCGCCACGTACACCAGCAGGTGGATAAGGCTGGAGTAGTCGAACATCTGCTGGACCTCGAACGTCAGGCCGTCCATGAGATTCCAGAAGAAGCCCGGGTCGTCGAGTTTGTACTCCATCTTGAGCCAACTGATATGCTGCAACACCGCGTTGTGCAGCCATCCGAGCAGGTACATCGGGATGTAGAGGAGGCTGGATGCGAAGATGACCGGGATGACGCCCGCCTGGTTCACGCGCAGGGGCAGGTACTGGCGCTGCCCGCCGAAGACCCGGCGGCCGCGCGTGTGCTTCGCCTGCTGGATGGGGATGCGGCGCTGGGCCTGCGTAATCAGGACGACGCCGATGACGACGCCGACGAACATCAGGGCGATCAGGAGGACCATCTCGATGCCGATCTGCTTTTCGGCCTGGAAACTGAGGAACTCCAGCGTCGCCCTGTCGCGCAGGTACGCCGCCACCGCCGGCAGCCGGTCCACGATGCCCGCCATGATGATGAGCGAGATGCCGTTGCCGATGCCGAACTCGTCCACCAGTTCGCCCAGCCACATCAGGAAGAGCGTGCCGGCGGTCATGGCCATGACGGCCACCAGGAAGTACATCGTGGGGCTGACGGGGCTGTGCGACCCCAGCCAGGCGGCCTTGTACACGAAGATGCCCTGGACGAGGCACAAAAGGACCGTCAGGTACCGCGTGTACTCGTTTATTTTGCGCCGTCCGGCCTCCCCTTCCTTGACGAGTTTTTCGAGGCTGGGGACGGCCTGCGTCAGGAGTTGGAGAATAATGGACGCGCTGATGTAAGGCATGATGCCGAGCGCGAAGAGGAACGGCTGGAAACTGCCGCCCGTGATGCGGGCGATGAAGTCCAGGTAACCGCCGATGCCGCCGGCCGGTGCGCCTTCCTCGCGGCTGACGAGCGTCTCAAGGTATCCGGCGTCGGTCCCCGGGATGGGTATGTACATGCCCATGCGGTAGGCGACGATAATGAGGAGGGTAAAGAGTATCTTCCGCCTGAGTTCGGGGATCTTGAATATATTGACGAGCGAGGCTATCACGCCGGGATGACCTCCGCCTTGCCGCCCGCCTTGGCGATTTTTTCGGCGGCGGCGGCGCTGAATCCGTGCGCCCGCACCGTGAGGGCCTGCGCGAGTTCGCCGCGGCCCAGGACCTTCAGCCGGTAAAGTTTACCGCGGATTATGCCCGCCCCGCGGAGTTCGTGCGGCCCGACGGTCGCGCCGGCCTGGAACTCGCCCAGGTCCTCCACGTTGACGACCGTCACGGGGACGCGGAAGCGGGCGTTCGAGAAGCCCGCCTTGGGCATGCGGCGGAACAGGGGCATCTGGCCGCCCTCGTGCGTAAGGCGCCGGGAATAGCCGGACCGCGACTTCATGCCCTTGTGTCCGCGGCCGCTGGTTTTGCCGAGGCCCGAGCCTATGCCGCGCCCGACGCGGATGCGGGGTTCATGCCGCCTGGCGCTTTTCTTGATGGCCGTGAGGTTCACTGCGCGGGTCCTTCATCCTGGGCCGGGGCCGCATCCTGGTCCGGGACCGCCGCCGGGGCCGGGGACGCCGGAAGCGGCGGCATCGGGCCGGCCGCGGCGGCATCTCGCGGCACGAGTTCTTCCATCGGCACGCCCCGCAGCCGCGAGACGTCGCGGGCGTCCTTGAGGTTTGTCAGGGCGTTCATGGCGGCCTTGACGAGGTTGACCGGGTTGGTGCTGCCCATGGCCTTCGTCAGGATGTTGCGGATGCCAACCATCTGGCAGACGGCCCGGACGCCGCCCCCCGCGATGACGCCGGTGCCCGGCCCGGCCGGGCGCATGAAGACGCGTGCCGCGCCGAAGCGGCCGAGGATCTCGTGTGGAATCGTGTCGCCCTTCAGGGGAATGCGCACGAGGTTCTTCTTGGCGTCGGAGATGCTCTTTTCGACGGCCGGGGGCACCTCGTTGGCCTTGCCGTAGCCGAGGCCGACGCGGCCGCGGCGGTCGCCGACGACGGCGACGGCGGCGAAACTGAACCGCCGGCCGCCCTTGACGACCTTGGCCGACCGGTTGATGGCGACGACGGACTCGACCAGTTCGCCGGTATCGCCGAAGAAGTTGTCCCGCTCGGTTGCCACTCGCTTTTGACCTCCGCCCTGCGGGCCGTCCGGCCCGCCGCCGGGCTAGAACTTCAGGCCGCCTTTGCGGGCCGCCTCGGCCAGGGCCTTGACGCGGCCGTGGTACTTGCGCCCGCCGCAGTCGAAGCAGACCGCCGTAATGCCGGCGGCCTTGGCCTTCTCGGCCAGCAGTTGCCCGACCTTTGCCGCCGCCGCGACGGCTCCCGCGGACTTGAGCGTCCCCTTGAGGGGTTCGCTCCGGGTGGACGCGGCCGCGAGCGTGCGTCCGGAGACGTCGTCAATCACCTGCGCGTACATGTGCTTGAGGCTGCGATAGACGCTCAGCCGGGGGCGCTCGGGCGTGCCTTCGAGGCGTCTGCGGCTGCGCATGTGGCGCCGCTTGAGGGCGGCGCGTTTGACCTTGATACCCATCATGTTACATATATCCTTCGAACATGCGCCCGGCAAGCCGGGCGGCTGAACTGACGGCCGCCGCGCGCCCGGTACGGCGCTGCCGCCCCACGGCCGGACAAGCCGGCCGTGCCACGCGCGGCTGCAAGACAGCCGGTTACGTCGTGGCGCCGCCGACGAAGGTCTTTCCGGCCTTGCGTCGGATGTGCTCGCCCAGGTAGCGGAAGCCCTTGCCCAGGTACGGCTCCGGGGGCTTCAGGTGGCGCACCTCTGCGGCGAACTCGCCCACGAGTTGCTTGTCCGGGCCGCGCACCCAGAAGCGTGCCGGCGTGTCGTTGCCGCGCGTCGCCGCCACGTCGACCTGGATCTCGATGCCGGGCGGCATGGGCTTTTCGACCGGCCGCGCGAAGCCGCACTGTAGCACCAGTTTCCTGCCCTGGACGTTGACGGAGTAGCCTGTGCCGTAGAGTTCCAGCCCCCGCTGGTATCCCTCCGTTACGCCGCGCACCATGTTGGCGATAAGGGCCCGCGTCAGACCGTGCAGCGCGCGGCTGCGGCGCTGGTCGTCGGGTCGCTGGACGCGCACCTGCCTTGCGGCGTCGTCGACGACGACGCTCAGGGTGCGGTCGAAGGCCCACTGTAGTTTGCCCTTCGGCCCCTCGACGTTCACGGTGTTGCCGGAGACGGCCACCTTGACCTTCTCGGGTATGGGGACCGGTTTTTTACCGATTCGCGACATCGTAACCTCTCGGCCGGCCTCGTTAGAGGCTGCTGCACAACACGTTCTCGCATCGTACGCCGCGTGGCACGGCCGGCTTGTCCGGCCGTGACGGAGCACCACCGATGTTTCCCACGGCCTGCCCGCCGGCCGGCAGGCGGGGCCGGGCAAGCCAGCCGTGCCACATCCGCTTATGAAAGAGCCTCCTACCAGACGGTGCAGAGGAGTTCGCCGCCCACTTTGAGGCGCCGGCACTGGCGGTCGCTGACGATGCCCTGTGGCGTGGAGTATACGGCGACGCCCAGGCCGCCGAGGACGGGCTGAATGTCTCCGACCTTCTTGTAGAGGCGGAGGCTGGGCCTGGACTCGCGCTTCAGGTGCGTAATGATGCGTTCGCCGTCGGGCCCGTACTTGAGGAAGATGCGGATGATACCCTGGCGTCCGTCCTGGATTTCATCGAAGGAGCGGATGTATCCTTCGGCGCGCAGGACGGCCAGGACGCCGCGGCAGACCCCTGATGCGGGGACGTCGACGTGGCGGCGCCCGCGGGCCAGGCCGTTGCGGATCCGCGTCAGCATGTCGGCGACGGTGTCCTTCGTCATCGCCAGTCTCGCTCCTTCCGGATTACCAGGAAGCCTTGCGCACGCCCGGGATCTTGCCCTCGTGGGCGAGGTTCCGGAAACATATGCGGCAGATGCCGAACTTGCGGTACACGGCGCGGGGCCGGCCGCACAACTCGCAGCGGCGGCGGCGGCGCGTCGAGAACTTCGGCTCGCGCTTCGACTTCAGTCGCTGTGCTTTCGTCGCCATGACACCCTCGGTTGAACGGCTAGTCGCGGCGGAACGGGAAGCCGAACCCTTCCAGCAGCCACCGCGATTCCTCGTCGGAACAGCTGTTAGTGATGACTATAGTGATGTTCATTCCCTGCTGGAACTGGACCTTGTCCACCCGGACCTCGGGGAACACCAGTTGCTCGTTCACGCCCATGTTGTAGTTGCCGCGGCCGTCGAATGCGCCGGGGTCGAGGCCCCGGAAGTCGCGGAACCGCGGGATGGCCACGTTAATGAGGCGGTCGAGGAACTCGTACATTCTTGCCCCGCGAAGGGTGGTCTTGCAGCCGATGGTCATGCCCTCGCGGAGGCGGAACGCGGAGACGCTCTTCTTGGCCTTCGTCAGGAGCGGCTTCTGGCCGGTGATGATCGCGAGGTCCTCGACGGCAGCCTCGACGCGCTTCGGCTCGTCGTGCGCCCTGCCGAGGCCCATGGAGACGACGATCTTGTCGAGTCGCGGCAGGCTGAGGACGTTGCGCCGGCCCAGGCGGGCCGCGAGTTGCGGCACGATTTCGTCGCGATAGCGCTGGAGCAGTCGGGCCATGGGGTTTTTTTAAAGTTCTCCGAGGTCGGCGCCGCACTTGCGGCAGACGCGGCGTTTCTTGCCGTCGTCGGCGACCTTCGTGCCGGTGCGGACGGGCCGGTCGCACTTGGAGCAGACGAGTTGGAGGTTCGAGATGCGGACCGGGGCCTCGATCTCCAGGCGGCCGCCCTGCGGGTTCTTGCGCGAGCGTTTAAGGTGCTTGTAGACGCGGTTGACGCCCTCGACGACGGCGCGGCCCTTGCGCGGATCGACGGAGAGGACGCGGGACCGGCGTCCGCGGTCGTCGCCCGCGATGACTTCCACGACGTCGTCACGACGAATATGCATGCCTTAAGCCCTTCAGTCGGCCGGCAGCCGGAGGGCGGCCCGCGTCAGACCACCTCGCTTGCGAGCGAGACGATGCGCATGTACTGTTTTTCCCTGAGTTCCCGCGCCACGGCGCCGAAGACGCGCGTGCCGCGAGGGTTGCCTTCCTTGTCTATCAGCACGACGGCGTTGCGGTCGAAGCGCACGTACGAGCCGTCGGGCCGGCGCGTGGGGTACCTTGTGCGAACGACGACGCAGCGTACGACCTCGCCCTTCTTGGCCTCGCCGGCCGGGACGGCCTTCTGGACCGACGCTATGACGATGTCGCCGATGCCCGCGATGGGGCGGGTGAACCGGCCCTTTGCGGTGGACCCGCCGAGGACGCGGATGGCGCGCACCGTCTTTGCGCCGGTGTTGTCGGCCACGTCCAGGATGGTGCGCATCTGGATCATCGAGGCGGCTCCTGCGGCCTACGGGGCCGGCGGCTCGGCGGCCGGCGGCGGCTCGACGGCCGGCGGCGGCCCGGCAGCCGGCGGCGGCCCGGCAGCCGGCGGCGGCCCGACGGCCGACTCCGCTCCGGTGAGAACCTCGCCCGCGCTGCGCGCCAGGACGCGCAGCAGGCGGAACCGCTTGGTCCGCGACAGCGGGCGGCACTCGGCGATTTCCACGGCGTCGCCCACGTGGGCCTCGCGGTTCTCGTCGTGCGCGTGGAAGCGCCGCTTCTGGCGGACGCGTTTTCCGTACTTCGGATGCCGGAACACACGGACGACTTCCACCGTTATCGTTTTGGCGGCGCGGTCGCTCGTGACCACGCCGCGCAGCACGCGATGTCCGGACGGCGGGCGGCTCATTCGGGCGCTTTCTCCTTGCCCGCCTGCGGGGCGGACGCCTCGGCCCACTGGCGCTCGCGCAGGACGGTCTGCATGCGGGCGATGTCGCGGCGCGCCTTGCCGAGTTCGCTCGGAATCTTGAGTTCCTCGGTCTCGGCCTGGGTGCGCAGGTCGAACACGCGGCGCTGGAGGGCCTGGAGTTCCTGGAGTATCTGCTCGCGGCTCATTTCGCGGATTTCCTGGACCTTCATATCGCTGCCCTCGCGGGTACTCCTTGCCTGCTCAAGCCGCAGGCGCGCCGCGGGCCGCCTACAGGCCGCGGCGGCGCACCACCAGGCGCGTCGTGATGGGCATCTTGCTGGCCACGCGGCGGAGGGCCTGGCGGGCCAGGTCCTCCGGCACGCCGCCCAACTCAAAGAGGATGCGGCCGGCCCGGACGACGCACGCCCAGTATTCCGGCTCGCCTTTGCCCTTTCCCATCCTGGTCTCAAGCGGTTTGCCGCTGACGGGCTTGTCGGGGAAGACACGGACCCAGAGTTTGCCCTCGCGGCGCAGAAAGTGCGTGGCGGCGACGCGGCCGGCCTCGATCTGCTGGGCGGTCAGCCAGCACTGCTGGAGGGCCTGGAGTCCGAAGTCGCCGAACGCCACGTAGTTGCCGCGCTGCGCCCGGCCCTTCATGCGTCCGCGCTGGCTCTTTCGGAACTTGACCCGCTTAGGCATCATCGCCACTGGCGGTCTCCTCGGCCTGCTTCTGGTACTCGCCCAGATAAATCCATACTTTTACGCCCAGGACGCCGTACGGGCACCGGGCCATGGCGCAGCCGTAATCGATGTTGGCCGAAAGTTTCTGGAGCGGGACGGATCCGCGGTTGGTCACCTCGGAGCGGTGCATTTCGGCCCCGCCCAGGCGCCCCGCGCAGCGCACCTTGATGCCCCTCGCGCCGGCCTGCATCGTGCCGTCGACGGCCTGCTTCATTGCGCGGCGGAAGGCGGCCCGCTTTTCCAGTTGCTGGGCCACGTTCTCGGCCACCAGTTGGGCCGAGAGTTCAGGCTTGGCGATCTCCTTGACTTCGAGGCGAATGCGGCGGCCGGTAAGGGCCTCGAGTTCCTCGCGTATTTTATCGACCTCGGCGCCCTTGCGGCCGATGAGGAGGCCGGGGCGGCCCGCGAACACGATGACGTTGACTTCCTCGCGCGTGCGCTCGATGTCGATGCGCGCGATGGCGGCGAACCCGTACTCGCGCTTGATGTGCGCCCGGATTTTCTCGTCCTCCACCAGCAACTGGCCGAACGCGCGCTTCGGGGCGTACCAGCGGCTGCGCCACGGCTCGGTTATGCCCACGCGAAAACCCGTCGGATGGATCTTCTGTCCCATGCATTGCCTCGCCTGCGAGCGGCTACTCTTCTTCTTCCTCTTCCTCTTCCAGTTCCACGATGAGGTGGCACGTGGGCCGCCTCAGGACGTTCGCCGAGCCGCGCGAGCGCGGCCAGACGCGCTTCAGGACGGGCCCCATGTCGGCCCGCGCGTCGGAGACGTAGAGGCGTTCCAGGTCGGCCTCCTTCTCGTCGGCGTTGGCCATGGCGCTGCGGACCACCTTCGCAACCATCTTGGAGGCGCGCAGGGGGCTGAAGTCCAGCATCTTCAGCGCGTCTTCCAGGGGCCGGCCGCGGATCAATTCCATGACCAGCCCCGCCTTTCGCGGGCTGATCCGGGCGAACTTGTGTGCGGCACGATACGCCATTATTGCAACCTCGCCGCGGTGCGATGCCGGTGCGTCAACAATCTGCTTGCGGGCGCCATGCTTTCGCGCCGTTGCGAGAGCATGGCCGTCCGGGGCCAAAACGCATGCTTTCGCCCGCCAGGGGCGGGGCACCCGCGCTCACAGTTTCAATGTTGAAGCACCGCTCCGGCCCGAGGGCCGGGGCGGACCGGTCAGTTAACCCTTTGCCGGGCCCGCGCCTCCGGGGGCGGCGGGCGGGGCGGCGGGCGTCCTGGCCGGGCCGGCGCCGGGCGCGCCTGGCGCCCCGGCGGCCGCAGCCTCGGCCCTGCGGCCGCCGTGGCCGCGGAACAGCCGCGTGGCCGCGAACTCGCCCAACTTGTGCCCGACCATGTCTTCGGTAACGAACACCTTCAGGTGCACGCGGCCGTTATGCACCAGGAAGGTGTGGCCGACGAACTCCGGGACGATGGTGCACGCGCGTGCCCACGTTTTGATCGGCTCGCGCAGGTTCCTCTCGACCATCTGCTGGACCTTGCGCAGGAGTTTGACGTCGACGAACGGACCTTTTTTCGTTGAGCGTCCCATGACGCCGGGTGTCCTTACTTCGGGATCTTGGCCTCGCCGTAGCGGCGCGTCATGCGCCGGCGGATAATGTGCTTGTTGCTGGGGTTGCGGCGTCGTCGGGTCTTGCCGCCCTTCGCCAGGACGCCCGTGGGGGAGACGGGGTCGCGGCCGCCGGAGCGTCGTCCCTCGCCGCCGCCCATCGGATGGTCCACGGGGTTCATGGCGGAGCCGCGGTTGTGGGAGCGTCGGCCCTTGTGCCGCGTGCGGCCGGCCTTGCCGACGCGGACTGCGCCGTGGTCGGCGTTGCCGACGGCGCCGACGGTAGCGCGGCACTTGATGTTGATGCGTCGCGTTTCGCCGCTGGGCAGCACCACGTAGGCCCAGCGTCCTTCCTTGGCGGAGAGCGTAGCCGCGCGCCCGGCCGCGCGCACCAGCACGCCGCCCTGTCCGGGCACAAGTTCAAGGCTGTGAATCATCAGGCCGGCCGGGATGTTCTCAAGGGGGAGGCAGTTGCCGGTTCGCGGCTCGGCCTGCGGGCCGCTCATGACGGTCTGGCCCACGGCCAGGTCCCCAGGGGCCAGGATGTACCGCTTCTCGCCGTCCTTGTAATGGATGAGGGCGATGCGGGCGCTGCGGTTCGGGTCGTACTCGATGGCGGCCACTTTGCCGGGAACGCCGTCCTTGTCGCGGAGGAAATCGACGGCGCGGAATATGCGGCGGTGCCCGCCGCCGCGGAACCGGGACGTTGTGAAGCCCTGGTTGTTCCGGCCGCCGCTGCGCGCGATGCGGAACGTGAGGCCCTTCTCGGGCTCCTTCTTCGCGAGATCTGAGAAGTCCTGGACGGACGAGTTCCGCCGCCCGGGGCTCGTCGGATTGTATATTTTGATGGCCATCCTTGCACCTTCGTGCCGCGGCCGCTATTGCGGTTTACTCCAAAGACGCTGAACGCATCTTGCGCGGCAGGTCAGGAGGCCCGCCGCGTAAAACGCAATCCAGCGATGCCTTATCAGAACAGGTCGATGTTATCATCGGGGTGCAGCGTTACGACGGCCTTCTTCATGCCGGCCGTCCGGCCGCGCGTGTAGCGGTAGCGGCGGACCTTGCCGCGGCGCTTGAGCGTGCGGACCTTCAGGACGCGGACCTCGTAAATCTTCTCGACCGCCTCGCGAATCTGCTGCTTGTTGGCGTCGTGATGCACCTGGAAGGCGTACTGGTTGAGTTTCTCGTTCTGGGTCGTGCCCTTCTCGGTGATGAGCGGCTTGATGACCACCAGGTACGGGTCCATCAGTTCTTCCTCGCTTCGAGCATGGCCTCGAACGCCGGCCGCGTGAAGACGACGCGGTTGGGCCAGAGAACGTCGTAGGCGTTCAGGTCGGCCAGGCGGCGGACGCGGACGCGCGGGATGTTCCGCGCGGACTTGTAGAGCACATCGTCCTGCCCCGGCAGCGCCAGGGTGCATGAGCGCTCGACGCCGATGGCCTTCAGGGCCCGGGCCACAATCCTGGTCTTCGGCTGCTGGAGGCTCAGGCCGTCGAGGACCACGAGTTCCGCGTCGCGCATGCGTGCAAGGAGGGCCGAATCAAGGGCCGCACGGCGCATCTTGCGGGGCATCGCCAGGCCGAAGTCGCGGGGCACCTTGGCGAACGTCACGCCGCCGCCGCGACGCTTCGGACTGCGGACGGTGCCCGCGCGTGCCCTGCCGGTGTGCTTCTGCGCGAAGATCTTGCGGGTGGAGCCTTCAACCATGCTGCGGCTCCTGGTGGCCACGGTGCCCTGCCGCTGGTTGGCCTCGTGGCGGCGGACGGCCAAGCGAAGGATGTCCATGTTGACGCAGCCGCCGAACCAGTCTTCATCGACGGGAATGCGGCCGGCCTCGGCCCCGTCCGTGTTGTAGACAAGCACTTGTATCATGGTCGTCTCTCGGCGGCTACGCCTTCGGCGGCCCCGCCTTGCGTGCGCCGCGGACCATCACGTAACCGCCGTTCGGGCCGGGCACGCTGCCCCGGACCACCAAGAGGTTGGCTTCCGCATCGATCTTGAGGACCTTCAGCCGCTCCGCGGTGCGGCGCTCGCGGCCCATGTGTCCAGCCATGCGTTTGCCGCGGCGTACTGCGCGGCCGGGGATGCCGGCGCCCTCGCCGATGCTGCCGCTGGAGCGGTGCTTTCGTTCGGTGCCGTGGCTGGCGGGCTGGCCGCCGAAGCGGTGGCGCTTCATGACGCCGGCGAACCCGCGGCCCTTCGTGACGCCGATGACGTCGACCAGCGGCACGCCCTCGAACTCGGCCACGGTCACGGCCTGGCCGGGCTGGTACCTGGAGGCGTCGCCGGTGCGGTACTCGCGGACGAAGCGTTTGGGGGTGGCGCCGGACTTTTTGAAGTGTCCCGCCAGGGGCCGCGTCGTCACGCGGGCCGGTTTCTCGGCGAAGCCGAGTTGTACGGCGGCGTAGCCGTCGGCGGCGGGGGTCTTGACCTGGAGCACCTGGCACGGCCCGGCCTCGATGACGGTGACGGGCACCTGGCGCCCCTTGTCGTCGAAGGCGCTGGTCATACCGAGTTTGCGGCCGAGGATGGCTGGCATGGGCCCTAGGCCTTGATCTTGATGAAGACGCCCGCCGGCATGTTGAGTTTATTGAGGGCGTCGACCGTTTTCACGGTAGGTTCTTCGATATCAATAAGTCTCTTATGAGTCCGGATTTCGAACTGCTCGCGGCTCTTCTTGTCGATGTGGGGCGACCGCAGCACCGTGTACCGCTCGATGCGCGTGGGCAGTGGGATGGGCCCCTTGACCCTTGCGCCGGTGCGCTTGCTCGTCTCGACGATCTCAGCCGCGCTCTGGTCCAGCACGCGGTGATCGTAGGCCTCCATCCTTATTCGTATGCGATCGCCCACAATGCCCCGCCTCGCGCCGGCCGCAGAGGGCCGGAAAAAACGACGCAATCCCCGCGCCGGCCTA
>VGYT01000049.1 GCA_016872895.1 Planctomycetota bacterium
GCGGTTCGTCGGCTGTCATGGGCGGTGCGCCTCGGCGGGGCTGGCGGCCAGGCGGCGGCGCACCTCGTCGAGCAGGGCCGCGGCATCGCCGCTTTCGGGCAACAGGGCGAGGACCGCCTGGAGCGCATCCTCGGCCTCGCGCAGCCGCCCGTCGCGGGCGTACAGCGACGCCAGGCAGAACAGCACCGAGGCGTCGCCCGGGTGCCGGTCCAGGTACGCCTCCAGGTAGCCGATGACGCGGGCGAACGTGCCCATCTGGCGCGACGCCTGGAAGAGGCCCAGCAGGGCCGCCAGGTTGTCGGGGTCGCGCTGGAGGCACTTCATGTACATCTCAAACGCGTCAGAGAATTGCCGGCGCTGCTGGAAGACCATCGCCAGGCCGGCCCAGGCCTCGGCGCACGCCGCGTCGGCGTCCAGGGCCTCGCGGAAGGCCCTCTCCGCCTCGTCCATGCTGCCGCACTCCAGGCCGATTACGCCGCGCCCCACGTGCGGGCCGGGATTGTCCGGCGCCAGGAGCGCCGCCTCCTCGTAGCACTGGCGCGCGCGGTCGAAGTGCCCCAGGGCCGTGTGGCAGTCGCCCAGTTCCTTGAGCACCTCGTAGTGCTGGTCGAGGCCCTCTTCGACGACGAACCCGTCGGAACCCAGTCTCATGGCAGTGCCTTCCCGGAAAGGATTTGTTCGGCCCGTTCCAGAAGCGCCGCGGCCTCGTCGCCGGCGCCGCCGCGGCGGAGGAGTTTTGCTTCCAGGAGGAGCGTATCAACGGTGGGCTGCGCGCGGTTCAGGCGCCGCACGAGTTCCAGGGCCTGGCGGTCGCGGCCGCCGGCGCGGAAGAGCGCCCGCGCGGCCCGTTCGTCCATCCAGCGGTGGTTGGCCCAGCGGGCGCGAAGGCGCTCGTAGCGCCAGGCGGCCTGCGCCCAGTTGCCCTCGGCTTCCATGGCCTGGGCCTGCTGAAGGAGGCGGTCGAACTGGAGGGCCCGTTCGCCGTCGCAGGGCGGGCGGACGGCAATTCCGGCCGCGCGAAGCGCATGCGCGAGCGGCGCCCCGGCGGCCGCGGCCCGCGCGCGGCGGAGCGCGTCCAGGCGCAGGACGACGGGCGGCCAGTCGGCGTCGGCCCACGGCGGCGCGCCGGCCGCGCACCGGATGAGGAAGGCCGTCCGGTCGGCGGCGCCGCTCGTGACAGCCGCGTGCAGCGCGTCCTCGACCCACAGAAGCCCCGGCGCAACACCCGGGGGCACGACGGCGGCGAAGTCGGCGTCGGCGGCGCCGAGGGCCGCGTCCAGGCACTCGGCCCGCCCCGCCCCGGCCGCCACGGGCGCCACCGCTACGACCGGCGCATCGGTCCGCAGGCGCGAGGCATCCTCGGCCGCAAGCGGCAGGTACACGCGGTACGGCATAAACGTCCAGAGGAGCGCCTGACGGAGCACCCCGGCCGCGCGCGCGTCCATCCGCCCGGCCAGGAGGATAATTGCCAGGTCGGGCATCTTCGGCCACGGCTTCGCCGGCCGCGTCGTCCGGACGGCCAGCACCTGCTCCAGGTACGCCTGGCGCTGGAGGCGCTGGCGGTACGACAGGCGGTCGGACGGGCCGACGGGCGCGTAGTACTCGCCTGTGACTCTCGGCACGTGGCGGAAATCGGTGAAGAACGCCAGGCGCCGCGTCATGTCCCAGTCGACCAGGACGCGGAGGCGCTCGTTGTACGGCCCGGTGCGGTCCAGGAGGTCGCGGCGGTGCATCAGGCTGACGTGAAGGACATGGTTGAAGTGGCATATCAAGAAACGGTCGAAGTCTCGGCTGACATTGACGATCTTGCCCAGGACCTGGCGCGAACCGTCGGGCCGCACGCGGCAGTGGACCTTGTAGAGGTCCGTGTAGGCCGCGCCGCAGCCGCCGCCGGCCTGGAGCGCATCCAGGAGGGCGGCCAGGTGCGCCGGGTAGTAGAGGTCGTCGTCGTCCAGGTAGGCCACGTAAGAGCCGCGCGCGCGGGCGAGGCCCTCGTTCAGGGAAGCGGCCTTGCCGCGGTTGTCGCGGCGCTCGATGAGGGTGAATCGCGGGTCGGCGAGCGCAGCCACGACGTCGGCCACGGGCTCGCCGCCGTCGTTGACGACGACGGCCTCGAAGTTGGCGTAGGTCTGCCCGGCGAGGCTGCGCAGGGCCTCGGCCAGGTATCGGCGCCGGTTGAACGTGGGCACCAGCACCGTGACAAGCGGGCCGCGATGGCTTGGGGTCGCCGTCATGTTGGCGCGCGTGCCGCCGGCGCCGCCCCCGGCTTCGGGACGGGCCGGCGCTCCAGGTCCAGGAAGAGGTCGCGGATGCGGGCGAGTTGGTCCTCGAGCGAGAACCGTGCGGCCACGAACTCGCGGTACTCTGCCGGGCGGTACTCGCCGGCCAGGATGCGCTCGCAGAACTCGTCCACCGTGCGCCACAGGTACTCGGGCGGAAACAGCGCGGAGCAGCCGGGAAACGCGTGGACCACGGGCCTGATGCCCCTGGCCATGGCCTCCAGGACGCCCACCGGGCAGCCCTCGACGATGCTGCCGGTGACCAGGTAGTGCTTGTCTTCGAGCCATGCGGCCACGTCGTCCTGCCAGCCGTCGAAGCGGACGGCCGCCTGAAGCCCGAGTTCGCGGATCAGGTCATCGAGATATGCCTGAAGTATGCCGTCGTCCTGGAACGAGCCGGCGAAGAACAGGCGGTACTGCGGGTCCGCCGCGTGCAGCCTCGCGAAGGCCTGCACCAGCAGCATCGGGTTCTTGTGCAGGCTGAGGTAGCCCACGCAGGCCAGGTTCCTTCCGCGGGGCCGGTCGCGGAAGGCGAACCGCGCCAGGTCCACGCCGTTCGGGACGGGCACGATGCGCGTCCGCCGCTCGATGCCCGGCACGGAGCGCCGCAGGTGCTCCTCGACCGACGGGTTGCCGACGGTGACGAGGGCGTCGATGTTCTCCCAGCGGACCTCCCGCGGCCAGGGGCGGAACGCCTCGAAGCGGTGCAGGCGTACGACGGTGCGGCAGACCTTGGGCATGCGCGAGACGGCGACGGCCTGGCCGGTGCACCATTCCAGCCACGCGATATCGCACCACCGCAGGATGGCGAAGATCTCGCGCGGGCCGCCGCGGCGGAGCCATCGCGCCTCGTAGCGCTCGCTGATGAACGAATAGATATCCTTGATGAACTTATTGTCTTCGAAGTCCGAGAGAAAAGCCACCTTCGGCCGCAGGCCCCGGACGTGCTCCAGGAGCGGCCCGAGGACCTGCTGCTGCCCGGGCGCGAGGCGCAGCGACCCCAGGAGCGCCTCCAGTGCGCCGGCGGCGTCGCCCTGGTCGGCCAGGGCGGCCGCCGTGCGGTTCACGAGGTCGGCCGTCAGGAGTCCCGCGCGCCGGAGGCCGCCGAAGAGCGGCGGCACGTCGGCGGGCCGGCCGGACGCCAGGCGGACCTCGGCCAGGTTCCAGAGCGCCTGGCCGGCCTCGTCGCCGAGGAGGGCGGCCGCGCGGCCCAGGTGCTCCGCCGCCTCCTCGAAGCGGCCGAGCGCGTAGAGGATCGCCCCGGCGTCGTTCAGCGCCCGGCCGTCGTCGCTCCGCCCGGACAGGTGCTCGCGGAGTGCAGCCAGGGCCTCCTCGTGGCGCCCGGCGTCGGCCAGTTGACGGCCGCGCACCAGCGCGGGCGACGGCGTCGGTTCGGCTACCATGCAAGACCTTTCTCGGCCGGGTCGGGCGCCGCACCAGCGGCGGAGACCGGCCGCGCCGGGTCAGACCGCAGCGCGGGGCCTTGTGCCCCGCGCGGCCGGCGCGGGGGATAAACCCCCGCGCTACGGCCCGGCCTGCCTGCCGGCAGGCAGGCCCCGCCTGCCGGCGGGCAGGCGTGGTAAACATCGGTGGCATGGTTCAAAGCCCCCGGCACTGCCGGGGGATGATCGGCCCGCACCATCCATCCCCACGCCGTGCGTGGGGCTTGTTTGAACCGTGCCACATGGCGCCCGGTCGGCTCGCGGCATGGGTCCTTCCCCGGCGCCCGCGCGCCGGACGATGAAGGCCAGCAGGCGGTCGGAGTCAGCGCGGTCGTCGGGCGATCCCTCGGCCGCGACGCGCCCGGCAAACGACCGCGCATCGGACCAGAACCCGTGGTCCGGGGGCGCGTCGAACGTGAGGGCGGCCTCCACCAGGCACCGCGCGACAAAGAGGCACGGGTGTTCTTGCAAATCGCGTGCCACGCCGTCCATCAACCGCTCGGGACCGAAGAACTCGATGAGCCGCCGCGCCAGCACCAGGTAGAAATCCAGCCCGGCCGCCAGCCGGTCCGGGCTGCCCGGCGACTGCGAGACCTTCACCAGGGGCTCCGGCACGTGGGCGTACGTTACGTCGCCGGCCATCGCCGTGCGGATGTAGAAGTCGTAGTCCTGGCAGCGGAGGAATTGCGGGTCGTAGCCGCCCAGCCGCTGGTACAGGTCGCGGCGGATAAGGGCCGACGTGTCGAGAATCGGGCACACATTGCCGAACCCGGCCAGCAGCAGGCCCGGCAACTCCTGCGCCGTGAAGGGGCGGTACCGGCGGCAGCGGTGCAGGCTGCCATCGGGGGCGAAGAAGAACCCGTCGCTGTGCACGATGTCCGTTCCGGGGCGGGCTGCGGCGGCCTGAACCTGAAGTCGGATGCGGTTCGGCAGAGACTCATCATCGCTGCCCAGCCAGGCGATGAAGTCGCCGCGCGCCTCGCGGACGCCCAGGTTCCGCGTCTCCGGCCGGCCGCTGTGCTCCTTGTATAAATATCGAACGCGCGGGTCGTCTAAATGCTTGGCAACGGCCTCGGCGGTGCCGTCGGTGGAGCCGTCGTCCACAACGAGGATCTCCAGGTTCCGCCACGTCTGGCCGCGCAGGCCGGCGATGGCACGGCCGATGCGGCGGGCATCGTTGTAGACCGGAATGACGGCACTGACGAGCGGCGGCTCGGCGGAGACCTCGACGCCCGGCGGCGGCCCGGCGGAGGCCCCGGCGCGCGGCGGTTCGGCGGGCGCCATGCCTTCGGCTGCGGAAAAAAGCGACCCGGCCGACGGATGACCATGTTCCTGCAACAGCGCGAAAGCACGGCGCCCGGGGCCGCAGGCAGCAACAACTACGCTGCCGCGCACGTCGAACTCGAAGGCGAGGCCCGTCGGCGCAAGGAGCGCTTCGAGCGTGCGGCGGAGGGCGGCAGGGCCGGCCGCGGCATCGGGCGACTCCTCGGCCGCCACGGCCGCGACCGTCACGCCCGGCTGCGCGCGGCGGAGCACCTCGGCGGCGCAACTTGCGGCGGCGCCCCGCCCCTGGTCGCCGCCGAGCGCCGCCCACACGATGACCGTGTCGGCCGGCGCGGCATCATCCGACGAGCCGATGACCTCCAGGCCGTGCGCCCGCCGCAGGTGGTCCGGAAGTTCCGGCGGCGCGGCGCCGAGGACCAGCGCGCGGCCGCGGCTGACCTCGCCGAGCGTCCGGATCGCCCGCCACGCTGCGATCAGCAGCCCGCCGGGGGGCTTGAACAGGAGGTCCGCAAGGCGCGCGAGCCGCACCGCCGGGACCGGCTGCGTCGGGGCCTGCCCGCACGCGCCGAAGTCCGCAAGGTGGATGCGGCCCGGGACCTGCCGGGCGGCGGCGGTTGCGGCCAAGGCGGCCTCGGCTGTCCGCGGCCCGGGCACCACCAGGTCCGAGACGACGTTCCAGAGGCCGTGCCACGGAAGCGCGTCCGCTTCGTCCGCGCCCGCGCGGAGATACGCCTTGGCGAATCGCCAGGGGCCGGGCCGGGCGGCCAGGGCCGAAAGCGCCGGCCCTCCGCCTTCGAACCATATCCTGGCCGCGCGGCCGAGGGTGCGCATGGCCCGCCCGGGGTCCTCGTCGCCCCGCACGAGCGTCACCGACAGGCCGGGCGTGGCGGCCGCGGCGCGCACGAAGGGCCGCGTGTCATCAAAGAAGCGTGATATTATGAAAACGACAGACACAAGGGACCTTCTTTCCGCCGCGCGACCAGGAGAAGCCGGGATTTCACCCCGCCCTACGTGTCAAGGTAGTCGAAGAGCGACAGGGTCAGCATCCTGGCCGCGCTGGCCATCGTCACCTGGTAGAGCGTCTGGAGCCGCGCGAGTTCGGCGGCCAGGTCCACCAGGTCGACGTCCTCGATGGCCGAGGCCCGCTGCTCGGAGAACCCCTTGGCGGCATCGAGGTTCTCTCGCAGGCCGGCCAGGGCCTGGAGTTTTGCCCCGGTGGCCGTGAGCGTTTCGGTGAGGCGGCCGGAGACCTCCTGGAGGGCGTCGCGGGCCTTGCCGAGGACGGCCGCCGTGTCCTCTGCGGAGAGGCCGCGGCTGTTCAGGGCCGCGTCGCGCAGGGCGATCAGCGCCCCGAAGAGGTCGTTCGTGCCGGGCAGGCGCACCGGCTCAACACCCACCCGCGCCAGGGCGGTCGTATCCACATAGAGGACGCGGCCGTCGCGCGAATCCGTGACGGCGTCGCCCGGCGCGAACGTGGCGGCCGCGGCGCTCGCCCCGTCGTCAATCGAGAGCGTGCCGTCGGCGCGGATGGCCACCGTGCCCTGGAACCCCGCCGCAACGGCGCGCGTGTCAACGTACACGGCGTCGCCGGCGGCGTTGGCGAGGCGCAGGTCCGTTTCGTCGCCCGTGAATGCGACGGGCGTTCCGTCGTCGAGGGCGACGGTGCCGGCGGGCTGGTCGATGGTCAGCGTGTGGCCTGTGCCGAGGATCGTGTCGCCCGCGGCCGACGATGCGCCCGGCGCGATGCCGCTCGCGCCCGCGTACGCGGTGGCGGCGTGTCGGACGGTGAGCCAGACGTCGCCGCGGACGCTGGACGTGCCCGCGCCAGGTGCGGCGCCGGTGTGTCCGAGGAAGAGCGGCTGGCCGCGCGCGGCCGCGCGAAGGGCGCGGTCGCCGACGAGGATGGCGTCGTACTCGACGCCTGCGGCCACGGGGACGGGCACGCCGTCGGCCCCGCCGCGGTACTCGACGCGGACGATACGTCCGCCCTGGCGGACGGCGGCGTAGGGCGCCTCTGCTGCGCCTCCGCCGAAGACGTAGCGGTCGCGGTACTGGCGGTTGGCGAAGGAGACGAGCGATTCCAGGATGCAGTCGATTTCGGTGGCGATGGCGGCGCGGCTGCGGGCGTCGTACGTGCCGCTCGACGCCTGCGACGCCAGGGCCTGGGCGCGGGCCAGGCTGGCGCTCATGTTCTGGAGGATGTCGGAGACCGTCTGGAGCGACTCGGTGACGGCATCGAGGTTGCGCATGTAGGTTTCGAGCGAGGCGGCGTCGGCGCGGAAGTCAAGAACCTTGAAGGCTCCGGTGGGGTCGTCGCTGGCGCGGTTGATTCGCGCCCCGCTGGCGGCGGCCGCCTGGAGGCGGGCGAGTTCCTCGCCCTGGCTCCGCAGTGCCTGCTGCGTGACATTCATGATGCTGGTCCAGCCGGCCATGGTGTGCTCTTCCTTACGGCGCCGCCCGGTGCACTGTCGCTCGCAATCGAGGGGTGGCATGCCCGCGGCATCCGTTCCGCGGGCATGCATGCCCACGCAAAGGCGGCCCGCCGCGGCGGGCAGGCTGTGCGCATGCCACCCAGCGCCGGGATTTCAACCCGGCCTGCGCGTACACGCGCGGTCAGACGATGTCAAACAAAGTCTCGTTCGTCTGCCGCACGGTGGCCAGGTACTTGGCCATGCTCTGAAACAACTGCTGAAAGATGATGAGTTTGGCGGCTTCCTCGTTGATGTCGACGCCTGTGGCCTCGTCGCGCTGCGCGGTCAGGAGGCGGTTTGACTGCTGGAGGGCCTCGACTCGCGCGCTGCGGACGGCCACCTGCCGCCCCACGTCGGCCGCAAGGCTGCGGTAGGCGTCGCCGATGGTCAGGCCGCCCAGGGTCTCGGCGGCGGTATCGGCCACATCGGCCATGCGGCGGGCGCCGCGGTTGTCGGTCGCGGCGGGCGTCAGGGCCGTGGCAAGGCGCTCCGGCGCGTCGCGCAGGTCAGCGGAGACCTGCATGGATGCGGCGGAGTTGCCCGTGAAGAAGGCGTTGAGTTCCGCGGCCGCGAGGAATCCCGACGCGTCGGCCTCGGCGGGCGCCAGGATGGTGAACGAGTCGCCCACCACGAGCGAGCCCCGGCTGAAGGCCGCGCGGATACCGTCGCCGATGTCCAGCACGTCGCCGGCGGCGTACCCGAGACCCACCGAGAGCGTGGCCACAACGCTGCCGCCCGCGTCCAGCACCTCGACGGCCAGGCCGTCGGTGACGCCCACTTCGCCGCTACCGACCGCGCGTGCCGTAAAGACCTGCGTCGCCGACCCCGTGTACAGGCCCGAAATGGTCGGCCGCGCGGTGCCCGTCATGTTGACGGCGGCCGGGTCGGGCAGCAGGGCGGGCAGGAAGTCGAAGCGGTAGCCTGTGTCGGCCTGGAGTGTCATGCGGCCGCCGGAGACGGAGGCCCGCAGGCCGTCAATCGCGTCGAACTGGCCCGCGATGCCCGCGAGCGTCGATTCCGCCGGGTCCGCCGACTCCGGGTCCACGGCCACGGCGTAGCGTGCGGCTGCGCCGGTGGCGGCGTTAATGACGCGGACGTAGATGGTCCCGGCCGCCAGGGGCGCATCCCACTCGGCCAGGTCGTCGGCGGCCGCACGGCTGACGAGGCGCGTGAAGGAGCCGGCCGTGCCTACGGCCTGGGCATGCTCGCGGTTGATGCGGAAGATGACCTCGCGGGCGACCGCGTCGAGGGCCTGGCGGACGGCCGGCAGGATGTCGTTCTTAAGGGCCAGGAGGGCCCCCAGCCGGCCGCCCGTGACCTGCGCGTCGAAGATTCCGGATCCTTCGACGCCGACGGCGGTGCGGCCGTCGGGCGTAAGTCCGGCCTCCAGCGCGGCCGTCGAGGCCAGCGTTACCAGGGCCGTTCCGGCCGCACGGACGGTGATCGCGCCGCCGGCCGCATCCTGCGTCTCAATACCCACCAGCCGCGCCAGGTCGAGCACGGCCTGGTCGCGCATGTCGAGGACGTTGTTGTCCGGTCGGCGGTAGTAGGTGGCCTGGAGTTGGGCGTTCAGGTCGGCGATGCGGAGGGCCAGGCCGTTCGCCTGGTCCAGCGCGCCGGCGATTTCAACGTCGAGGCTGCGGTCGAGGGCGGCGAGGGCCTCGGCCAGGTTGCGGAACTGGGCAGCCAGGGCGTCGGCGGCCCAGATGGCCTGCGTGCGCAGGGAAGCGTCTTCGGGCTGGGCAACGAGTTCCCGCAGCGCGGCGAAGAAACGGTCGAGGGCGGGGCCCGCGCCCTCGGCCGAGAGGTCGGCCAGGACGCCCTCGACGGCCTGGAGCACGGAGAGTTCCTCCTCGGCCTGCCCCAGGAGCGGCTGCTGGCGGAAGATTTCGGCCTCAAGGACGCGGTCGATGAGCCTGCGGACGCCGAGGACCTGGGCGCCGTTGCCGACCTCCAGCGCCGCCCCCGAGTCGGAGGGCATCGGCGCCACGTCGATTTCCTGCCGGTGATAGCCCGGCGTGGCGGCGTTGGCGATGTTGTTGCCGACGGTGGCGATGGCCTTCAGGGCCACGTCGAGACCGCTCAGTCCTATTGACAGGTCAGACATATCTATGATCTCATGTCCACCAGGCCGCCCGGGGGCGCCCAGGGCCGGCGGCCCGCGGCGCCGTAGGTGCCGGGGGGGGCGGCGCCGGGGGCCAGGCCCGCCAGGAGGCTGCGGCTGAGGCGCGCGCCTTCGATCACGAGGACGGCCGTCCGGAGATGCTGGCGCCGGACCTGCTCGGCCGCCGCCGAGATGCGCAGGCGCCGGTCCGCCACCGCCCGGCCGTACGGCGCGGGCAGCGCCCCGGCCAGCCGCGAGAGCGTTACCTCGTCGGGCGCGCACAGCAGGGCCTCGGCCAGGCGCCGGCGCACCGCGCGGCGATTCTCCCCCAGCGCGGTCCAGCGCTGGTGCGAGGCGTCGGCCTCGGCCAGGAGGCGTTCGACGGCGCCGTCCTGGCGCGCCGCCACGGCGTCGGCCAGGGCCGCCAGGTGCCGCAGGGCGGCTTCCTGGAGGCCGATCTCCTCGTCGAGGATCGCCAGGAACTCCCGGAGGAGCGGTTCCGGCGGCGTGACGGCGGCGATCATGGATGCTCCTTCACGGCGCCGCTCCCTGACGGTCGCGGCTCTGATGCGGCGCCGCCCGCTGACGGTCGCGGCTCTGATACGGCGCCGCCCGCTGACGGTCGCGGCTCTGCGGCAAGCGTCGCGGCGGGGTTCTCGGCTGCCGCGCGGCTCAACTCGCGCGCCAGTTCCTTCCAGAGACCGAGGCCGCCCTTGTCGGCGGCGTCCTGGGCCAGGTAGAACCAGAACAGGCTCCACACCTGCTCGGTCGTGCCCGACTCGAAGGCCCCGCCCGAGTCCGGGACGGTCCGGTGCATCTCTTCCATCACCTTCTGGAGCAGGACCGACTCGAAGTCGCGGGCGACCTTCTGAATCTCGGGGCTGCGTGCCGCCAGCGCGGCCGCGCGCCGGATGCGCGGCACGATTGTCCCGCCCAGCGGGTCGGGCGGCACAAGCGGGCCGATGCTCATATCTGCTTGGCTCATATGACCTTCAACTGGGCCTGGAGCGCCCCGGCCTGCCTGAGGGCCTCGAAGATCGAGATGAGGTCGCGGGGCGTCAGGCCCATGGCGTTCAGGGCCCGCGCCAGTTCCGACACGGAGACCTGGCGCGGCACGACGTGCAGGGTGCCCTTCTCCTCGACGGCGGTGATCTCGGTCTGCTTGGTCTTTTCGGTTGTGCCCGCGCGGGAGAACGGGAGCGGCTGCGAGACGAACTCCTTCTCCTGGGTGATGATGGAGAGGTTCCCGTGCGAGATGGCCACGGTCGAGATGCCCACGTTCTGGCCGACGACGATTGTGCCGGTGCGCTCGTTGATAACCACGATGGCCGGCGCGTCGACCTTGACGTCGAGGCTGCCGATGCGGTCGAGGAAGGCCGCCAGGTCGCCGCGCGCAAGGCCCGCCGGGGGGCGGATGCGCACGGCGGCGGCGTCGATCGTCTCGGCGGCGCCCGGGAAGACCGCGCTCACGGCCGCGCGCACCTGCTCGGCCGTCGCGAAGTCGGGGTTCCTGAGCGTCAGCACCACGGCGCCTGTTTCATCGAGCATTGTGGATATTTCGTCGCGTTCGATGGTTGCCCCGGCCGGGATGCGGCCGACCGTCGCGTGGTTCTGGCTGATGGAACTCTTTTCGCCCGACGCCGCGAACCCGCCGATGACGAGCGACCCCTGGGCCACGGCGTACACCTGCCCGTCGGCCCCGTAGAGCGGCGTCACCAGGAGCGTCCCGCCCTGGAGGCTCGTGGCCTGGCCGGTGGCCGAGACGGTCACGTCCAAGAGCGCGCCGGCCCGCGCGAAGGGCGGCAACTCGGCCGTCACCGTCACGAAGGCCACGTTCTTCGAGGCCACCTCGGCGGGCAGGAGCGCCAGGCCGCTCCGCCGCAGAAGGTTCGCCAGCATCCGCTGGCTGGCGGCCGCGCCGTCGCCCGTGCCGGCAAGCCCCGCCACCAGGCCGTAGCCCTGGAGCGGGTTGCCGCGAACGCCCTTGATGTCGGTGACGTCCTTGATGCGCTCGGCGGCGGCGGGCGCGGCAAGCGCCGCCGTCGCGGCAATCAGAATAAGCAGGCGTCTCATGGGACCCTTTCAGTTACCACGGGCTGAGGAAGTTCAGGATTCGCCCCAGCCAGCCGGGCTTGGTGAACCGGCTCTCCTCGCCGTAGACGATGGTGATCATCTGGAACTCGGCCACCTGCTCGCTCGTGACGGTGTTGGCGAAGGTGATGTCGCTGGGGCGGACGACGCCCGAGACGCAGACCATCTGCGTGTCGCCGTCCAGGTTGCGCCGCCGGCACCCCAGGACCACCAGGTTTCCGTTGGGCAGCACGTCGTGGACGGTCACGGTGATCTTGTCGGTGTAGGCGCGGTCGGCCTCGACCTTGGAGTTGCCCTCGAACTTGCTGGAGGCGGCGCTGGTGGCGTCAATGTTGGGGATCGCGAAGCCGTTGTGCCCCTGCTTGCTCCACCACGACGGGATGTCGCCCAGGCCGACGGTTCCCGACGACTTTACGGAGCGTTCGGATTTCTTGTCCATGTTGCGCTTGGTGTCGTTGTCGATGCTGGAGCGCTCGTTGATGACGATGGTCAGGATGTCGCCCATGCGCCGGGCGGTGTCGTCCTCGTACACGCGGGGGACCGTGCCGCCGGCGGCCGCGCGGACCCAGATTGACCCCGCCGCGGCGGGGCCCGGCGCCGCCGCGGCCAGCGCCAGCGCCGTCAGAATGTATGCGGATAGTTTCATTATTTCACCTCGCCGAGCACGGGTTCGACGGCGCCGTCGCCCGCCACGCGGGCGACGACCACGCGGCCGGAGTCGGCGTTGCGGACCCTGATGAGGCCGCCCGCCGGCGAGTCCTCCAGGGCCGTGCCGAGGCCGCGAAGGAGGAACATCTGCCCCTGGATGCGCATCACGACGTTCTCCCCCCGCCGGACGGCCGCCGCCGCACGCGGGCTCCGCAGGAGCGCGGGACGGATGACCGACCCCGCGCGGATCGCCTGGGCCGCCGCCAGCCCGTACGGGGGCGTCCAGTCGGCGGGGGCGGGCGCGGGGGCCAGCGCGGTCCGCAAAGCGATGTTCTCCGGCGCGAGGACGTCGCCCGGCGCAAGGTCCCGCGCCGCAACGGCCTCGCGATGGACGTAAGCCAACTTGAAGAGCACGGGCTGGGCGGCCAGGCGGCGGCCGCCGGCCGCGGCGGCCACCTCGATGCACGCCTCGCCCGTCACGTCGTGAGGGCGGCCGGAAGCCTCCAGCACGAGGCCCTCGCACGCGGGAACCGTCAGGTCCGCCGGTTGGCGGGCGACGACCCAGCGGCAGCCCGCCGGGGCGGGCCGCTGCGATTCCAGGCACGACTCGGCCGCGCGCACCAGGTCGGCGGCGGGCACCGTCTTCTCCCCGCGCGAGACGACCACGCGATCGGCCCCGGAGAGTTGCACCGACGACGCCGGGATGCCGCTGGAGGCCAGCCGCCCGAGAATCGTCGGGCGGTCGATGGCGATCTGTTCCTTCGACCCGGGCGCGCGGCCCAGGGGGACGCCGGACGCCAGGCGCGCCAGCGCGTCGTCCTCGGCCCGCACGACGGCGACCGTGCCGAGCCGGAGCGCATCGCCCTCGACCCGGACCTCTCGCGGCAGGTGGACCTGGAGCGGCGAGTGCGGAACGACGGGAATGCGCTCCGCACTTGGCGCTCCGCACTGCGCACTGGGGGGCGCTCCGCACTCCGCACCCCGCATTCCGCACGGGGGAGCACAGGCGAGGGCGGCAGCCGCGAGCACGAGGCGAAAGTTCCACGTTGTCATGATTATCCCTAACTTATGAGGCGGTTGGCGGTGGTGAGCATCTCGTCGCCGGCGCGGATGGCCCGGGAATTGATCTCGTAAGCGCGCTGGGCCGTGATGAGGCTGACGAGTTCCTTGACCATCTGGACATTCGAGCGTTCGAGGAACCCCTGGCGGATTGTGCCGAGGCCCTCCTCGCCTGCGGTGCCGATTGTCGCCGGGCCGGAGGCGGGCGTCTCGGCCAGGAGGTTGCTGCCCTCGGAGCGCAGGCCGGAGGGGTTGGCGAACCGCGCCAGCGTAATCTGCCCCACGTTGGTGGCCGTGTTGTCGGCGCCGGCGAAGACCGTCACGGTGCCGTCGAGGCCGATGCTGATGCTCCGCCAGTCGGCCGGGATGGTGACGGTGGGATTCATCAGGTATCCGCCGGACGTGACGAGGCGGCCGTTGGCGTCGAGGCGTAGCGAGCCGTCGCGCGAGTAGCGCGTCTCGCCGCTGGGGAGCGTGACCTGGAGGAACCCGTCGCCCTCGATCATGATGTCGAGGTTGCGTTCGGTGTTTTCGGCCTCGCCCTGGGTGAATATCTTCAGGGTCGACGCCGGGCGAACGCCGCAGCCGATCTCCAGGCCGCTGGGCGCCAGGAGGCCGGCGGCCACCTCGCGGCCGGCGGCGGCCAGTTCCACGTACACCAGGTCCTGGAAGTCCACCTGGCTGCGCTTGTAGCCGACGGTGTTGAGGTTCGCCAGGTTGTTGGCGATGTTATCGACAATCATCTGTTGTGCCGACATGCCTGTGGCGGCCGTCGAGAATGCCCGCAGCATGGTACCTCCTTATACGTTGCCCATGGCGACCTGGATGATGGTCTTCGCCATTTCGCCGCGCTTGTTCATTATGTTGGCGTTGGCCTCGTACAGGCGCGTCACGGTAATCAGGCCCACCAGTTCGTTGACGACGGAGACGTTCGAGGCCTCCTGGAACCCCTGCTGGACGGTGGTCTTGGCGGCCGGCAGCGGGGCCGCGGTGCGCGGCGCCCGGAAGGACCCCTCCCCCGCGGGGACGAGGGCCTCGGGCTTCTCGAACTCGACGATGCGGAGTTTCCCCAGGACGGTCGAGCCGGCCTGGATGCGGCCGTCGGCGGCCACGCTGACGCCGGCCTCGCCGGCGGTGCGCGGAATGACGATGGGGCCGGCATCGCCGGCGACGGTGCGCCCGCCTGAGTCCACCAGTTGCCCCTGGGCGCTCGTCTGGAACGTGCCGTTGCGCGTGTAGCGCTCGCCCTGGGGCGTCTCGACTACGAAGAAACCTTTGCCGTGCAGGGCCAGGTCCAGCGGCCGGCCGGTGTGCACGATGGCGCCCTGGGTGAAATCGACGGACGATTCTCCCAGGATCGGCGCCGCCGCACCGCCCGGGCCGCCTGCCGCACCGGGCGCCCCGCCCACCAGGGTGCAGAAGAGCCGCTTGTATCCTGGGGTGCTGGCGTTGGCGAGGTTGTGTGCGATGGCCTCGTACTGACGGCCGAGGGCGCCCATGCCGGCGGCGTTGACGTTCGTCGGTCCGCTCATGGTTGGACCCCTTCCATGGCCGAGGCAAACTCGTCCGCCTCGGACGCCGTCCGCCGCGCCGCTTGAAGGGTCTCGCACACCAGTTCGCTGAGTTCGTCGTCGCGCAGGCCGGTCATCTCCACGACCGTCTCGTAGAAGGGCGTGCTGCGGCGGACGGTGCCCATGCCGCGGATGACCCGCCCGGGCGCGCCAGGCGTGCCCTGGCCTTGCGCCTGGCTGCCCGTCGTCATGACCACCAGGACGCGGTCGCCGGCCTTGGTCTGGACGCGCGAGTGGATTTTGAGGCCCGGGCCGCCGATCTCGACGAGCGTGCCCTCGACGAACTCCGGCAGCCGCCCGACGCCCCGCTCGTCCACGAACGAGTACGGCGCAAGGTGGACGGGCTTGCTCGTCGGCGCCCGCATGAACCGCCGCTGGTTGACGGCTCGCGGCGAACCCGCCAGGTGCAGGCTCACGCCGCGAGGCAGGACGTCCTGGACCACGGCGTCGAACTCCCAGGCGGCGCCCGCCACGCCGAAGCGCAGGCGCCAGGTTTCTCCCGCCTGCGTCTCCGGCCGGTCGGGCATCTCTACGACCACGTGGTCCTTGCCGGCCTGGACCACGACAGCCTCGATGGCCGCCGGGGCGCCGCTGGGCACCACGCGTACGGTGCTTCCCGCGGGGATGGCGACGATGCCGGGCGGCCGCTCGGACCACACCTGCGGCCGCTCCAGGAACCCCAGTTTCTGCCGGAGCGAGGCCAGGAGGCCCGTCAGCCGCTGCCTCGCGGCCTCCGACATGGCCTTCACGTCGGGCCCGGCCAGGAAGGCCTCGACGCCGCGGTTGAACGCCGCCTCCATGGTGAAGACCGAGTCGAGGCGCTTCAGGCCCGCCACGCGGGACACGCGGGCCAGGGCCGCCCGCTCTTCGCCGGTCAGGCCCAGGCGGTCCGCCGTGAGCACGAAGTCGCGGCCTGCGCGGCTGTGCGCGGCCCAGCGCCGCAAGAGCGCGACGGCGGCTCCGGAGACGACGCCGACCAGAAGGATCGGCCCCAGGACGTCCCAGGCGAGAAGCATATCGTAGTAGTGCGGCTCGGACCGGAGGGCGGCCATCCGCTCCATGGGCGTCAGGGTTGCGAGGATGATTGCCGGACCGGTCATTGTCTTGCGCCTCCCGCGCCGTCGGCCCGCCTTGGGCGGGCGTCGCCCTGGCGAGCCAGGGCCGCACGTCCGTTACCGGATGAGCGTCGCCAGTTCGCGCAGCATGTCGCTGGCGACGCGGATTGTGCGGGCGTTGGCCTGGTATCCGTTCTGTGCCTGGATGAGGCCGACGAACTCGGCGGCCATGTCAACGTTGGATTTTTCGAGCGCCCCGCCCTGGACGCTGCCCGCGCCGCCCGCCAGGGCACGCGTGGGCACCGGGTCACCCGAGTTCGCGGACGCCGTGAAGAACCCGTTGCCGACGCTCTGAAGACCGGCCGGGTTCTGGAACGTGGCCAGTTTCAGGGCAGCGATGGTGCGGCGGATGCCGTTGGTGAACATGCCGACCAGGACGCCCTCGCGGCTGACGGAGACGGAGGAGAGGTAGCCGGCCTCGTAGCCGTCCTGGCCGTTTGCGGCGGCGGTGGACTGCCCGCCCACCTGCGTGAGGCCGTCGAACTCGCCTTCCGTGCCCAGGTCGAGGGTGATGACGCGCTCGTTGCCGGGGTCGGACGCGAACTCCAGGCGGAATGACGGCTCGTCGGGACTGGCGCCTCCCAGGCCGGTGAAGGCCCCGTTCGGCCCGAACGTGATGCCCGTGACGCGGCGGTCGGCAAGCGTCACGTCGCCCGTGACGCTCAGCAGGACGGCGTCCCAGGTGTTGGGCGCGTCCGTGCGGACGAAGGCGACGGCCAGGTTGTGGCTGATGCCCTGGGCATCGAAGACATCGATATTCGTATTACGCGTTTCCTCGCCGCCGGCCTGGGCGATCTTGAAGTACGGCGGCAGTTCAAGCGTGCCGCCGCCGCTGTACGCCAGCCCGAGGTCCGTGCGGCTGTAGCCCGCCTCGGTGTCCGTCAGCGTGACCTGGCCGCTCGAGAGGCCGGCCTGCGACCCCGGGAAGGCCGCACCGATGGCGTCCAGAAGGTCGCCAAGCGTCGAATCGGCCGCCAGCGTGAACACGGTGTTGACGGCCGCGCCGTCGCGCGTGGTGCCCGTGATGCGGATGGTATCGCCTGCCGCGACGCCCTGGGCCTGGTCGAGGTCCGCCAGGAGCGAGTCGCGCAAGGCCGCCCGCTCGTCCACCGTGTATTGCACGTCGCTCCGCAGCGCGCTGGTCGTGGGCGTCGTCGTGCTGGCGCTTAAGTTGCCCGTGAACGTGATGGTCTCGGAGATCTGGGCGGCCAGGGGGATGTCGTAGGGCACGCGGATGTGGTCCGAGGCAGCTTCCTGGAACCCTTCCGCCACGCCCTCGCTGCCGATGCGCTGGACGCGGTAGCCGGTGTTCGGGTTCACCAGGTAGAACGACGCATCGACGGCGAACGACCCGGAGCGGGTGTACACGTCTTTCTGGCCGTCGTTCAGGACGAAGTACCCGCCGCCGTCGACCGACATGTCGAGCGGCTGGCCGGTGTACACGAGGTTGCCCTGGGCCATGTTATGGTCCACGGACGCCACGCGGACGCCGGAACCGATCTGCTGCGGGTTCGTGCCGCCCACCACGCCGGTCGGCTGCGTCGCCTCGCGCAGCGTCTGGGCCAGCAATTCGCTGAACGTCACGCGGCCGGACTTGAACCCGTACGTATTGACGTTCGACAGGTTGTTGCCGGCCACGTCGAGCATGGTCTGATGGGCCTGTAGGCCCGATACGCCTGCCAGCAGCGCGTCGCTCATCGTGCGTCTCCTTTTGGAAGTGCCGCGGCCGGCGGGCGGCCGCGGCGGACTTTGCGGTCTTGCCTAAGCGGCGCCGGCGTCTGCGGCCGGACCGCGGATGGTCACGACGTTGGCCAGCGGCACGCTCCGGGCGCCCACGAGCAGGCTGACCTGGCCGCCGGCCACACCCACGCCGGTCACGGCGCCCGCCTGCTCGGCCGACTCACCCTCGGGGACGAACGTGACGGTCTTGCCGATGAGCGAGGCGGCGTAGGCGGCCTGCGCGGCCGCAAGGGCGTCCTTCAGCGAGCCGTTCAGGAGTTGCATCTGCTCCAACTGCGAGATTTGCGCCAGTTGCTCGGCCATCTGGTTGTTGTCGATGGGTTCCAGCGGATTCTGGTTCCGCATCTGAGTAATCAGCAGGTTAAGGAAGTTCACTCGCTGCGTGGCGGCATCGGGCGAGCCGGCGGAGCCGGACGAGGCGGCGCCGCTCGTGCGGGACGCAGCCGAGAGGCTGGCCATGAGGGCGTCGCGCGCCGCGAGGGCGGTCGCGTCCAGTCCGCCGATCGCCTCTGTGCCGGGAATCGCACTCATAAGTATCTCCTTAGTTCTTTATATCCACACGTTGATTCGCACGGAGCCGCCGGCGGCCGATGCAGGGTGCGGCACGGCCGGCTCGCCCGGCCGCGGCCAGTCGGCCGCGGCTTCGTCCACGGCCGGACGGGCCGACCGTGCCACATGGCCGCTCCCCGGGGCGCCGCCTGGGCGGCCGTCGCTCCGGCGGTCCGGCTGCCCGGCCGTCCCTTCCCCGTCGGGCCGGGCGTCCTGGCGGGCAAGGACCACGTCCAGCCGCCTCAAGGGCACGCCCGCGTCTTCCAGGCGGCTAGCCAGGGCGGCGCCTTCCTGCTCCAGGCGGCGGACGGTCTCGGGGTTGTCGGCCTCCATGACAGCCCGCACGCCCGCGCCCGAGGCCCGGAGCGTCACGCGCACCTTGCCCAGTTCCGGGGGCGACAGGCGGACAACCACCTGCGGCTGCGACCGGAGGCCGCTCGCCCGGATGGCCGCCGCCACCTGGTCCGCCACGGGGGCCGCTTCGGCCTGCCGCGCAGCATCGCCGCCAGTGCCTGCCTCGGACGCGGCGCGGGCGGCGCCGGGGGGCGCCTCAAGCGCGAAGGCCCTGGCCGATGCGTGATGTGGCACGGTCGGCTTGCCCGGCCGTGGCCAGTCGGCCGCGGCTTCGTCCACGGCCTGACGAGCCGGCCGTGCCACATGGCCGCGGAAGGAGCGCGACCCATCCGCCCCGTCAGCCCGCGGCGTCCGGCCGCCCGGCGAGCCGGCGCGTGCCGCCGATCTTCCGCCGGCGCCGCCCGCCGGGCCCAGCCCGGAAGCGGCCCCGGTGTTCCCCGCGGCGGCCCGAACTTCGACCGCGCCGCTGACGGCCTGCGCGAAGGGAAGCCCGGCCGGGGCGGCAGCAGGCACATAGGAAACCAGCCGCGCGCCGGCGGCACTCTTCGGCTGCCCAGTCCGGGCAACGTTTGAGTCTCGCGGGCCGGCTGCGGCCGGGGCAGGCTTCCTCTCCGCCGCAGACGGTCGGGCACCAGAAGAGACGGCCGAAGCCGCGCCCCGCTCGCCTCCCGCGATGCCGAGCGGCGTGCGGCTTACGCTGGCCAAGACCCGCGCCGGTTCCGCGTCGGGGCGGTTCAGCCGGCTCGCCAGGGCGACGCCGTGGCAAGCCCGGCCGACGGCGGGTTGTTCGCCAGAGCGCAGGCCCGCATAAAATCCCGCCGCCGTGGCCGCTGCGAACGGAAACGCCGGGATTCCATCCCGGCCTGCACCCTGCGGTACCGCGGCAGCACTGCCTCGCGCCGGGGACGGGGCCAGGCGGCCCGGCAACTCCGCCGTGTGACGTGGCAACGAAGCAAGGGCCGGGGCTTGCCGCGCAGCCTCGCGGCCAGGCGCAGCCGAGGCGGAAGCAGCAGCGCCCAAGCCGGCGGTCTTATCGGCTGTGGCTGCCGCGAAACGGGCGCCCTTTCCGCCGGCCGGGCCGATCTCTGCGGCCTGGGTCTCCGCCGATTCGGCGTTCGCCCGGCCTCGCTGGGCGGCAAGTCTCGCCGCCGCAACGCCGCCGGCCACGGCTGAACCCGTGGCCGCGGCGGCGCGGCCCGCAGCCCGGCCGTCGGCGCTGACGGTTGCGGGGGCGACGGCTGTCGCGGCCGCACGCGGGCGGCTCGCGCGGTCAAGCACCGCCGCAAACGCGGTCTGATGCTGCGGCACCGACGAACACAGCGAGTGCGCGGACAAAGTGTTTTCAACGCCGGCGTCCACGGCGGACGGCTGGGCCGCGTCGGCGGCGGCGCCGGCGGCCTTCTTCTGATTCCGGCCGGGATGGTCGGCGGTGGCAAGTGCGGAGTTTGCGTTCTTCGCGGTCGTGGTGCCGCCCGCGGCTGGATGCGCGGCGCCCGCCGGGGCGGTTCCCGTCAGCATGGCCGCCAGATTATGCGTGTTGCCCGCGAGCATGCGGCGCTCCTTGCCGCGGGCAATAACGCAATAGGCATGCCAACCCGGGCCGAAAACGCGGCCCGACGCTCTTAACTCTTGTATCGGCAACGCGTTATGCGGGCCGCCGCGCGAACCCGCCCGACACTTCAGAGCGGCGGCTCGCCCGTCGGCAGCCGGAAAGTTGTTCCGAACGCCGGCGGTGTTTTCCGGAAACGGAAGAATGCCACTTGCCACTTGCAACGGCAAGGCTAGGAAAAAATGACAAGTGACAGATCTGCTGTGCGGCAGGACGAAAGAAATTTGGCAGGTCCGATAATTTCATTAAAGAGCGCCCTTCTCTTTGACGATAGCATACCGTTCAGTACTCAGCACCGTGATGAGGCCGCGAGGGGATGGCTGCACCACGTGACGTCTTGCCTATGCCCGTAGCCATGACGGCTGGTACGGAGAGTTCGCCCGGGGGACACGGCCCCGCGACCGGCGGCCAGCCGCTATTTTGCGCCGGAGTGCCCGCCAGGCGTTCCTCTCGTCGGGCACAGCCCCGGCATCCGGCAGACCCTGAAGATCATCCAACTGGTGGCCCGCGCCCGCACGTCTCCCCTGCTTA
>VGYT01000050.1 GCA_016872895.1 Planctomycetota bacterium
CCTTGCGCGCGTGGTGCGCGGCAAACTGCTGGCGCTCAGGGAGGAGGACTACGCCGTGGCAGCGCGGCTGCTGGGCGCGGGCCACGGCCGCATCATCTTCCGCCACCTTCTGCCGGGCTTCACGAGCCACATCATCGTGGCGCTGACGATGTCGGTGCCCGGCATGATTCTGGGCGAGACGGCCCTGAGTTTCCTCGGGCTGGGCCTGCGGCCGCCCATCGTCAGTTGGGGCGTCATGCTTCAGGACGCCATGAACATGCAGACGGTGGCCAATTACCCGTGGCTGCTGGCACCCGTCATATTCATCATCATGGCGGTGCTGTGCTTCAACTTCGCCGGCGACGGAATGCGCGACGCCGCCGACCCGTACGCCGCAACCAGGTGAGCATGGCCGACAACGGCGACATCCTGCTGGAGGTCCGGGGCCTCAGGACCTCGTTCTTCCTTGACGAGGGCGAGGTGCGCGCCGTCGACGGCGCCACGTTCTCCATCCGCCGCGGGCGCATCCTGGCCATCGTGGGCGAGAGCGGCTGCGGCAAGAGCGTGACGGCGTACAGCGTTCTGCGCCTCATCCAGCCGCCGGGGCGCATCGTCGGCGGACGCATCGTTCTTTACCCCCGGGGCCGGCCGCCCATCGACATCACCGCCCTCGGCGAGAAGTCGGAGACGCTCTACGACGTTCGCGGCGGACGCATCAGCATGATTTTCCAGGAGCCGATGACCTCCCTCAGCCCCGTCCACTCCGTCGGCAACCAGATTTGCGAGGCCGTCCTGCTGCACCAGCCGGTCGCGCGGCGCGAGGCCGAGGCCCGCGCCGTGGCCATGCTCGGCAGGGTGGGCATCCCCGGCCCCGAAGAGCGCCTGCGCCAGTATCCGCACGAACTCAGCGGCGGCATGCGACAGCGCGTGGTCATCGCCATGGCCCTGGCGTGCAACCCGGAACTCCTGATTGCCGACGAGCCGACCACCGCCCTCGACATGACCATCCAGGCCCAGGTCCTGGCGCTCATCCGCACGCTCCAGAGCGACCTGGGCACGAGCGTGCTCCTCATAACGCACGACCTGGGCGTGGTGGCGCAGACCGCCGCCGACGTGGCCGTGATGTACCTGGGCCGCATCGTCGAGGAGGCCCCCGTGCGGGCGCTCCTTAAGGACCCGCGTCACCCGTACGCGATGGGTCTACTGCAGTCGCTGCCGAGCCTGAGCCAGGGGCGAGCGCGGCTGCCGTCGATTCCGGGCAGCGTGCCCGCGCTCACGGAG
The DNA here is from genome assembly GCA_016872895.1 of Planctomycetota bacterium. Taxonomy (GTDB): domain Bacteria; phylum Planctomycetota; class Phycisphaerae; order FEN-1346; family FEN-1346; genus VGYT01. Next base: position 1,261 of record VGYT01000050.1, read on the forward strand.
ATTCCGCCGGGCTGCCCGTTCCACCCCCGCTGCCCGTACATGCAGGCGGGCCGATGCGACACGGGCGGGCCGCCGGACCTGCGCGAGGTCGCCCCCGACCGGCTCGCCGCCTGCCTCCGCGCGGAGGAGATACATACATGAAGCCCGCGCAACCGCTCCTGCGCGTCACGGCGCTCTCGAAGCACTTCCCGATTCATTCGCGCGGCTTCTTCAGCCGCCAGGTGGGCACCGTCAGGGCGGTGGACGACGTGAGTTTCGACGTCGCCCCCGGCGAGACGCTGGGCCTGGTGGGCGAGAGCGGGTGCGGCAAGACAACGGCCGCACGCACCATCCTGCGGGCGCTGCGGCCCACGAGCGGCCGCGTGGAGTTTGCGCTGGCCGACCGCTGCGTCGACCTGGCGGCGCTGCCCGAGCGGGCGCTCAAGGCCCTGCGGCCGAGGATGCAGATGATTTTCCAGGACCCGTTCTCATCGCTGAACCCGCGCATGACCGTCGGGGCCATCGTCGGCGAGCCGCTCGTCATCCACCGCATGGCCCGCGGCAGGGAACTGGAGGACCGCGTGGTCGACGTGCTCCGGCGGGTGGGCCTGAAGGGCGAGCATCGCAGCCGCTACCCGCACGCCTTCAGCGGCGGGCAGCGCCAGCGCATCGGCATCGCGCGGGCGCTCATCATGAACCCGGCGCTCGTGGTCTGCGACGAGGCCGTCTCCGCCCTCGACGTCTCCGTCCAGGCACAGGTCATCAACCTGCTGGAGGACCTCCAGGACGAATTGAAATTGACCTATATCTTCGTGGCCCACGACCTGGGCGTGGTGAGGCACATCTCGCGGCGGGTTGCCGTCATGTACGCGGGGCGCATCGTGGAACTCGCCCCGACCGAGGCCGTCTTCAAGGGCGCCCTGCACCCGTACACGCGGGCGCTCGTCTCGGCCGTGCCGTATCCCGACCCGGACGTGCGGATGAACTTCCGCCTCGCCGGCGAAGTGGCCGACCCCGCGCATCTGCCGCAAGGCTGCGCGTTCCACCCGCGCTGCCCCGACCGGCACGCGCCGTGCGACAAGGTCCGGCCCGACCTGCGGCCGCTCGCCGACGGCCGGCGAGTCGCCTGCCACCTCCACCACAAACCGTAAAGGAACCGCCCATGCGCCGGACGAGCATCGTGCTGACGGCTGCCGCGATGGCCGCCTTCATGACGGGAACGGGTCTCGCCGCCGCCGTGTTCTACGTCGCCCCGGGCGGAAACGACCAGGCGCCCGGCACAAAGGACGCCCCGTTTGCCACGCTCGAACGCGCACGGGACCGCCTGCGCGAGATGAAAAAGGCCGGCGGCCTGCCCGACGGCGGCGTCACGGTCTTCCTTCGCGGCGGCACGCACGAGCGGCGCGAGGCGCTGGTCATCTCCGAGGCCGACGGCGGCACGGAGAAATCGCCCGTCGCGTACCGGGGCGAACCCGGCCAGGAGGTACGCCTGTCCGGCGGCCGCACCGTAACGGGCTTCAGGCCGGTCACCGACGCGGCGGCGCTCGCGCGGCTGCCGGAGGAGTCGCGCGGCAAGGTGCTGGCGGCCGACCTGCGGGCGCAGGGCATCGCCGATTTCGGCAGCCTCTCGCAGCGCGGCTTCGGCCAGCCCGTCCGCCCCGCGCACATGGAACTCTTTTATAACGATAAGCCCATGACCCTGGCACGATGGCCGAACGACGGCTACGCGCGCATCGCAGACCTCCCGGAGGGCGCCAGGTCGCGCCGCTTCGCCTACTCCGGCGACCGCCCCGCACGCTGGGCCGCCGAGGCCGACGCATGGCTCTACGGCTACTGGTACCACGACTGGGCCGACACGTACATCAGGCTCGAGAGCATCGACGCAGCGAAGCGCATCATCACGATGGCCTCGGAGCACAACTACGGTCTCCGCAAGAACAACCGCTGGATGGCCCTGAACATCCTGGCCGAACTCGATGCGCCCGGCGAATACTACGTGGACCGCCAGGCGGGCGTGCTGTATTTCTGGCCGCCCTCGCCGCCGGGGCAGGGCCGCGCCGTCGTCAGCGCGGCCGAGCAACTCATCAACGTGGACCGCGCTGATTACGTGACCTTCCGAGGCCTCGTGCTGGAGGCCTGCCGCGGGCCGGCCGTACGCATCAACGGAGGCTCGCACAACCAGGTCGTCGGGTGCACCATCCGCAACGTCGGCAACCAGGCGGCGCTCATTTCCGGCTCCGACAACGCCGTCGTCGGCTGCGACATCTGCGATACCGGCGACGGCGGCGTGCTGCTCTCGGGAGGCGACCGCAGGACCCTTGCGCCCGCGCGCCTGCTGGCCGAAAATAATCATATCTATAACTTCAGCCGCTGGAGCCGCACTTACCGCCCGGCCGTCGGCGTGAGCGGCTGCGGCAACCTCGTCCGCCATAATCTCCTCCACCACGGGCCGCACAGCGCCGTCCAACTGGGCGGCAACGACCACCTCCTGGAGTTCAACGAGATTCACAGCGTCTGCGCCGACACGGGCGACGTGGGCGCCTTTTACACCGGCCGCGACTGGACGGCGCGCGGCACGGTCATCCGCCACAACTTCTTCCACCACGTCGCCGGCCCCGGAATGCTCGGCGCGATGGGCGTTTACCTCGACGACCAGGCGAGCGGCTTCACGATCTTCGGCAACGTCTTCTGGCGCGTCACGCGCGCGGCCTTCATTGGCGGCGGGTGCGACAACACGGTCGAGAACAACATCTTCGTCGACTGCGCCCCCGCCGTGCACATCGACGCCCGCGGCCTGGGGTGGCAGAAGAAGGCCACCGACGATCCGCGCGGCGAACTGCGCACACGCCTGGCCGCCGTGCCTTATCAGGGCGAACTCTGGAGCAGGCGATACCCGCCGCTTGTCAATATCCTAAGCGACGACCCCGGCACGCCGAAGCGCAACCGCGTCGTCCGCAACATCTGCGTGGGCGGCAAGTGGGAGGACGTTGACGCCAAGACGCGACAGTTCCAGGTCGTCGAGGGCAACTTCCTGGACGCCGACCCGCAGTTCGTGGACGCGGCGAAGGGCGACTTCCGCCTCCGGCCCGCGTCGCCCGCGACGGCGGCCGGATTCAAGCCCATCCCGGTGGAGAAAGCGGGCCTCTACCGGGACGAGCGGCGGGCATCGTGGCCGGTGCTGCACACGCCGCGCGACCTGCCGCCGCCGGGATTGACAAAATAGGTGACCCGGCGGTGACTCGCCTGCCGCAGGCCGCCTGTCCGAGGAGGCCGGCGGCGAGCCGGCGGATGCGCCTAACTAGCGCTCCTGGCCAGACTTACGTTGGTGCCGAAGGGGGGAGTCGAACCCCCACCGGGTGTTACCCCGACGGGATTTTGAATCCCGCGCGTCTGCCGATTCCGCCACTTCGGCACATATCTTGATTTGCCCCAATTCTACCGCGTTCCCCCGGGAAGCGTGCAATCCAGCCGCCCCCGTGCCCGCCCGCCGCAGGTCCGCGCGGCCGCGGCAGACCCGCGCCCGCGCGGCGGCCACGCGAGCCGTCCGCACGCCCGCGCCGCATCTGTACAGTAGCGTACCGGCGGCTTCCTGACAAGTGCTTGTAACTTCCGGCCGCGCGGCCTATGCTTGGGGGCCGCACCCGCGGATGTGCGGCGGGCGGCGCGCCGCGGCCGATTCGCCCGGCCGCGCTCGCCGCCGGGAACAGGAGCAACCAACTTATGAAAGTACGTCCGATTCACCATTTGCGCCTGGCAACCGCGGCGGCCGTGCTGATCGGGGCTGCCGCGGCGGGCCCGGCGATCCTGCCCTGCCCGGCGCGTGCGGCCGCGGCCATGCCGGCCGGCGAGGCCCGTGCGGCCGCGGCCGTCGAGTTCACCCGGGAGACGCTGCCGAACGGCCTGGAGGTCGTCTATGCGCCGCTGCACCAGGCGCCCGTGGTGCACGTGCGGGTGCTCTACCACGTGGGCAGCCGCGACGAGAGGCCCGACCGGCAGGGCTTCGCCCACATGTTCGAGCACATGATGTTCCGCGGCTCGGAGCACGTCCGGCCCGAAGAGCACATGAAACTCGTCGGCATGGTGGGCGGCAACTCGAACGCCTTCACGAGTTTCGACCAAACGGTATATGTGAATACGCTGCCGTCGAGCCAGGCGGCGCTTGCCCTGTACCTCGAGGCCGACCGCATGGCCGGGTTCCGCGTCTCCGACCAGATTTACGTCACCGAGCGCAAGGTCGTGACCGAGGAATGGCGGATGAAGCAGAACCGCCCCTACGGGAACCTGTTCGAGGACTTCCTGCGGGCGGCCTTCACGAAGAGCCCGTACCGCTGGTCGCCCATCGGCGACATGAACCACCTCCGTGCCGCCCAGGCCGCCGAGTTGCAGGAGTTCTTCAACCGCTACTACGTGCCCAACAACGCCGTCCTGGTGATCGCCGGCGACATCGATCCGCCGGCCGCCGGCGCCCTCGCGAGGAAGTTCTTCGCCTGGATTCCGCGCGGGGCCGACGCGAAGCGCGACATCCCCGCCGAACCCGCCCAGGCCGAACCGCGCCGAGCCGAAGTCCGCTATCCCGTGCCGCTCGCCAGGATCATGATCGGCTACCAGGCCGTGCCGTACAGGTCCGACGACAACTACGCGCTGGCGCTGCTGGGGACGATGCTGGGCGGCGGCCGGTCGAGCCGCCTCGGCCGCACGCTGGTTTACGGCCCGCAGCCGACGTGCGTGGACGTCGGGGCGCGGAACTGGACCCTTGAGGACGCCGGCATCTTCCTGGTCAGCGCCACTGTGCTGGCCGGGGCGAGCGCCGACGGCGTCGAGCAGGCGCTCCTTGCCGCCGTCCAGGACGTGCGCGAAAACGGCGTCGCGGCCGAGGAACTCGCGAAGGCGAAGGTCCAGGCCAGCCTCGGCCTTGTCCGCGAGCGCGAAACGGCCGCGAGCATCGCCGGGGCGCTGGGCGAGGCCGCACTCCTTTGCGGCGACCCCAGCCGCGTCAACCAGGAACTCGCCAGGTTAAGCGCGGTCACTCCCGCCGACGTCAAGGCCGCGGCAGCGAAGTACCTCCTGCACGCCCGCTCGACGACCCTGCGAGTCGTGCCCGACCCGAGGGCGGCGGCGCCCGAGGAGCGCCTGGACGAGGCCGTGGCGAACGCCCGGCCCATCGTTCCGCGCGACATCGCGTTCCCCGAGGGTTACCCCGCGCGGCCGCCCGTTGCCGAGACGGCGCCCGCGCCGAAGTTCCAGAAGGGGACCGAGGCGGCCGTGGCGGGCGTGCGCGTCATCGTGATGCCCGACCCAAGGCTGCCGGTCGTCAACTGGGGCCTCACGATGCGCCGCGGCTCCGACAGCGACCCGCCCGAGAAGGCCGGCTTGGCGGACATGACGGCCTCGCTCCTGCGCCGCGGGGCAGGGGGGCTTACCTTCGCGCAACTCAACGACGACCTGGAGTCGCGCGGCATAAACATCGAGGTGGCGGCCGGCGACGACACGACGCGCCTCTTCGGCTCGTGCCTCACCGAGCAACTCGACCACGCGATGAAGATGAGCCGCATGATCTTGAGGGAACCCGCCTTCCCGGCCGACGAGTTCGCGAGGCGCCAGGCGCAGGTCCTCAGCCAACTTCGCCTCCAGCAGGACAGCCCGGCGGCGGTAGCGCAGGACGACCTCGCGGAAGCGCTCTTCGGCGCCGCGCCGGCGGGCGTCCACGCGACGCCCGAAACGGCGGCCCGCATCACGCTGGAGGACGTCCGTGCCCTGTACCGCGCCGCTTACCGGCCGAACGACGCGGTCCTCGTCATAAGCGGCGACCTTACGGTCCGGCGCGGGCAGGAACTCGCCGCGGCCCTGCTGGCCGACTGGCCGGCCGCGCCGCAGCCGGCGGCGGACTACGCGCTTCCCGCGCCGCCCCAGGAGCGGCTCATCATCGTCGTGGACCGGCCGGAAGGCAGGCAGAGCACCATCCGCATGGGCATACGTTCATACGATGTGCACTCCGACGACAAGTTCGCCGGAGACCTGGCCGGCCGCATCCTCAGTTCCGGCATCGACTCGCGCCTGGGCCGGGCCGTGCGGGCCGAGAAGGGCCTGGCGTACAGCGTGTGGGGGACGTTCCGCCCCGGGCGGCACGCGGGGGCGTTCGTCGCCGGGTGCGACACCACCATCCCCTCGACCGCCGAGGCCGTCGCCTCGATGTTCCACGTCTTCGACGGGCTGCGCCAGGCCGCCGCGGCGGACCAGGAACTCGCCGAGGCCAAACTGCGCGTCGCCGGCTCGATGGTCATGGGCATGCAGACCGTCGCCCAGCAGGCGGCCTACCGCGTCGAGGGCATCCTGAACGGCTATCCCCCCGATTACTACGACAAGTACCCCGAGCGGATAAGCCGCGTGACCGCCGAGGAACTGAGGCAGGTGGCCGACCGGCACCTCCGGCCCGACCGCATGGTGGTCGTCGTTGTGGCCCCGGCCGCGCAGGTGACAGAGCAACTCGCGCGCCTCGGCCGGGTGCGGGTGGTCCCGATGCCGGCCGGACGCCGCGACCCGCAGGCCCCGCCGCAGAAGCCGCCCGCGGCGCGCAAGGCCGCCGCATAGCGGTCACCACTCCACGGCGACTTCGAGGGCCCGGCCCGCCTCGATGACCGCGTCGGCGTCGAGCGCAACGAGCAGCCGCGCGCCGTCGAGCGCGTGCTTCGCCTGGACCGCGGCGCCGCCCGCCTTGACGCTTACCGACTTCGGCTGCGCCTTATCAGGCATGGCGAGGCCCAGCGTTCGCAGGCGCAGGCGTCCGAACTTCACCCGGGCTGCGGCCCGCAGCGTCCGCCCGTCGCGCTTCTGGCTGAACGTGCCCCAGCCCTCGGCGGCGGTGAACGCGGCGCGAAAATCGTCGGCCCCCAGGCGCGGGGCCATCCCCAGCCGCCCCTTCGGCCCGTGATACTCGTACCCGCACGCCGCCAGGAACACGCCGTACGAGGCCATCGAGCGGGCGTAATGGTCGCCGCATTCTACTTCGTTCCACGGGTTGCGCTTCGACGGGTGGTAGCGGTCGTGCACCGCGCGGGCCACGGCCAGGCCCTCCTGGACCATGCCCTCCCAGATCATGTGGCCGGCGGCCTGGTACTCAAAGCCGTTCATGCACTCATTGAAATATCCGGCGAACGTGGGCCTGTCGCCCTTGCCGCGGGCCTTCTCGTAACTCCAGTCGGGCCGCGGGAAGGTGCACATCACCAGACCCGCCTCGCCGGCCGTGGCGTACCAGCGGCCCGGCTTGTAGGCGGCGCGGTACGGGCCGACGTCGGGCGCGAAGTTGTAGCGCCAGATGGCCCGCAGCGCCTGCCGCGAGTGCTCCTCGTCGAAAACCCGCCCCAGGCCCGCCTGGAACGCCCACGACTGGCCCATGACCTGGTCGATGTGGCAGCCCGTGCCGGAGTTTATGGCCTCGGGGTGCTTCGGGTCGAGGATGTTGATAAAGTAATCTCCGCCCCAGAGTCGCTCGACGATGCCCCGGCGGCCGGCTTGGGAGATTGCGCGGCAGCGTGCGGCGAACTCGTCGTCGCCCGTCTCGCGGGCCATCTCTTCGCCCGCCCGCAGGGCCGCAAGGTACAGGCCGCTCAACCACGCCACCGGGCCGTACCAGTCGGCGTCGAGGGTGTTGTGCTGCGCGCCTTCGAGGATGCCGTCGCCGTCGGCGTCCTCGCGGATGAGGAACTCCAGGGCCTTCTTCGCCTGCGGCCAGACGCGGCGGAGGAACCCGTCGTCGGGGCTCATCTGGTGTTCGCGGTACGTGCGAAGGATGCACCCGGCCTGGCCGTCGGCGGCCCAGTGGTTGTTGTGCTCGCCGCGGAAGCGTATCCGGCCGCTCTCGGCGTCCATGGCCAGCCCGTAATCCACCTTCTCGCGCAGGGCCCGCTCCAGTTCCGGGAAGAGGCGCGCCGGGGCGTGCGCGTAGTGCCACACGTGCGTGCACGTGCCGGGGCAGCAGCCGACGCCTTCCCAGGCGTAGAACCGCCCGTCGGCGAAGCGTTGGCAGGTGCTTGTCGCCAGGATGGACGTATTTAAGAATGATCGGTCGAGCAGCCATCGCGGCAGCGTGGAGTCGTACCAGGTATCGTGCCACAGGCGTGTCGTCGAGGCCAGCCGGTCGAAGTTTCCCCGCACGTAGTCGGCCACTTCGAAAGCCGACTTGAAGCGCGCGGCATAGTGGCGCCCCGAACCCTGCGTCTTGTCGATCTTCAGGTTCGGGAAGTGCCACGCCACCAGGAACGTGGTCGCGGCCGACCGGCCGGGCGCGAGGAAGAACCGCCGCCCCACGGCGCCGCAGAGTTTCTGCCCGAACGGCTTCTCGGCGGCCGGGTCGGAGGCCAGGCCCGCGTCGGCGAAGATGTTCTCGGGGCGTTTGCCGCCCTCGGGCACCGAAGAGGTCCCCTGGCCGCCGTCGGCCGCTTCCAGCAGGCCGATGCCCATCGTGCCGAAGTCGGGCAGGTCGGGCGGCGCCTCTGCGCGGCAGTCAAGGAAGAACCACCGCTCGGGCGGCACGAGGCTGCTGCGGCGCAGGCCCGTCCCCGGCCGCGCCGAGTGCAGGCAGACGGCGTTCTCCAGCCAGCCGGCCAGTTCCGCCTCGACCTCCTGCGGGCCGGTGTTTGTGACGGTGAACCGCATGACGGTCGCCGGCAGGCTGGAATCGTCGAAGTTGAGCGGGATGAACGGCGAGAACGCCTCCAGCGACACGGCCACCGGCAGGGCCGGGTCGCGGTACTCGACGTACCCGACGGGGTACTCGCCGCGGAACGAGACGTCGGGGAAGCCCGTGCGGTCGAGCGCACGGACTTCGCTCTTGCCGCCGGCCTTGACGCGCAGGGCGAAGCCCTGGTCCAGCGGCGAGGACGGCTCCATCGGCTTCAGGTAATGCTCGGCGCCCGTGCGGGCGTGCCGGTTGAAGATGTCCCAGTGCCACAGTTTGCCGTCGCCGCCCAGGTAGAGTTGCCCGCAGCACAGGCCGCCCACGGGCATGCCGATGAACCTGAGGTCCGCGCCGCGGTACACGGCCGGCTGGCCGCGCGCCGTGAGCGACGCCAGCCACTCGGCCCCCAGGCCCTTGTCGGCGGGGATGAGTTCTTCCAGCGGTGGCGGGGCGGGCGCGGCGGCCGTCGCGGGCGGCTCTGCGGGGAGGGCGGCAGCGGCGGCGCCGGCCCCTATGAACTTGAGGAACTCGCGCCGGCTTGGGCCTGGACCGCAGCAGCCGGGTTTGCCGCAGCAACCGTCGGAAGGCTCGCTCATGGTTCACCTCTGTCGAAGTGGATCAACGGTTCTCGGACTGCCGCCGCGCGGCGGGTGCGGAGACTCGCCGCGCGAGCGTAGCCGCCGCTCTACAGCGGCGGCTCGAACGTGACCCTGAGCCGCGCGAGCGTAGCCGCCGCTTTACAGCGGTGGCTCGATCGAGGCCCCGGCGTCGCCGCGGCGCGGGGCGTCACTTCCGCGGCAGGGCGGAGGCGATGTCCTTCAGGCCCACGCCGAGCGCCTTGCGCGCGATGGCGTCCAGGTCCGCCTCCTCGCCCCTGAAATGTATGGTGCGGTGTATGTGATCGAGCGACTCTCCCGGCGCGAGGGCCGCCGCCGGCGACGACGACTCCAGTTCGTAGAACGGGCCGAGTGGCTTCGCCCCCGGCGCGGGCGGCCCGTCGTTGTAACTGTTGGCCACGTCGCCCCCGTACGGGTCCTCCTGCATCCGCCACATCGAGTTGACGTAATCCGTGGCGCCCGGCGGCAGGGTGAACTGCACGAGCGTCAGCACGCGGTTGGCGGCATCGTAACTGCCCATGACGGGCTTGACGCGCTTCGGGCCGATGCCGATCTTCGAGCGGCACTGGCCGTCGGCCGAGAAGTACACGGCCCCGCCCTTGACGACGAGGCGGTCGGCGGGAACCTTGCCGAAGTAATCGTCCTTGACGGCCGGCCCCAGTTCCGCGTCGGGCCCATCTTTGATGGGAATGACGACCGTCGCCTGCGGCGAGGGGTTGAACATGCCCAGAATCCAGATGGACAGCAGGCCCGTGTCCTTGCGCCACGCCTCTTGGCCGGCGTTCGTGATGGTGTTGACCGACTCGTAGGCCACCATGCGGACGCTGGCCGCCGGCGCCAGGCCGAGTTTTCGCCACGCCTCGTCGGCCGGCAGGAGGCGCACCTGCCGCCGCACGTCAACGTCGAACTTCGCGCCGGAGTAGTTCGCCAACTGGATGCGGCGGCGGAAAGTGGCCGACGTGCGGCCGATGGCGGCCACGTCGAACGGCTCGGTGTCGATTGCGGCGGGCGTAAACCAGTGGGCGAGGTCGAACGCCGCGCCCTTCGCAAAGAAGATGGCGAACTGGCCGCCCTCCGGGCCCATCCAGAAGCGGTCCTCGCCGCCGTAGGGGTTCATGTGCTGGAGCGTCTTGCCGGAGGCGATGAGGTCGCGGTTGATCCAGCCGAAACTGAGGCCGTCCGGCCCCTCAGCCGTGCTGGTCATCACGCGGCCCTGGAAGGCCGGCACGAGGGCCACCTGGGCCGGGCCGTCGGCCAGCACGATCACGCCGCCGTGTTTCTGGAGGAAGGCCACGTCGTCCTTGAAGGCCGTGCCGCTGTGCGGCATTGCGCAGCCGCCGGCCAGTGCGAGGATGATTGCCAGTGCGATGCGTTTCATGGTCGAGACCTCCTGTGACGGTGCACGCGCCATGCTTTCGCTTGCGAAAGCATGGCACCCACGAGAAGAATGTTGGCGCGCCGCCGGTAACGGCGCGCAATGCTACTTCGCGCCCTGCTTCGCGCCCCACTCTTTCCAGGCGGCGATGGTTTTCTCGCGCGCGGCCGCGTCGGCGGCGGGGTCGTACGGGCGGGCCTGACCCGTCAGTTCCGACAGAGCGTCGCAGATGCGCCGCCGTGCGTTCTCGCCGGGCAGGTCCAGGGCCTTGACAAGCGCCCCCAGGACGGGCGGCGTGTGAACCTTCGACTTCGCGAGCATGCCGGCGGCCGTGCCGCGCACGCGCTCGTCCCTGTCGCCCAGGAGCCCCGTCAGCCGCGCGATGTTCTCCGGGCCGGCGTGCCGCGCCAGGACCTCTGCGGCCCGCGCCCTGGCCTGCGGCGAGTCGCTCTCCAGCCCCGCCCGGAGGACCTCCTCCGGCACCGCCGCGCGATGAACCATGAACCCCAGCAGGGCCCACGTGGCGACGCCCGCCTCGTCGGCCGTCCGGGCCTTCTCGATGATGGCCTTGTCCAGGCGCGCACTTCTCTGCTTGGGTCCGTGGTAGGCCACCACATAGCGGACGCCCTGCACGGGAGAGTCGAGGAGTTTGATGAGTGCGTCCACGGAGCGCTCGTCCGGGATGTCGGCCAGGGCCGTGGCCAGCCACAGCCGGGCGTGCGGCGGGCGGTCTTCCTCCAGCGCTGCTGCCGCCAGGGCTGGGAGCATGTCCCTGCCGAGCCGCACCGCGGTGTCGTGGGCCTGCTGGCCTGACCATGCGTCGCGGTCGAACTGCTTCATGAGGTCGGCCTCGAAGGCCGTGCGGGCCTCGGGGGAGAGCGTCTTTAAGTCGGGCGGGCCGACGAGAAACTCGGCCATGTTGGTCGTGACGAGCCCCGGTTTGCCGCCCGCCGCGGAAAGGCAGACGGTGAACTTCGCGCCGGCCCGTCCGGGCAGGAGCACCTGGCCCATTTTCCCGACCGACTTGGGCAGAGGCTGGTCGGCCTGGCCCGAGAGGTAGGCGGTGAGGAGTTGGCGCGCGTCCTGCGAGCCGTAGGCTGCGGCGGACGAGACATCGACGGATTTGAATGTAAGGACCTTCTCGCCCGCCAGTTCGGCCGGCCAGTCGGCCGCGCCCCTGGCGAAGAAAATACGGTCGCTGTAATACGCCTTCTTCGAGCCGGGCGTCGTCTGGGCCGCCAGGAGCCAGCCGCAGACGTCCCCCGCCGGGGGCAGGGTCACCGCCTGCCCGGCGGCGCTGCGGAGCGACACGGTGATGCGCACCGGCCCGCCCGCGGCAACCTCGCCCTCGACGGCCAATCGCGCCGCAAGGCCCGCGCCGGGCGGACCCCAGTCATCGGGCGCAGCGGGCGCGGCGGCTATCGGCTCGGCTGCGGCGGGCGGCGATATCTCGGTCGCGGCGGTCGCGGCCCCGGCCTGCGCCGCCGCCGCGGCAGCCAGAAGCGCGGCCGGCAGGAAACAAATCGCCGCTGCCCATGTCCGACGGGTCATGCCGCGTATGCTAGCAAGGGGAAATCGGCGCAGCAACAATTCCATGCACCCCGGCGCGTGTGCCGACGGTCGAGCCGCCGCTGCGAAGCGGCGGCTACGCTCGGGCGCCGTGGGCCCCCGCGACACGTGGGCCGGGGCGACGCCCCGGCAGCCTGCGCGGCGGGTGGGGACACCCCACGCAGGTTGCAAACGCTTCGCCACGGCCGGGCAAGCCGGCCGTGCCACGTGGCGCGCGGGGGGGACTGCTACCTGGCGGGGTAAACGGCCAGGGCGGGAAGGCGCAGGCCGTCATCGGACGGTCCGGCGGGGGCGTCGCGCCACCACACGAGCACAGCGGATTCCTGGCCGCCGCGGCGATGGCGGTCCCACCAGGCCAGGCTGCGGCCGGCGTAGGCGAGGTCGGCGTCGGCCGAGGCCCGCCACTTGGCGGCCCAGGCGTCGAGCGTCTGCGTGTGGCCGGATGCGTCGGAAGCGCGGTTGCCGTTGACCACCAGGCCCGCGACGTAATCCGCCCGCCGCGCAACGACGGCAATGCTCGGCGCGCGGCCTTTTTCCAGCGGCAGCCCGGCGGGCGGCGCGGTCAGGCCGAGGGTGCGGACCAGCGCGCGGCCGGCGCGGGCCTGCACCCGCTCATCGGTCCCCGCGTGCAGCGTAAAGAGCGGTCGAAAAAGATCTTCCGAAGCGGCCAGCACGGGCACGGGCAGGGGGCGGCCGTCGGTCTGCTCCGCGACGAACCGTGCGGCGGCCCCGCCGCGAGACTCAAGGCACGCCAGGTGCTCCAGGCCCACCTCGGGCCGACCGGGTTCCACGTGGAATACGCGGGCCTCGATCGTCGCGGCGGCGCGGAGGCCGCCGAAGGACCACAAGGCGACCCCGGCGGCAGCGCCCAGCGCAATCAGGACGGCGGCCCCGACGAGTGCACGCCGCCAGAGCGCCAGGGCTGCCGCTCCCGCCGCCAGCGCGAAGACCGCCAGCCAGAGCCACAGCCGCAACCGCTGCGCCGCCGACCACAGGCGCGAGCCGAAAAGCCGATAGACCTCCGGCTGGACCAACTCCGGCGCCTCCTGCCGGGGCCGGCGCAGCAAGACGGCCGTGGGCTTCTTGCCCGACGGGTCATACTGCACGCGCGCATCCAGAAGGCCGCACCGCCGCGAGAGCGCGAAGGCCTCGGGCGGCTGACGTACGAAAACGAGCGACTCCGCGCCGAGCGCCCTCAGCAGCCCCTCCTGCCAGGACGGGTCGGGCTCCGGGTCGCCCGGCCCGATGGAGACGAGCGCCGTGTCTTGCCCGAGAACGCGCGGGGCAAGGGGCGCGAGGCGGGCTTCCGTCACGGTGCGGCCGGCGGCGTCGCGGAACTCCAGCGCCAGGCGCAGTTCTCCGCCGGCGTAGAAGACCGGCACGACCGTCTCGCCGCCCGCGCCCGGTCCGAGCGGCCACGGGGCGACCGTGTCGACCGGTCCGCCGGGGTCCACGCGGACCTCCGCCGCCGCGCGGTCCGCCGGGTTCGTCGCCTTCAGGCGCACGGGCACGTACGCCCCGGGCCGGGCGCAGCCGTTGGTGAGGTCGAGCGAAGCGGTGATTTCGATTGGCTCGGCGGCCAGGGAGGGCAGGCTTGCGCAAATCAGAAGCCACGCGGCCAATACTACGGCGCTGCTTTGCGCGGCGGGTCTCCCGACCCGCCGCGATGAAACAGCCCGCAAGGCCGGCCCTCCGAGGCGGCCATGACGCGCGGGCTTGAGCGTGTCCTTGCTGCCGGTTAACGCGAGAGGGCGGGCCTTACGCCCCGGCCCCGCGCGGCGGGTCAGGAGACCCGCCGCGCAGACGTAAGGTCGCGGGCATTTTCGCGCCAAGGCGGACGCCCGCGGGCTTACGCCCGCGGCTCGAACTCCGCGATCGGCAATCGGCAATCCGCAATGCCTCACCCGAGGCCTCCGGTTGATTCGAGGAGTTTCCATATATGTATGGCCGCCGCAACGCTCCAGGCCTGCGCGATGCAGCCGCCGGGGCGGTGCGGCGGGTCGCCGTCGAAGACCTCGCCTATCTGGCCCAGGCCCGCCTCCTCCATCGAGTCCAGGAGGCCGTCCAGTATCTGCTGCGCCTCGCCGCGGGCGCACCGCGGGTCCTCCACGGCGAATGCGGCGTCCACGTACGGCCCCAGGAGCCACGGCCATACCGTCCCCTGGTGATAAGCGGCGTCGCGCTCGTCAGCCCCGCCGGCGTACCGGCCGCGGTAGGCCGGATCGTTCGGGGCCAGGGTCCGCAGGCCGCGCGGCGTGAGAAGTTTCTCGCGGACGGCGCGGACCACCGCGCGGGCCCGCTCGCCGGCAAGCGGGGCGTGCGGCAGGCCGACGGCGAACACCTGGTTCGGCCGCACCGACGGGTCGGCCGCGCCGTCGGGCCGGATGCAATCGTACAGGCACCTGGCGCGCGGGTTCCAGAAGAGTTTTCCGAACGCGGCGCGGGCCGCGTCGAGGCCCTCCGCGGCGCCCGGCGGCGGCACGTTCAGGCGCGCAGCCAACTGGCGCGCCAGCGCCAGGCCCGAAAGCCAGAGGGCGTTGATCTCTACGGCCTTGCCGTGTCGCGGCGTGACGGGCTTGCCTCGGCTGGTGGCGTCCATCCACGTCAGTTGCGTGTCCGGGGAGCCGGCCGTAATGAGGCCGTCGGCGTCGGCGTGGATGCCGTAACCGGTTCCAGCGCGGTACCAATCGCAGACTTGCGCGACGACGGGCCAGAGATGCCCGCGCAGGAAGTCGTCGCGTCCGCCGTGGCGCGCGTAGGCGGCCGCCGCCTGGATGAACCACAGGCTGGCGTCGACCGTGTTGTAGAGCGGGCGTCCGGTGTCTTCGGCGTAGCAGTTCGGGACGAGGCCCTCGCGCGCGGCGGCGGCGAAGGCGCGGAGGACCTTCTCGGCCACGTCCAGGCGGCCGGACTCCATCGCCAGGCCGGGCAGGGCGATGAGGGCGTCGCGGCCCCAGTCGCCGAACCAGTGGTAGCCGGCGATGATGGTGGCGAGGTCCTCCTGGCCGAGTCTGCGGCGGACGATGAAGGCGTCGGCCGCCCGTGCCAGCCGCGACAGCCGCTCGTCCTTGGCCGCGCCCGCCCGGGCCGACAGCGCCGCCTGCCGCGCAAGGAGCGCCTGCCGCGCGGCCGCCGCGTCAATCGGGTGGGGCGGCTCGAAGGAACAGAAGACGTGCCACTCGGCGGACCCCTCGGCGGAAACCGTCCAGTGGCCCGGATTCAGCACGTCTTCGTGGCAGTCGAAACCGCGCTGGCGCTCGACCCGCCGCAGCACGCCGTAGTACCAGACCGGAGCGACGGTGGCCGACGCGGTCGGCCGCGAGGCGGCCCGCGCCGGCGCCTCGATGTACGTCGGCGCGTCCATCCAGAGGAACACGCCCGGCAGCCCCTCCACGAGGCACCGCAGCCCGCACGCGCGGTCGAGCCGCTCGGCGCGGAAGTTGCCGTGGCTGTGCGCCAGCGCATGCAGCGGCCGCAGGGCCAGCATCGGCGCAAGGTCGAGCGTCCACCGTCCCTGGCCGCGCACCCGGTACGTCAGGCAGACGCCGTCGCCGCCGGGAAGCAGGAGCACCTCGCGCTGGACCACGAGGCCGCCGGCCCGCGACACGAGTTGCGGCAGCGGCTCGGAGTCGAACGATTCCGCAAAGGGCGTGCCGTCGGGGAAGAAACCCCCGCCGTACTCCGTGGTCGAGAGGTACGCGGGCAGCGTAGGGTCGCCGCCGGGGGGCACCAGGCGCTCTTCCAGGTGGCTGAGGATGACGCGGCGGTCAACCGGCGGATTCAGCGCGGGCACCCAAAGGCCGTGATAGCGCCGCGTGCCGCACAGAAGCACGGTGGATGAAGCGTATCCGCCCGCCCCGTCGGCGAGGAGCCACTCCGCGGCGAGCGAGCGGTCGCGGTCGCGCAGGGTGACGGCGTCAAGGTGCATCGTCGGCTCTCGGCGCGTCATGACGGCGCGCGAATCCGCGGAGACCCGCCGCGCAATTGGGGCGGCACCGCTCCCTTACGGTCGCGGCTCTGAAACGGTCCGCTGCTTCAGCGGAATGGCCGGCAAACGTCTGAGGGTCTTACGGGCGGGGTCAACCATGATGCCAACGGACTCCAGGGCCGTCACCCCCAGCAGGGGTCCACAGCCCGGTTCTCCAAAGATGACTCGGCCGGCGGTTGTCTCGCCCATGAATTCAATGCGGACAAGTCCGAAGGGGTATTCCTTGACCGTGCCATCGGCCAATTCATAGGACATCTTGCCCTCTTTTCGGACTCCAATCTTCTCCAGTTCGTCTGACGGCGCCATGGAATCGGCCGCGCCGGTATCGACTAGGAACACGGTCTCATACGACTTGGCCGGCTTGGCGAGGGCCGTAAGTTTCGCGGTTACTTTTGTCAGGCCCATCGTCTTGCTCCTCGGCCGGTTCTGCCTCATCTCAGTGTATCGTATCAGGGGACCCGTGCGGGGAAAAGGCTATTCTCTGCCGACCGGGATGCCCGCCGGGCAACGATCGTGCTGCCGCTACGGCCCCGGCCGGGCCTCGCCCTGGACGTCCACCTGAATGACGCCGATGGGGCAATATGTCTGGCACTCGCGGCAGAGGGTGCAGGCGGCCAGCCGGCGGACGCTGATGAAGGACTTGTCGTTGCACATCTCGAAGATGCGCGGCTGGCAGCGGGCCAGGCACACGCCGCAACCCACGCAGTCGCGGGAGTTCACAGAGAGCGTGATGCGGCGGCCGTTGTCGTTGAATGTGCCCGTGGTCACCAGGTCGGGCGTCTGCTCGTCGGTCTCGGAGACCTGGTGCGCCTCCAGCCAGGAGTGGCTGCGGATCTGGTGCCGCCCGCCGCGGTCCATGCGGAAGACGCTCCGGCCGCACGTCGGGCACCGGTGCAGGTCCTCCAACCGGTGCAGGTACTCCATGAGGCCCAGGACGAACGTGCCGTGGCTCCACGTCAGCGGGCTGACGGAAAGCGGCCGGCCCGTGTACGGGTCCACCTGTTCGGCCAGCACGCCGCTCGCGAGTGCGCGGCTGGCGACCCACTCGAAGATCGGGACGGCTGCTTTAAGTTCCTCCACCGTTGTGCCGCGCGCCACAAGATAGTCGGCCAGCCAGAGAGTGCAGACGAACCACGGGTTGCCGGCCACGGCGCGCTTGTCGCTGGACGCGCGGTGGTAAGTATCGTTCTGGTAGCGGGCGACGCCGCCGACCGGGGTGTTCACCCAGAGGCCCTTCGAAACGGCGTCCATGGTGGAGACCATGCGCGGGTCGGATGCCTCGAAGGGGTGGAACTTGACCAGTGCGAACAGGCTGGAGTCGATGGTGGCATCGACCTCCCAGCCGCCGGAGTCGGCGGGCACGAGGCGCCGGATGAACCGCTGGAGGCTTTCGCTCCACAGGTGCCTGGCCATGGCGCCCTGGACCTCGACGGCGGCCTGGCCGTAGCGCTCGGCCCGCTCGTGGTCGCCGAACGTCTGGGCGAAGTTGCGCGCCGCCATCAGCCCGCCGTACACGGCGGCGGTGGTGTACGTGTGGATGCCGTAGCGTTCCTCCCACAGGTCGTATGACGGCCGGGGCAGGTGCGTCTCGGCGTCGCGGAAGTTCACCATGAAGTCGGCGGCCCTGCACACCAGCGGGTGGTAGAGCGGCCGGACGAACTCCACGTCGCGGTAAATCCAGAAGTGCCGCCACAGCGCCCACAGGACCAGGGCCGTCTGGTCTTCCTGGATGGGCAGGCGCCGCTTACCGTCCACAACCCACGGATGCCACGACGAGGCGGGCGTGCCGTCGGGGTTGTACTTGTGCAGAAGGTATCCTTCTTCGGTCAGGACGTCGCGGCACCAGGTGTAGAAGCGGCGGGAGACGTCGGGGAAACCCGCCAGGTCCAGGGCGTGGGACACCAGCGCCCCGTCCCTCGGCCACATGTATGAGTAGGTGTCGCGCGAGAACTGCATGACGTCGGAGTCGTTGGCGGCGATGACCGCCCCGCGGTTGTCTATCTGGCTGCGGATCACAAGAAGGCTGCGCTTGAACAGGTCCTGCACCTTGGGCGGCAGGTTGCCGAAGTTGTGGGCCGGGCCGTTCACCCAGGCCCGCCAGTAGCCGATGGTTCGATCGAGCATGGCGGCAGGGGAGCGGGCCTTGATGATCTCGTGCAGGCCGCGCAGTTCATCGTACGATTGCGCGGCCGCAAGGTAGTAGTAAACGGTTTCCGACGCGCCCGGCTCCAGCGTGGCCGCCAGGCCGATGGTCGAGTCAACCGCGCCCTGGCTGATGGGGTTGCCGGAGAGTGCGCCGTCCTCGGCGTCGCGCCAGGTGCCCTCTGCGCCGCGGAAACCGCACGTGCCGGTGGCGAACATGTCCAGGCCGTGCCGGTCTTTGCCGTCGGGTCCCCTGCGCGAGAACGACGCCATCAGGTACCGCGCCCCGCGGTAGTGCACCACGGCCGACAGGCGCGGGTCGTAGTAGGCCGTGTCGCCCACCTTCGTGCCGTACATCGAGAGGTCCTGCTGAAGGAACAGGCGCACTTCGCGGCGATGGTCGCCCAGGTTCGTCACCTCGATGCGCTTCAGGAAGACGTTGCGGTTGAAATCGACGGCGTCGCTGCACCGCAGGCGCACGCGCAGGCCCTCTGCGAGGAGCGCCACGTCGGTGGCCAGGGTGTCCTTGAGGTACTTCAGCGTCTTCTGCCAGCCGGGGTCGGAAGTCCAGGCAAGTTGTCCGTCGGTCCAGACGCCGAAGCGGCAGGGCCCCCATCCCGCGTGGTTCTCCTGCCCGACGTACGGAAAATAAACGTCGCGGATCTGGTAGTCGGAATCGAAGCAGATGAGGAAGTTGCCGTTTCCGACGGGGATGTCTCGCGGCACTGCCGGCGCCCTCCTTTGCCGCCCACCCAGCGCTTCATTATAGGGGGGCGGGCCGGGGCGTGCAATCATCTGCGGCGCGGCCGGGGGAACGGCGCGACGAGCCCGCTGCGGCAGCACCGGGCCGCGCA
>VGYT01000051.1 GCA_016872895.1 Planctomycetota bacterium
GGCGAGGAGCACGGCCTGCTCCACGCTGCCGCCGGCGAATCGCGCGATGAAGGCGATCTCCGCGGACGAAACCGGGCGCGGCGGCTCGGCCTTCTTCCCCTTCACGGGCGGCTCGGCCCGGCTCGCAGCCAGGGCCTCGCGCACCTTCTCGGCCACGAACTCCTCCGGCAGCGGGCCGAACCGCACCCACTGGCACCGCGACAGGATCGTTCCGGGCAGTTGCGAAGCGTCGGCGCAGAGAAGAATGAGCACCGCGTGGGGCGTGGGTTCCTCCAGCGTCTTCAGGAGCGCGTTGGCCGCAGCAGTGTTCAGCAGTTCCGCGTCGTCCAGCACAGTGACGGTGTAGCGGGCCTGCATGGGATGCAGCACCACGGATTCGGTGACCGTAACGGCAGGGCTGGCGGCCTCCTGTCCCTGCCGCCGCGCCACCACCGAGATGCGGAAATCGTTGCGGTCCTCTTCCTTGCGGAACCAGTACAGGTCGGGATGGGCGGCGCGGTCGATGCGGCGGCAGTGGTCGCAGGCGTCGCAGGGTCCCAGCGTCTCGGCCTTGCCGCGCGGCTTATCGCAGAAGAGAAGTTTGGCGAACTCGCGGGCCGCCAGGCCCTTGCCCACGCCGCGAGGGCCCGCGAACAGGTACGCGTGCGCCAGGCGGTCGCCCGCGACGGCGGCGCGCAGCATCTGGACGGCAGCAGGCTGGAACCGGACGCTAGCGAAGGACACGGGCCACCGCCTCCTCGATGTCGCGGGCCACCTCGTCCAGCGGCCGCGAGGCGTCCACCACGGCGAATTCCTGCGGCCGCTCGCGGGCCATCGCTAAAAACCCCCGGCGGACCTTCTCGTGGTAGGCGCGCTGCTTGGACTCGATGCGGTCGCGCGGACGCTCGCGCTCGCGGCGCGCCAGGCCAGCCTCTACGTCCAGGTCCAGGATGACAGTCAGGTCGGGCTCAAGGCCCGCGCAGGCGATTCGCCCCAGTTCCCAGATGAGGGCCGTGTCCACGCCGCCGGCAGCACCCTGGTAGGCCACCGTGGAGGAGACGAAGCGGTCGCAGACGACCACCAGGCCCACCTCCAGCGCCGGGCGGATGATGCGGGCCACCATCTCGGCCCGGCTGGCCATGTACAGGAAGACCTCGGTGCGGGCGTCCATGTCGGGCAGGCGCTTGTCGAGGAGGATGTCGCGGATGCGCTCGGAGACGGGCGTGGACCCCGGATCGCGCACGGCCGTGGCCTGCCGGCCGTCGCGGCGCAGGCGGTGGACGAGACGCTCCACCTGGGTGGTCTTGCCCGCCCCTTCCGGGCCATCGAGCACGATGAACTTGCCGGGGTAGGTCGCCACGCTAGCCCTCGACCTGTATGCGGCAAAGCGTCTGGCCGACCTTGACAGAGCGCTCCTCGGCCGCCGATTGCTCGATGACCCTGCCCGAGACGGGGCTGGGCACATCGAAGGCGGCCTTGTCGGTGAGCATCTGCACGAGGTCGTCGCCCTCCATGACGGATTCGCCGACATCGACATACCAGAATGAAACGCGGGCCTCGTCGCCGGCGTCCTTGCCCAGGTCAGGCAGCGGCACGTCCACGGCGGGCATAAGACAGTTCCCCTTTCGGACCCCCCTGCTTACGCACGGGGCCGGTCACCGGTTTTCACGACCGGCAAAGACGCTTTCCGCCTGGTAACTGGAGCGCACGAACGGGCCGGAGGCGACGGCCGCGAAGCCCAGGGCGCGGGCCTCGGCCTGCCACGCGGCAAACTCCTCCGGCGCCGCAAATCGCGCGGCCGGTTGGTGCGCGGGCGACGGCGACAAGTACTGGCCGATGGTCACGATGTCGCACCCTGCGCCGCGCAAGTCCCCGAGCACGGCCCGGACCTCATCGGGCGTTTCGCCCAGGCCGAGCATGAGGCCGCTCTTGGTATGAAAAACTGTCGCGGGGCCGGCCGTGCCGTGTCCAGCCGCGGCCGCAGCGCCCGCGGGCGTGCCGCCCGCGGCTGAACGCGCCTCAGGCCCCGCTTGCCGCGATGCCCACGCCTTCGCGTGCGCCAGCACACCCAGGCTGCGGCGGTAGTCGGCTTCCGGCCGCACGGACGGGTACAGGCGCGGCACGGTCTCGACGTTGTGGTTGAAGATGTCGGGCCGCGCGAGGAGGACGGCGTCAATTGCCGCCTCATCGCCGCGAAAGTCGGGCGTCAGCACCTCGATGGCGGCCTGCGGCAGGCGGGCGCGCACGGCACGGATGGTGCGGGCGAAGTGCCCTGCCCCGCCGTCGGCCAGGTCGTCTCGCGTAACGCTCGTGATGACCACGTGCCGCAGGTTCAGCCGCGCGGACGCCTCGGCCACGGCTTCCGGTTCGTCTCCCCGCGGCGGCCCCGGGGGGCGCTTCTCGATGGCGCAGAACCGGCACGACCGCGTGCAAGAACTCCCCAGGATAAGGAACGTCGCCGTGCCGCGAGCGAAGCATTCCGGCAGGTTCGGGCAGCGTGCGCCAGAGCAGACGGTCGCCAGGCCGAGTTCCGCCAGCAGCCGGCGCACGGCCTCCGCCTCGCCGCGCGCGGAGATGCGCTTCCGCAGCCAGGGCGGAAAGGGCGTCAAGGATCGCGATGTAACCGTCCAAGGTTCCATAATCTCAACCACGGCTCCGCGCTTACAGCGGAAAATGCTCAACCTGCCGGTTGCAGTACGCCTTCAAGTCCTCCGGCGAGAGCCGGTCCGGGGGAACCAGGCGGTAATGCTTCTCGCAAAGAATGCGGACGCTCTCCTCGGCCTGCTCAAACGCGAACATGGCGATCAGGTCGGGGCCCATGAACTGCGTTCCGATCGGGCGGCAAACAAGTGCAGGAAACTTCGCCGCGCACATGGCGAAGTCCTGCTCAATCTGCACAACGTTGAGCGTATCCTTGCTGCCCTTGGCCTGCACGGGGAAAACGTAGTGCGCCCCTCGGCGATCCAGGCCCACGTAGACCTCATCGGTCTCGACCTGCCCGCAGTTGCTGACCGCCGTGCGCAGATGGCTTTGAAGCGAGTAGCAGGCTACCCCCGTAAAGATGTCGATCAACCGGTTATACCGCACCTTGGCCAGAAGCGCCTGTTCGTCACCCAGGGCATACCTGGCGATGATGCCCGGCGTCGCATCGGGAACTTTGGTCTCAGCAGCCAGCGGGCTCGGGGCAATAGTTACGCGCGGCAGAGCCACGAAGCGGTATCGCGCCCGCCCGGCCGGTCGAATCATCCACTCCAGGCCCCTCGGTGCGCAGGCGCGAATCCGCTCCGGAAGCGCGGCCCTGTACCGAAAACTGTAGATCAAGTCGCCCAGGTTCTTCGGCAGTTTCAGGCGCAGTTGCCGCGCGGCTTCGACAATCTCCTCCCGTTCAAATACGACCTCCCGATCGCAAGGTCTGTAATGGGCGAAGAATATGCGCTCGATCAACTGCACACAGCGATTCGGCTGAGCCATGTACGCCCCCGTTTTAACGGCGCCAGGCTACCCCGGCCACCGCAGGAGAACCACCTCTTCGCGAAGTTGCTCGCGCGTGGCCGTGGCCAGGCGAGTTCTGAACAGATCAATGCCGTCCAGCGTGTAACCCAGCGATTCGGCGATGTCAGCAAGGATCTTCCCGGTGCGGATCATGACTCGAAGGTACGAAGCCTGGTCGCCCACCACGTAGGCCAGTCGTGCCCCCGGCCGCAACACCGGCCGAAGGTTAGCCAAGTGCCGCGCCATGCCTGCGAAGTACAGCCTGGCCACGCGCGCGTACATGCGCTCAAAACCGCTGGTCTTGCCGAGTTCAAGACGGCGGGCCTCGATGGCTGCCGCAATGCGCTCCACTTCCGGGTGGACCGCAGCCAGGCGGTCGTCGTCGTCCGCGCGGAAGACGTTGCGCGTGTTCGAGCGCACAAGCCCTTCCTTTAGCGCGCGCAGGTCGGCCTTGCTCCTGAGGAAGCCCAACAGGACCGATTCCAGGCGCGTCGTGCGCGTGTAATCCTTCTCGTTCGGATAAGGCGGCGACGTGATGACCGCATCAACCGAACGGGCAGCCGCCACGCGGCCGACCTCGCGCGCATCAGCCCTATACGCAGCGCTCGGGGTGCGGTTCCCCCGCAGGTGGCGGAGGTCCTCGGCCATGGCACGAACGGCCGCCAACCAGGGGGCCGCAACGGGCGCATCGGCCTTGACCGTGCCGACGCCCACCTCGGGCCCGAAGTGCAGATTGCTGACGGAGAACACCAGCGCTTTGGCCAGGGCGAGCACCTGGTGTTCATAGCACGCCTGGCCCTCTTGTTCACGCAGGCAATCCAGCAGGACCAGGACTTTGTGCAGGGGGCGCGGGCTGATGGAGTCCTTCAGGAGCAGGGCCGCGCGCTCATCCGGCAGGCCTTGCAGGCGCACAGCCTTCCGGGGCCTCGTGTCCCACAGAGGAAGCACGCCGTTATCGCCGATGCCCTGCTCTCCCAGGACTCGGCTGACACGCTCGGCTACGGCTTGCGCACGACGCAGCAAACCGTCGGGGTCCGGACTCCAATCGACTTTGACCCAGCTGGCGAAGTGCGCCATCGGGTTGGCCTCGATTCCCACGCTGGGCACGCCCTGCTTCTTGCACTCCACGAGCGTGGTACCCGTGCCGCAGAAGGGATCCAACACGCAGTGCCGCGGCCCCATGCCGAACCGCGTCAGGTAATCGCGCACAAGATGAGGCGGGAACGACAGGACAAAGCGATACCAGTCGTGCGCAGCGCGGTCCTCATCCGCCAGCCGATTGGCCTCGGCATTGTTGCGCTGCGGCACGACTGAAATCGCCTTCGCCCGACTTGCCATGCCACTCTCCGCCCCGTGCAACGGCAAACTTCCCTCCACGCCCTGCGGCCGCGGCTGTGTGCGCACGCGGCTCAGCGAGCCCTCCAGTTACGGTCGCGGCTCGACCGGCACTTCGCCGGCGCACGATCCGTCCAAGCCGAAGACCTCGACGAGGCATTCTACAACGTGCGGCTTGACTTCCGCAACCGTAACCGCGCGGCCGAGCACGCGGGAGAGACTCGTTACGCCCTTCTCGCGGATGCCGCATGGCACGATCAAATCGAAATGCGACAGGTCCGGCCCCACGTTCAGGGCGAAGCCGTGCCAGGCGACCCAGCGGCGGACGGCCACGCCGATGGCCGCAATCTTCTCCGGGCCGACCCACACGCCCGTCAGGCCCCCCTCGCGGCGGCCGGCGACGCCGAAGCGCGCCAGCGCCCGGATGAGCATTTCTTCCAGGTCGCGCAGGTAGCGGTGCACGTCGCGTCCGTGCAGGTCAAGCCGCAGGACAGGGTATCCGACGAGTTGGCCGGGGCCGTGCCAGGTTACGTCTCCGCCGCGCGCGGACTCGTGGACTTCAACGCCCTCGCGGGCCAGGCGCTCGCGCGAAGCCAGGACGTGCGCGTCGTGCGACCCGCGGCCCAGCGTGATGACCGGCGGGTCGTGCTCCACCAGCACCAGGTACGCCCGCTCCGCGGGGGCGGCCTTGACCTCCCGGAGGAGTCGCTCCTGGAGGCGCACGGTGGGACCGTAGGGCGCGCGGCCGATGTCGAAGTATATCAGCGTGGCCATAAGTGAAGTGCGGGTGCCATGCTTTCGCTTGCGAAAGCATGCGGTCGGGCCTCGCACAGACATGCCTTCGCAACGGCGCGAATCAGAGCCGCGACCGTCAGCGAGCGGTGCAGTTGCGCACGCAGCCCGACGGCGCCGCTCCCTTACGGTCGCGGCTCTGATGCGCAACGGCACGCAAGCATGGCACTCTGATTCGCGCGCGGCGGCGAGGCGCATCACCCGCCGTGGATGGGCCGGCCCAGCCAGGCCTCGGCTGCCTCCATCACGGCCTCGACGAAGGTCGGGTGGGGGTGAATCGTCAGCGCCAGTTCGTCCACCGTCAGTTCGTTGCGCATGGCCAGGGCGATCTCCTGGACCACGTCGGTGGCGTGCTGGCCGATGACCAGGGCCCCGAGAATCTCGCCCAGGGCCTCGTCGGCGATGAGTTTCACCTGGCCCTCGGTGTCGCCGTACGCGCGGGCCATGCCGCTCGCCTGGTAGAGGAACCGGGCCACGCGGACCTTCCTGCCCGCCGTGGCGGCCTCGGCCTCCGACAGGCCCACCGCGGCCACCTCGGGGTGTGTGTAGATGCCCACCGGCACGACCGTGCGCGGGTCGCGGGCCGCGTGTCCGGTGGCGTTCTCTGCCGCCACGATGCCCATGCGGCTGGCGAGGTGCGCGTACTGGCGCGCCTCGGCGCAGTCGCCGACGGCGTAGATGCCCTCGGCGGTGGTGCGGCAGCGGTCATCCACCTTGATGACCTTGCCGTCCAGTTTGACGCCGACCACTTCGAGGCCCAGGCCATCGACGTTCGCCACACGTCCGACGGCCGCGAGGGCGACAGCGGCACGGAGTTTTTCGCCGCCTTCAAGTTCGGCCTCGATGCCCTCCTGCGTCGCCCTCATGCCGACGATTCTGGCCTTCGTGCGGACCTTCGCGCCCCGCTGCTGGAGGCTCTTATGGATGGCCTTGGCGGCATCCTCGTCCAGGTTGGCGGCGAGGCGGTCGAGCATCTCCACGACCGTCGTCGGGATGCCCAGTTCGGCGTACACGGTGGCCAACTCGCATCCGATGACGCCGCCGCCGACGATGAGGATACCCTCGGGCAGCCGCCCGGCGGTGGTGGCCTCGTCGGTAGTCCACACGCGGCCGGAATCAAAGGGCAGGAACGCGGGCCTGGCCGGCCGCGAACCGGTGGCGATGATGACGGCCTTGGCCTTCACCTGCTGCGCTGCGTCGGGGCCGGTCACTTCGAGCGTGTCAGGGGCGGTGAGGCGTCCGCGGCCGCGGACAAGGTCCACCTTGCGGGCCTTCAGGAGGCGCTCGACGCCCTTCGTCAGGCCGTCCACGACGCCGGCCACGCGCTTCATGTACGCGGGGCCGTCCACGGCGGGCGTGCCTGCGCCGGTGAAGCCGTACTCGCCCGCCCGCTTGATGTGCCAGAAGACCTCGCCCGCGTGTAGCATGGTCTTGGTGGGGATGCATCCGACGTTCAGGCACACGCCGCCGACCTTGCCCTGCTCGATGCAGCAGGTCTTTGCGCCGCGCTGTGCGGCGCGGATGGCGGCCACGTATCCGCCCGGCCCGCTGCCGAGCACAGCCACGTCGTAGGTGAGCAAGATGTGACCCTCCAACGGCCCCGAATTCGGGGCGCATGGTAGCCGGGTGGCGCGGGGCAGTCAAACTCAAAAGCGGGCGGCATCGCGATCGGCGGGCGCAGTGCGCTGGGGGCGGCCCGCCGACGGGACGCCCCCAGACCACAACGGAAATTTCCTGGCTCCGGCGGTGATTGTCCTTAACCGCGCGTCCGATAACTGCCGATACAGAACAGCGAGGGGCGAGAGCGACGCGCCGGACGCGCCCATCCTGCCGCAGTCGCAGCCAGACGCACGAAGGAGACGGCCTTGCAGTGGCTCCAGCGCCATGCGAAGTGGGCGTGGCCTGTTGCGCTCGTGGTCGGAGTGCTGGTGGCAGCGGCGGTGCGCTTCTGGCCGGGGCCGGAAAAGTCGCCGGCCGAGGGCGGCCCGCGCGCCGGCATAGCGGCGGCGACGCCGAGCGACCTGGCGTCGGCCGCACGCCGGCTGCGGTTTCTCCAGGACCAGATGAACCGCTTGCGGGAAGAGTTGTCGGCGGCTCAGACGGAAGCGGCGTTGCGCCGCAGCCGCGCGGCCGCCATAGACGAGATGCTGGCCCGCGGGGCGATGACCGAGGCCCCGCCGTTCCTCCACGACGACACGACCGTGCGTGCCCTTCAGAAGATTATGCGCGAGGCGGCCGAGGCGCCGGCCGCGCCGGCGTCGCAGCCCGACCGGCTGGGCACGGCCGCGTCGGTGGCTCGCGAGCGGCTGCGCAGCCGCCTGGAGGCGCTGCGCGAACAGCACCGGCGCGAGGCCGCCGACATGGACGGCCAGGCGGAGGCGCTGCGGCGCCGGCTGCAACTTCTGTCGGCCGACATCAGGCAGATTCACAGGCAGATTACGCGGGAATTGGACGACCGGGCGCCCGATAAGTAGATATGCAGCCCGGCGCGAAGACGCTCAGGCCGGGGTGGCGCCCGCCGCATGAGGGCAGAGCCCCGGCACGCTGCGCCGCAGACAAGTCTTCGCCGGGACTTCATTTCGGTCTGCGTTGTCTTACGCCCCGACGGCTTCCAGGACGGCCGTGACGACCTCGTCCTTCTGGGCATCGGTGAGTTCCGGGTAGATGGGCAGCGCCAGGACTTCCTTGGCGGCCAGTTCGGCGTGCGGCAGGTCGCCTTCCTTGTACCGCAGGTCGGCGAAGCACTCCTGGAGGTGCAGCGGGACGGGGTAGTACACCTCGCTGCCGATTTTCTTCTCCGCGAGGTGCTGGCGGACGTGGTCGCGCGAGGCGCCCTTGTCGGAGCAAACGCGGATGACGTACTGGTTGTAGATCATGCCGTTGTGCGGCTCGACGCAGGGCGTGACGATTTTCTCGCAGCCGGCGAACTTGCGGTCGTAGTAGGCGGCGTTTGCGCGGCGGGCCTCGTGCCACTGTTCGAGTACCTTGAGTTTAACGGCGATGACGGCGGCCTGGATGGGGTCGAGGCGGAAGTTGCCGCCCACGTGCTTGTGGTAGTACTTCGGCTTGGAGCCGTGGTTGCGCATGATGGTGCACATGTCGGCCAGGCCGGCGTCGCTGGTGACGATCATGCCTCCGTCGCCCACGCCGCCCAGGTTCTTCGAGGGGAAAAACGAGAAGCACCCGCACGTGCCCAGGGAGCCGACCTTGCGCCCCTTATAGGTTGCGCCGATGGCCTGGGCAGCGTCCTCGACGACGGCCAGCCGGCGGTCGCGCGCGACCTTCATGATGGGGTCCATGTCGGCCGCCTGGCCGAAGAGGTGCACCGGGATGACGGCCTTCGTCTTCTTCGTGACGCGGCGGGCGGCCTGATTCGGGTCGATGTTGTACGTGCGCGGGTCGATGTCCACGAACACCGGCCGCGCGCCCGTCCGCGCAATGCAGCCGCCCGTGGCGAAGAACGTGAACGTGGTCGTGATGACCTCGTCGCCGCGCCCCACGCCCAGGCTCATCAGGGCGTTCAGGATGGCGTCCGTGCCGCTGGAGGCGCCGATGCCGAACTTGCAGCCGCAGTAGGCGGCCACGGCCTTCTCACACTCCGCCACCTTCGGGCCGCCGATGCAGACCTGCGTGTCCAGCACGCCGTCGATGGCCCGGCGCACTTCGTCGCGGATCGTGTGGTACTGGGCCACCAGGTCGAGTAGTGGAACGGCCATGAAGTCCCTCCGATTCTAGTCCGCCCTACGCTTCTCTGACAACTCCGCCTTCCAGCACATACTCCTCGCCGCAGGCGCCGCATTTTGCGCGGCCGGCGGAAAAGGACAGTTTCACGGCGCACTTGCACATCCAGCCTTTCTGGCGGGCCGGCACGCCCGCCATCAGGGCGAAGTCGGGCACGTCGGTCGCCACGACGGCCCCCGCGCCGATGAAGGCGTAGCGGCCGATGGTGTGCCCGCACACGATCGTCGCGTTCGCCCCGATGGTCGCCCCGCGCCGCACCAGCGTCTTGCGGTACTCGTGCTTGCGGACGATGAAGGCGCGGGGGTTGAAGACGTTCGTAAAGACCATGCTCGGGCCGCAGAAGACCTCGTCCTGAAGTTCCACGTCGTCATAGACGCTGACGTTGTTCTGGATCTTGCAGCGGCTGCCGATGACGGCCTTGCCGCCGACGTTGACGTTCTGGCCGATGCTCGTGTTCTCGCCGATGCGTGCGCCCGGCAGGACGTGCGAGAAGTGCCATATCTTGGTGCCCTTGCCGACGATTGCGCCGTCGTCAACGTAACTCGATTCGTGGACGAAATAGTCGGGCGAGGTCATGTCGGCGGCCTTTCAAGGACAACCCGCCGCTCCCGCGGCGGGCTCGAACGGCTCGGAGGTTACAGGTTCACCGGCGCGCCGCCGGCGCGGAGGCTTCGCGTGGCGGCGTCCAGGACGCGGACCACCCGCAGGCCGTCGCGCCCGTCGCTGCGCGGGGTCTTCTTTTTCTCGATGCATTCCAGAAAGTGCAGGCACTCCAGGCGCAGTGGTTCGCCGCCCGGCGTCTTCGGGATGAGGATGTCGCCCATGCGGATGCTGAGGGCCTGCTCGTAGCCGACGACCGCCCCGGCCGTCACGCCCTTGTCGTAGATGCGGATTTTCTCCGAGGCGTCCATATCGTCGAACGTCGCCATCCGCTCGGCGCCTACCAGGGTGACCTTGCGGATCTTGTGCGGGTCGAACCACGAGACGTGGATGTGCGCCATGCGCCCGTCGGCGAACTTCAGTTGCGCAAAGACCACGTCCTCCACGCCCTTCTGGAGGTACGCCTGCCCCTGGGCGGTCACCGTGACCGGCTCGGCCTGGAACACGAAAAGGACGATCGAAACGTCGTGCGGGGCCAGGCTCCACCAGGCGTTTTCGTCCTTGCGGACCACGCCCAGGTTCACGCGCTGGCAGTACATGTACCGGAGGTCGCCCAGGCGGCCCTTGTCCACCAGGTCCTTGAGCATCAGGACGCAGGGGTGGTACTCCAGCAGGTGGCCGACCATGAGGATGCGGCCGGCGGCGTCGGCCCGCTTCACCAGGTCCTCGGCGTCGGCCGGCGAGAGGGTCATCGGCTTCTCGACCATGACGTGCTTGCCGGCGGCCAAGGCATCGCAGGCCAGGCGGTAATGGCTGGGGGCGTCGGTGGCGATGATGACGGCCTCGATCTGGCGGTCGCCGAAGACCGCGGCGGCGCTGGTGGTCGTCTCGACGTTCTTATACGACGCCTTCGCGGCCGCCAGGGCCTTCTCGTTAAGGTCGCAGACGGCCTTCAGGCGGCAGGACTGGATTTCGCCGAAGTTGCGGATGTGGTTCTTGCCCCATCCGCCGGCGCCGATTACAGCCACCGTGACCATGCAGTCTCCCCGTCTTGCCCCCGCATGTGCCGCTGAAAACATCGGCCTTGACAGGCGCCTGCGCTCAGCAAAACTTCCGCAGGCCCGCGTGTTTGCCGCTTCGGACACTTGGTGTTCAGGACACTTCGCGCGGCAGGGCGGTTCTTGCGCGGAGTGAAACGTCGCTGCCGGGCGACGCGCCTACGCGGGCGTATGCGTAGGCAGACTGTACCCCCACGGTTCTCTCATGCCTGCGGCAACAGCGGCGTGGGCCTGCCACCCTCCCCACGGGGGGATTACCGTTCTCCCGCCATTCAACTTGTTGACCCCGCCGCCGGTCGCTATAATGCAGACGGACCGGGCGGTAACCGCGGGCATCTGGAAGGAGCAAGGTCCCATGAGGCGAATTCGGACGGGGCGCGGCTTTTCGCTCACGGAGATCCTCATGGCCGTGGGCATCCTGGGCGTCGGCATGACGATGGTGGCGTCGGTGTTCCCCGTGGCGGTGGACCAGAGCCGCCGGGGCCGCGATTCCACGATGGCCGCCCTGTGTGCCCGCAGCGCGGCCGCCACCATGCGGGCCACGCGATTCAAGGTCATGGACGAATGCCGCGCGTACTTCCTCGACGCCGCCAAGCGCAACGATGCCACCACCCGCGACAGGCCCGCCGAGTACGATAACGCGACCCAGTTCCCCAGTTACACGCCCGGCAGCAAGTGGCCCATGACGGGCACGGCCATCGTCACAAAGGAGATGCGCGAGTACAACCCCCAGTCGTTCCTTTACGAGCAGGGCCGCGTCTACGACACCGCCAGCAAGGCCACCAGCGGCAACACGCTCCCCTACTGGCCCCTCTGGAACGCCGGCAACTACGTGCCGGTCGTTTACGTCACGCCGCTGGTCAACAACCTATGCTCCGGGGCCTCCCCCAGCCGCCCCAACGCGGGCGCCACGTCCGGTGCGGGCAACCCGCAGGGTCCGTGGCGGGTGACCATCGTGGTCTTCAAGTCCCGCGGTACGGACCCGGTCCGGACGAAGCACTGG
Source organism: Planctomycetota bacterium (assembly GCA_016872895.1). Lineage (GTDB taxonomy): Bacteria > Planctomycetota > Phycisphaerae > FEN-1346 > FEN-1346 > VGYT01. Next base: position 12,001 of record VGYT01000051.1, read on the forward strand.
TCGATGGACGTCCAGAGCAAGACGATGGGGGCGGGCACTTACATCCTGAACCGGTCCAAGAACGCGGGCGAGGCCCACCTCATCGAGTACGTGCGCAACCCGCAGGCAACCGCACAGATCATCCTGGCGGCGCCGGCGGCCTCTTCGAGCGAAGTCGGCGCCCCGACCGGCACGCCCCTTATCGCCAGCCCGCCGACTACCGCCCCCGTCCTGACCACGACGACCGAGAAGATCTGGTACGTCATGCCGGGCGCCGTGGCAGCGTACCATACGATTATCGGAGACTAACCGTGCCACCTGCCATCAACTCCGCTGTCGGCCGGACCCCGCCAAGGCGGGGCTTCACCTTGGTGGAACTCGTGACCGCCACGAGCCTGATGACCGTCATGATGCTCGGGGTGGTCCAGATCTTCGCATTCATCACCGACACGGCGGCCCAAGCCCAGGGCATGACCTTCGCCCTGGAGCAACAGCGGGCCCTTATGGACACGCTCCACCGCGACATCCGCGGCCTGGACCGCACGGGATACCTGTTCATCCGGAAAGCGGACCTGAAACAGACACAGAACACTGACGGCTCGTTCGCTCTGACCCCCGGAACGTTCACCCGCCCGGCACCCACTAAAAGTCCCCTGGGCGGCCAGAACTGGTTCTGGGATACGGATACCCAGGGTAACATGAAGTTCTACTGCAACGACCTGCTGGCGATGACCACCGCGGGCTCGTTCTGGGAGAAGCGGACGGACGACCGCTCCGCCAATGCCGAGACGGCCGCAGGCGCAGAGGTGGTGTATTCCTCAAACGTGAAGACGCCCGATGCGCGGCTGAGGATAGGCTCGGGCATGTCGGCCCCCCAGGTGGACCAGCGCCGCAGCCTGCTGGGCCGAGGCGTGTGGGTGTTCCGCGGCGGCGACTCCTGGGGCGGCGCCTGGTCCGGCACCGGCTCGGATTCCGACGTCCGCTCCAAGGCCGCCCTCCTGACCGAGACGGTCGGGACCTCGCCGAAGGATCGCATGTCTACCTCCGACGGCGGCAGCAGCGGGGGCCTCGTGTCGCCCGTGCGGGTCTGGCCCGTCACGGCCGTCGGGGCGCCGCTGAATTCGTGGTCGCTGCGGCGGGTGGCCGCCTCGTGCGCCAGCGAGTTTTACGTCGAGGTCCTGGATTTGTCAGGCAGCGTTTTCTCCTGGAAGCGCCAGGACATGACAATCAAGCCGGGGGTCGGCAGCACGGCTACCGCAATCTGCCCGCGTGCCATCCGCGTGACCGTGGCCGTGCACGACCCGGGCGACAAGACGCCCGCCGTCGGCCTCTCCAGCCGCTTCGAAGGCTTCGCCGTACAGGAAGTTTTCTGGATAGGAGACCCGTAGGGGAAAAAATGACCAATGACCAAGCACCAATGTCCAATGAAACGCAAACCAAACGGCAAGGCCCAAGCAGCGGCGCGGCGTTGGGCATTGGTCATTCCTTAGCGCAGTCGTGACGCGATACATCAAGGGGAAAACCCATGACTTCACGCGGCTCGGTTCTGATTGTGGTCCTCGGCCTGCTGGCCATCCTGGCGGTCGTGGGAATCACCTTCGTCACGATGAGCAACATCGACTCCAGCACGGCCGCCAACTTCGCCCTCCAGGCACAGTTCGACCTCGCGGCCGACGGCGCCATCGACTACGTCTGCCACGCACTCGTCCAGGACGTCTGGGAGTTCGACTCCACCTCCGGCACAAGCGCCACAACGTACCGGATGTACACCGGCCGGCTCCTTACGGGCCTCCTGGGAACCGAGCCTTACGACTTTCCCGATTCGGCTGCCCCTACCGCCAACACGCCCGACGCCTGGCTGGCCACCAACTGGGTCGGAAGCGCGCCCCCTACCGGCGCAACCTACTCGTTCAAGACGGCGTCGACCGTCACGCTTTACAACCTGAGCAACTTCGGCGGCAGCACCGTGACCAGCGGCAGCGGCGACCTCGACGGCCATCCCAATAACCTCGGCATCCCCTTCTCCGGCAGCCAGGTCAAGTGGAACAACCCCGCCAACGGCCTCTGGATACCCGACCTGGCCTTTCCGTACGAGTACGGCGTCATCCGCACCAGCGTCACCGTGCAGGACCACTGCGCCCTGGTGAACCTGAACGCCCACGGCAACGCCGACAGCAGCAAGTGGACGTACCGCAGCGGCCGGGGATACGGCGGCTTCCTGAGCGACGTCTCGCCCATCTTCACGGGCCTCAACATCGACATCGCCAGGCTGGTGGGGGGCGACGGCACGACGCCCGGCCGCTGGTCCGAGGCCTCAGGGCCTTGCATCCAGGCGACCGGCGAGACGCTCATCCAGAACCCGGCCGCCTACAGCGCCCGCCCATACACCCTGGACGAGGAGTTTGAACTCAGGCGCCTCACGGGCACCTACGCCACCACGCGCCTTGAATACTTCGCCGGGGCGGGCCTTACGCGCTCGCCCTCTTCGGGCACGCAGACCGCCTGGGAGAACCGCCTGAACCTGACCACGCAAGGCTGGACGAGCGAGGTCCGTCCGCACCCCCTCGACGCGACCACCCCGACCAACATCGTCGTGGGCGGCCACGTCGGCAATCGCAAGCGCGACATCAACCTGGAAGACGAAGCGGTCCTCGTAACGACCTTGCAGGAGGCCCGCGCGTTCAGCACCACCACGGAAGCCTTCAAACAGTTCATGGCCAACTTCGTGGCCTTTCGCGGCAGGGTTACCGGCACGCCGTTCTACAAGACCAGCACCCTGGGCAAGACGGGGGCACACCGCCAGATCATCATGACCAAGGTCAAGGTGGCCAAGACTACGGTGGGCAACCCAAACGACACTTGGCAAGTCCGCGTGCAGGTTTACAACCCCTGGCGCGGCGACTACGCCGGCGACGCCGACGGCTCCATCGACACCACGGGCCACGGCATCGACGCCACGTTCTCCGGATCGCAGACGGTCCCGGTGTCGACCACCGTGGGCACGGCAAACACCGTGGCGAACCGCTCCACGTGGGAGACGACCCTTAAGTCCATCTCGGTCAAGACCGGCAGCACCTTCGAGTCCGTCGTACTGAAGCGCAGCAGCCACCCGACCCTGGACCAGTGCACCGTTGCCCTCGGCGACCTGACGGGCACCGGCGGCTATTGCCAGCGGCCGGTGAGCGTCTATGACCAGAAACGCGGCGACGAAAGTGACGAGGATTCCGTCACCGTGCTTTACGTCAAGAAGTGGCAGACCGGCACCGAGGGCAACTGGAGCAGCCTGGCCGGCCACCCGACCGTTGCAGCGGGCGACGGCATACCTATCCGATTCCCCCAGTGCGTGAAACTCGATTACGACCCTAAGACAAAGGGGCCGCTCCCGCCATGGGGCAAAGACAAGGACAACAACACGAACTTCAAGGCCTTCCTGCGCGTGGGCGACCTGAACCAGGTCCTCTGCCCGAAGGACGACACGGATGCCGCAAACTTCTGGCCCTGGGTGGACAGGATATCCAGGATCACCGTTGACGCCGCGAAGGAGGCCAACATCAAGTTCAACTGGAAAGACACGACGGCCCCCTGGGACATCTCGACACAGTTCTGCCGCATGAACGCCGCCGACGTCCTCTGCGTCGGCGGCCCGTGGGCCGACATGGCCGACAACGACGGCGATGGCACCCAAGACGAAACTCCTGCCGCCGCAGGTAAGATCGCAGACATCGGCGCCGAGGGCGAGTCGAAGGGCCGCTTCTGCGGCCCGGAACTTCGCGTCGCCGGCAGAATCAACCTCAACACCGCCACCGACAAGACCCTGGAGGCCATCGACACGGGCCTCCAGTCAGGCGGGGCCATCAAGGACGCAGTCAAGAACCTTCGCGGCGCAAGCAACACCACCCCCATCAAGAGCATCGCCCAGTTGGTCAACCAGGTCAGCGCGGCGCCGGGCCCCACCCAGAGCGACGCCAAGGGGCCGCTGGAACTCAGGGACCTGTACTTCACGCGCGTCTCAAACATCGCCTCGGTCCGCAGCGACACGTTCTCCATCTACGGCACCGTCCAGCATGTGGAGCCCCCTGCGACTGCCGGAGCGACTCCTCGCCGCATCATGAAGACCCGGCGGTTCTGGGCCCTCGTGGACCGCTCGCCCACGCTGGCGTTCTCGCCCACGAAGAACGACACCGCCGGCGCCTACTCCCATCCGCGGGTCATGAACTTTCAGTGGATAGATTGATTTCACTTTTCACTTTTCACTTTCCACCTTTCACTTTCTAATCTCCGTCATGGAAGCGGTCCGGTTCGCCATCCCGTGGTCGCTCCTGGCGGCGCCCGCTGCGTGGGGCATCATACTGTACGCAGCGCTCGGGCGCGGGCCCCGGCGCGCGGGCGCCGCCTGGCGCGCGGTCCTCGGCTGCGTGGCGGCGGGCATGCTGGCGCTTGCGATTGCCGGGCCGAGCGTCCGCGTATCGCAGGAGGGCCGCTGCCCCGTCGTCATCCTCCAGGACGTCTCGCCCAGCGTGGCGGCCCACCGGGCTGAGGACGCTGCGGGCAAAGACCTCGCGCCTTTTGCCGATGCCCTGCCGCCCGGCCGGGCAGGGCTTGTCTTCTTCAGCGGCGCCGCCGAGACGCACGCCGCGCCTGTCCCCGGCGCCGCGGGGGCGCAGCGCCGTCTTACGAGCGCGGCGCTGGCGCCGCCCGCCCGCCTGCGCGATGCGGCCGATACGGATATCCACGCCGCACTCCTGCACGCCGGGGCCGCCCTGCCCGGAGGCCGCGGCATCATCCTCCTCTACTCCGACGGACGCGAGACGCGCGGCAACGCCATCCGTGCCGCGCAAGGGCTGGCAGCGCGCGGCACGCGAATCTTCACCGCCGCGCCGCGATTACAGCCGCGAGACGTGCGCATCGCCGGCATCTCCGCCACCGCGGCGCCCGCGACGGATAAGCCGGTCGCCATCGAGGTCCGCCTCGCCTCAACAGTCCCGGCGGCGGCGACAGTGCGCCTCGAGCGCGCCGCGGGGCCTTCCCCCGCCCCCGCCTCGCAGACGCGCGACGTGCAGGTTGACCCCGCCGCCGGGGCGGCCGTGCTCTTCCAGGACGCGCCCCCTGCCCCGGGCCTGTATCTTTACCACGCGCACGTGCTGAGCGCGGCCGATGAGTGGCCCGAGAACAACCGCGCCTCGTGCATGGTCCAGGTCGGCAGGGGATACGACGTGCTTTACATCCACGGCGGCGATGCGCCGGGGGCAGCGATGGAAGCGCTGCTCGCCGCGGCGCCGGCGCACGTGCGGCTGCATGCGGTGCCCGCGGCCCGCTTCGCCGGACCCTCGGCCGCCGAGGCGGTCGCCGTCCTCGACAACGTCGCGGCGTGGTCGCTGCCGCCCGACGTGCTCCAGCGCCTGGCCGCGCGCGTGGCCGACGGCGGGCTGGGCTTCCTCGCGCTAGGGGGCGACGCGGCCTTCGGAGCGGGCGGCTACGCCGACTCGCCGCTGGAGGACCTGCTGCCCGTCTCCAGCCGCGTCGGCCGCCGCCCGGCGATGGATGTCGTCTTCGTCATCGACTCCAGCGGCTCAATGAACGAGGTGGCGGAGGGCTTCACGAAACTGGTGCACGCCAAGTCGGCAGTCCTGGACCTCGGCTCGGCCCTCGGCCCGCAGGACCGCGTGGCCGTGGTGGCGTTCGCCGGAGAGCCTCGCGTCGCGGCCCCACTGCTGGCGGCGTCGGAGTGGGAGCGTCTGCGGCAGGCGCTCGTTTCAATCGAGGCAGGTGGCGGAACGCGCATCACGCCGGCCGCCCTGGCGGCCCTGGGCCTTTTTGGCCCAGGCGCTCCGCCCGCCGCCGACACAGTGCGCCACGTCCTTCTTCTCTCGGACGGCCGAAGCGAGGACTTCGACGTGCCGCGACTGGCCGACGCCTGCCGCCGCACCGGCGCGACTCTTTCCGCCGTCGCGACCGGCCCCGACGCCGACCGCGAGCGCCTCGGGCGCCTCGCCCGCGATGCCGGCGGCCGCCTGTACCACGTGACGGGGGCCGCACGCCAGATCCTCCGCGAGACGTTCCTCGGCGACATGGCCCAGGCTCGCGGCGAGGGGCTTACGCCGGGGGCGCGGCCGGCGCAGTGGCGCCACGCCGGGCCCGTGTGGCGGCAGCCCGGGCCGCCGCTGCCCGCCGTGAATGCCGTCAATCCGACGCAGCCGAAGCCCGCAGCCGATGTGCTCTGGCAGGCCAGCGCGACGGGCGGCGGCGACCCGTCGCCCCTGCCGCTCCTGGCCGCCTGGCGGAAGGGCCTCGGCCGGGCGGCGGCCATGCCGTGGCCCGTCGGCCAGCCCCCGGCCGCGTGGCAGCAGGACGGCGCCCTCGGCGCATACCTGGCGGCCGTCGTGGAGTGGCTTCGGCAAGAGCAGTCGCCGGAGGACTGGTCGGCGCGGCTGGAGGCTCGCGACGGGGCCTGGTGGGTCCGCGCGGAGCAGCGCGCCGGCGCGCTGGCGAAGCCGCCCGCAACCTTCGTCGCGGCGGTGTTTGACGAGGGCGCGGCCGCGGCGCGCCAGGTAACCCTTGAGCACGTGGCGCCCGGCGTTCACGAGGCGAAGGTCGGCTCGCTTGGCAGCGGCGCGGCCCTGGCGGTTGTGCACCGCCGGGCCGCAGGTCAGCAGCCGGATGCCGACGCGCAGGGGGCCGCCCGGCTGCCCGTGCCGGGCCTGCCGCCGCCGGAGTACGAGCGGCTGGGCGTTGACCGGGCGCACCTGGAGGCAATCGCCCGCGCGGGCAGCGGAAGGCTGCTGGAGCCGGCCGCGGCGCCGGACGCGCTGGCCGAGATCGTGCGCCGGGCGGAAACGGAAGGCTATCAACCCATCAGCATCTTTCTCGTGGCAGCCGCCGGGGCCGCCGTCCTCCTCCAGGCGGTCCTGCGCCTGGCGGGGCGGATATAGACGACTACAGCGTGGGGTCGAGGAGTTGGCGGCTGAACTCGCTGTCGAAGATGATGACGATGACGCTTCGCCACTCGCCCATGACGTTGATGCGGCGGACCTCGCCGCTCATCTTGACGGTGCGAGTGCGCGGCCCGGTGGATCGCAGGCTCGGCAGGCTGAGTTCAACCCACACAGCCTGGCCCTCGTGAAGGGGCAGGCCGCCCCTTCCGACGATGCGTATGCCGCCGGGGGCCACGTCGGCGGCACGGCCGCGGAACAGGACCCGGCCAGTCTTGTCGCGCAGGAGCGCGGGGCACGTCAGGACCTCGCGCGCGTGGCGGCGGCGCTCGTGGACCCTGAGCATCGGCGCCTCATCCGGCAGGGGTAGGCCTTTCGCGGCGCAGCAACCGGCTGCGCTGCGGGTGCACAGGTGATATCGGCCGAAACCCGGCGACGCTTCAGACTTTCCGAGCGCCCGCCTCACCGGGCGAGGTGAATCATCAGCACCGTCAGGTCGGACGGGCCGATGCCGGCGATGCGGGCCGCCTGGCCGAGAGATCGCGGCCGCACGCGCGAGAGTTTTTCGCGGGCCTCGGCCCGCAGATGCGGCACGGCCCCGTAATCGAGGTCCGGCGGAATCGGCCGCTCCTCCATCCGCCGCGAACGATCTACCTGCCTCTGCTGGCGCACCAGGTAGCCGGCGTACTTGGCGTCGATCTGGACCTGTTCCCACGCTTCCGGCGGCGCGGCAAGGTCCGCAAGGCCGGGCACCTCGGCCACCAGACGCTGCCATGTGACGCCGGGCCGCCGAAGGATGCCCTCCAGGGTGCGGCCGCCGCGGCGCGTGCGGGCGATGACAGTCTGCACCCCGCTAATCTGCTGTTCCTTCTCCTGGAAGCGCCGCCAGGCCCCATCCGGCACCAGGCCGACCTCGCGGCCGATGGGCGTCAGGCGCCGGTCGGCGTTGTCGTGCCTGAGGATGAGCCGGTACTCCGCCAGGCTGGTGAACATGCGGTAAGGTTCCTCGGCGCCCTTCGTGACGAGGTCGTCGATGAGGACGCCGATGTATGCCTGGTCGCGGCGGAGGACCACGGGCGGGCGCCCCGCCAGGGCCCGCGCGGCGTTGATGCCGGCCAGGAGGCCCTGCCCGGCCGCCTCCTCGTAGCCGCTCGTGCCGTTTATCTGGCCCGCCAGGTACAGGCCGCCGACGGCCTTCGATTCCAGCGTGGCCTGCGTCTGCTGCGGCGGGACGAAATCGTACTCGATGGCGTAACCGTAACGGAGAATGGCCGCACGCTCCAGCCCCGGTATGCCGCGCACCACGTCGCCCTGCACATCTTCCGGAAGACTTGTTGATATGCCGTTGCAATAGACGACGTGCGTGCCGCGGCCCTCCGGCTCCAGG
>VGYT01000052.1 GCA_016872895.1 Planctomycetota bacterium
AAAGCGTCGCTCAACAAGGGCTTGGCCATGGCGCGCTCCGAAGCACTGGACTTTCACCTGCCTCGGACATCGGCCACCTTGGCCCGTCGGCTGAAGTCATTTTGTTAGGCGCTCTTAGGGTCGGCCGCCGGCTTTTCGCCCGAATTAAACTTCGAACGCAATAAGGCCTTAGTCATCTTGTTGCGGAAGCCTCTGCGCAATGATGTCCCCCAGCAGGCAAGCAACGGCCCCTTGCCAATCTATGTAGTCCCCGATCTTGCGCTCGACCGTCCTGAGCTGGAAATCGCTCAAAGGGCGGCCCAGTTCTTCCCGCGCGATCTCTTGGACATCCTCGACGCAGATAGAGTACAGCACGCGATCCCTTCTCATGGCCTCACCATATTATGTCTCTATACGCTCGAAGGTAACTCCCAGATTGTGGCATAGGCCCGCCAGGACCTGAATACCCCGCTCCCTTGAATAGTGAGACTCCATGACGTATCCTCTGTACCTGATGGGATAGAAAAAGTCCTTTCCGTTTGGGTGCCTGGGCGGCTCTGCGTCCGTTATCACGAACCGCTGGGCGCTGGTTGCCCAGGGTAGCGCCAACTTCAGCACTAGCCCGCCATCCACCAAGTAACGCAATATCTTCTCCATTAGGTGTCTGAGCGTATCTCCGCAAAACACTTTTCCGTTGATCTTGACGGCAATCCGCCCGGATTGGCGCCGCCTGCCTGGCACAATCTCAGATGTCGTATATTCGATTTTCCCTGTTGCCACGAGCGCATCGTATATCGAGTCGAAAACGTCGCTGTACTTCTCATATAGTATTACCGCCATTCGCGTTTCTTCGTCCGTGATGGCCATTTTGATCCCCTTGTATCTGTTTTTTAAGTTCTTCATGTACTGCACAATGAATGGGCGAACTTTACTGTTAAGTTGGGGATGATCCAGCAAAGGGAGCAGCAACTTGTCGTTCAGAAGTTGGTAGTCGAGGCAATGCCAGCGGCCGTCTTGTGCGGTTGAAGAAGAATGAGCCGAAAGTTTCGGCGCGATGTACACAAGGAGATTCATATCATCCGGGTGATTTTGCAGGAGCCAGTCCGCGTACTTCCTGCTCTGCTCCGCATCGGGCGGGCTATCAATCTTCAGTTCGATAATTGCGTTAAGCCGCGTGTTGAGTCCTTTGCCGTCAGTGTACCGTGCAGTAATGTACACATCGAACCTGCCAACTCCCCTCACGCCCACTTCGCTGGATGAGTACTCGTTAGGTGTTACCTCCACCTCGGTGAACTGAATTGTGGGCAAAACCTGCCACAGGCCAAGTTTATTGTGGTGACTGGGCTTCAGGCATCGCTCATCAAGGAGAAGAAAAAGAAATCGAATAAGCGTGTAATCGTTAACTAGGTGAGAGCCGCTTGCGTCCAGAAGCCATCCCCAAAAACAGGAGTGCCAGCGTTCGTAGTGAGTTCGGCCTAGGATATTAAATACATTGGGCTCGCTCAGCATATGCTGAAATGATATGAAAACAGGCTCCGATACAAGTGACACTAGTCGTTGTGCGAAATTGGCCCCTTTCTTCGTAGGTGTGACAGCCCGCGCCCGCGGGCAGGACATGTTTTCGGTGCGCCTGCGCATTCTTGTGCCTTGTAGTTGCAAGCACAATCTGACAGTGCCCACTACTTGGGCTTCCCCGGCTTCGCCTTGGCGGGCGGGGGGAGGGCGCCCTCTCCGGGGACCGTCTCGGCGGCCGGCAAGAGGTATTGCTCGGCGGCCATCATTTTCCTGACGCGGCGTGCGTGGCGGCCGCCGTCGAACGGCGTGGTCAGCCAGACGTCGACCATGCGCCGGATGAGTTCCTCGCCCAGGAGGTCGGCCGCCAGGCACAGGACGTTCGCATCGTTGTGCCGGCGGCTCATCTCGGCCGTCAGTTCGTCGTGGCAGAGTGCCGCGCGTATGCCCGCCACCTTGTTGGCCGTGATCGTCATGCCGATGCCCGACCCGCACAAGAGGATTCCCCGGTTCGCCTCCTGCCGGGCGACCTTCAGGCACGCCGGGACGGCGTAGTCCGGGTAATCGGTCGAGTCGTCGGACTGCGTGCCGCAGTCGATGACCTGGTGGCCAAGTTCGCCGAGGTAAGACTTCAGGCGCTCCTTTGTGGCGTAGCCGCGATGGTCGCTCCCGAGGACGATCTTCACAGGGGCGTCTCCGTCAGTCGGGCCGCAACGGCCTTCTCCAGGCGGCGGGCGCATGCCCGGTACGCTTCGAGGTCGCCGCCGATCGGGTCGGCCACGTCCTCGCCCGCCGGGTCGAGCAGGGCGATGCGCCCCGCCGCCTCCGGCGCCATCTGCCGGACTGCCTCAAGGTGGCCCCGCGTCATCACCCAAATATAGTCGGCCGCCAGGATGGCGTCAACCGTGATTGGCCTGCTCTGGTGGAGGGCGATGTCTATGCCGCGCTCCTGCATCGCCAGAATCGCATGGTCGCTGGCCGGAAAGCCCGCGGCGGCGCCCGTGCCGGCGCTCTGGACGTCTATGCCGTGGCCCGGCAGCATTGCCGGGTCGCATCCGAAGCGGTCCGCCAGGGTGCGAGCGGCGATGCCTGCGGCCATCGGGCTGCGGCAGATGTTGCCGGTGCAGACGAAGAGGATGCGCGTCCGGGCCAGGCGGGCCAGCCGCCGGGCCGTGACGGCCTCCTCGCGCAGGACCTCGTACGTTTCGTCCTCGCGGATGCGGACGACCGTGGATGCCCGCGCGTACTGCGTCGGGCCGGAGTCGATGACCAGCGGCACCTTGCCCGCAAGAGAGGCCAGCGCCTCGTCGGCGCGGCGGGGCGCGTCGCGCCCGCCCAGGTTCGCGCTTGACCCGACGACGGGCACGCCCGCCGCACGCAGGATCGCCCTGCCCACCGCGTGAGCCGGGCACCGCAGGCCCACCGTTCCGCGGCAGTAGATGGCGTCTTCGACGAGGCCGGCCGGTTCGCCGCGGCGGGGGCGGCGGTCCGGCACGACCAGCGTCAGCGGCCCGGGCCACGCCTTGCTCACCAGCCGCTGCGCCAGCGCGGAGAGCGGCCCGGCGTACCGCGCGGCCTCCGCGCTTGAGCCCAGGTGAAGCGTGAACGGCTTGTCGGGCGGACGGTTCTTGAGGGCCGACAGCGCGGCCACGGCGTCGGCGCTGGTGGCGGCGGCGGCGATGCCGTAAACCGTCTCGGTCGGGAACACGACCAGTTTCCCTGCGGCGATGGCCTGGGCGGCCTCGCGCACCGCCGCCTCGTCGCGCAGCGGGTCAGTCGCCGTTAAGACGCGAGTCTCCATCAGGTCCTTTTGCCCGCGCAGGCCGGGGCGTTGCCCCGGCCTGCTCTTGCGGATGTGGCACGGCCGGCTTGCCCGGCCGTGGGAATCTGCGGCGGATCCGCCACGGCCGGGCAAGCCGGCCGTGCCACCCCCCATGGTAGCGGCACCCGTAACTGAATCCTTACGGCGCCGGCGCTTCATCATGGATTAGAGTGTGCGGCGGCGTGAAAGTCAAGCGCGCGGCCGCGAGGCGCCGTGAAAAGCCTCAGAAGCCGCCGCCCACGCCGCTCAGGAAGAACCTCCAGCGTTCCTCCAGGTCGCGGCGCGGGCCGACCGGGACGGTCTCCCGCACGGCATCCGCCGGCCGGTCCACCTTGAAGTCCATTTCAGCGATGAACGCACTTAGAAGTTGGCGCCCGCCGGACTGAAAGAGGGTCTCCGGCGGCAAGCCCGCGCGCTGCCGCGCGAGAATCACAAAGACGCTCACCTCGGGCTTGCGGTGATGCTCCGAGTACCAGTCGGGCCCCGGCCGCGGAAAGGCGACGGCCACCACGTCGCCCCCGGCGCCGCAGCGGGCAAGGCGGTCGCGGAACCGGGCCGAGCAGGCCAGGCGATCGAGGATGTCTGCGGCGAACTCCGGCTCAAGCCGGGTGCGCAGAATGGGGGCACGGACGAGAACGAGCGTGGCGCTTGCCGCCCGGCCCGGAACGATGGCCGGCCTCTCGCCGCGGGGCGCCCCCTGGGCGGCCATCTGCTGCACGAGGAAGTCCCACCGCTCTTCGCCCGGGAACCCCGGCCCCGGCCGGGTGGGGCTGCCCTCGACGAAATCCTGCTCCGGCGGCCGCGCCAGGTCCACCGGCGCGATGCAGGCGCCGCGGATGCGCCGGTTCGATTTGTCGGCGAAGGCGTCGGCCGCGTCGGCCCCCGGCGCCAGCGTGCACCGCATGATAATCAGCCGCACACGGTCGGGCCCGGCCGGGTCGGGCGCCGGGCCGCGGTAGCCCGCGCGGTCGCCCGCCGAGCCGGGCGATTCGGGGCGCTCCACGGGGGCGCAGAAGACGATTGCCGCGTCGCCCTGCGGCTCATCGAGGAAGGCCAGGAAATCCTTGAGCGTCTCCGAGCGGCGGAGGCGCAGGAGGACTTCCTCGGCGAAGCCGGCGGCCCAGGCCGAGCGGTAGGGGCCGCGGACGACGGCCAGCCGCCCCGCCTGGACGAAACTCAGGCCGCCCGCTTCGCCCGCCGCGACGGCCGGGGAAGGACCCGCCTCGGCCCCCGCCGCGAGGGGCACCGCGGCAGAGAGAAACGGGACGGCCCGCGAGGATTCCTTGACGGTCGTGATGATCCACATGAGGGCAAGGCACAGGCCAAGGGTGGCGGCCAGCGACCCGGCCACCCGCACGGGCGCCGGCAGCCCTGCTCGCGGCAACCTGGCGGCGAGCGGCCGCAGCAGCCGGTCGCCGGGAATCACGAACGACGTCCGCGCGCGGTAGTCGGCGTACGCCCGGCCGAAGCGGTCGAGGCACGCCCGCTCCTCGTGCTTGGCCAGGTAGTAATATATGAACATCATGAGAAAGAACGCGAGAAACATGACGGCGCGGCCCCACACAAACAGCAGGCCGGCCCCGAAAAGCGCGAGCGCCGCGTACTGCGGGTGGCGCACAAAGCGGTACAGGCCCCCCGTCACGAGGCCCGACCGGCGGAGTTTCGCGCCGTACACCTGCGCTGCCCCCGCCAGGAACAGGATAAGCCCCCCCGCCGCCAGGCCCGGCCCGACCCAGCCCAGCGTCAGCACGGGGAACACGAAGTGCGTCAGCGGCGCTGTGACGGGGCTGCGCCCCAGCGTCTCGATCCGCAGGACGGAGCCGTACAGGAACCCCGCGAAGGGCAGGAGCATCCAGATGGGCTCAAGAAGGACGAACAGGCCGAGGGCCTTCAGGATGCCCTCGCCGAGCCGCCTGAGAACCCCGCGGCGGCTGCCGGTCGCGCGATCTGCTGCCATGGACCTGCCTCCGTCGGCCTTCCGCGTGCACGGGGCGCACACGATTATACCCTGCGGCACGAGGAACGCGAGCGATGGGCGGTGTGACTTGAACAGGCAATTGACGCCTGGCAGAGCACCGGTAACGGCCGTGCAAAGCGCGCAAGCGCTCAGCGCCCGCGGGCCTGGATTTGCTGAAGGACGTCGCGCGGCACGGCGGCAAAGGCCTCGGCCATGTGCGGGTCGAACTGCTGGCCCGCCAGGCGGCGCACCTGCTGAAGCGCGTCGTCGATGCCCAGGGCCGCCCGGTACGGTCGGGGGCTGGTCATTGCGTCGAAGGCGTCGGCCACGGCCAGCACCCGGGAGACGAGGGGAATCTCTTCGCCGGCCTTCATGTCGGGGTAGCCCGTGCCGTCGTAGGACTCGTGGTGTGCGCGGACGATCTCCGCGACCTCATTGAAGAAGTCGAGGGCCTTCAGGAAGTTCGCCCCGGCCTCCGGGTGCCGCCGGACGGTCTCCCACTGTTCCTGGCTGAGCGGGCCCGGGTGGTTGACGACGCACTCGGGAATGACGACCCTGCCCAAGTCGTGCAGGCGGGCGGAGATCTGGAGTGCGCCGATCTGCGGCTGCGAGAGTTCCAGCGCGGGGCCCATCTGCTGCGCGTAGTCCAGGACGCGCAGGCTGTGGCCCTTCAGGTACGGGTCGCGGTCTTCCATCGCCTCGGTGATGCTCTCAAGGGCCGCGTATATCTGGCATCGCTGGTGATGGTGGATCTTGGACGTAAGGATGGCGGGTCCCATGACGCGGGCCAGTTCGGTCAGGTGCTTGATGTCCAGGGCGCCGAAGTCCTCGCCCTCCGGCGGCCGGTGCAGGACGGAGATGCCGATGGCCTGCCCCTGGACGGCGATGGGCACGGCCAGCAGGCGGCCGTCGCGCCAGAGGGACTTCTCGTCGGCGTGCACCAGGACGCTCTCGGCGATGTTGTCGACGTGCACGCACTTGCCCGTCTGTGCCGCGCGGCACATCAGGCCGTAGCGCAGGGGCGAGCGGAGCCAGCAGAGGGCGGGCGCGTCCTCGGACGTCGGCCGTGCCCGCACCATGAGGCCGACGGCGGCCTCCTGCGTCTCGTACAGCGCCACGGTGCTCGACTGGCAGGGCACGCGGTCGCCGATGATTTCCGCGCAGAGGCCCAGGAGGTCTTCCAGTTCGATGATGCCCATGAGGCTGCGTGCGACGTTCGCCGAGGCCGCCACGTCGTCCATCTGGCGGGCAATGCGTTTGCTCGACAGCACGAGGTCGTGGCTGGCGATCTGGAGTTTCTGCTCCAGTTGAGCCTGCATGGCTTCGTTCTGCGACTTGGCCTGGGCCAGTTCGGCGAACCGTTCCTCGAAGGTCTGGCGGTCGCGGCGGCGGCGGACCGAGCGGCACACGGCACGCGACAGGCTCTCAAGGTCGAACGGCTTCTGCAAGTAATCAGTGAAGCCCAGGCGAAGCGCTTCGATGCTGGACTCAAGCGCGCCGCGGCCCGTCAGGGCCACCAGCGCGATGTCGTCGTTGGTCTCTCTTGCGCGGCGGGCGAGGGTCAGGCCGTCCATGCCGGGCATCATGATGTCCGTCACGAGGCAGTCGAACTCGTCCTGCGAGAGCCGGGCGAGGGCGTGCCGCGGGTCGGTCTCCGCCTCCACCTGCCACGACGGGTCGGCCGCGCGCAGGGCATCGGCCACCAGCGTCGCGATCTCCGGCTCATCGTCGACGATGAGTATCCGTGCGTCCAGGTCCGACCGCATGATTTCCGCGCTGGCCGCTGTCATACCGTGCCTTTCCGGCCACGACCAGGGCGCCGCTCCGTTACGGGGGGCGGCCCTTGAGTGGCCCCCATGCGACGGGAGAAGGAGGCCGAGCGACATTCGCGCGGGCCGCTCGGCCTCCGTTGTCGTCAAGCCACGGTGAGGGCTAGCCGCGAGAGCGAGGGGGGAGGGAGAAGGCGTCGCCGCTCACCGTGGAAATATCCGTTTCCATTTCAATGATCGTTACGTCTGCGGCCCGGCGGCCGGGAACGTCATCCGCACGGTCGTGCCGCGGCCCGCGTCGGATTCCAGCGTCATCTGCCCGCCGCTCGCCAGGACCGCCTGGTACGCCTTCGGCAGGCCCATGCCGCGATGGCGTCCGGCGTCGCGCCCGCAGAAGAACGGGTCGAACGCCCGCGCGCGGACCTGCGGGTCCATGCCGGGCCCGTCGTCGGTTACAATCAGGCGGACTGCGCCCTGAGCGGCCACCGACCGGACGGCGATGGTTACGTTCGCCCCGCGGCCGTTGGAGCAGGCCTCCAGGGCGTTCCTGACGACCTCCCGCAGTGCCCCGCCCACCTGGGCGGGGTCGATGCGGACCTTCGGGGCCGCCTCGGCCGCCTCCAGGCGGATGCGCGGCGAGTCGGCCGCCTGCGGCCCGGTCAGAAACTCCTCGGCCACCTGCCGGGCCAGCGCCGCGGGGTCCACTTCTTCCGGTTGCGGGGCGGGCGGGCGGGCGAACAGGCGCAGGTCCGCGATAATGTCGCTGATGCGGGCCGCCTGCTGGATGATGCTCTTGAGCATCTCCTGGCGGGCGGGGGTCTTCTCCTCGGCCGCCAACTGCTGGGCGCGGCCGCTGATGATCGCCAGGGGATTGTTGATCTCGTGTGCCGCGCCGGCGGCCATCTCGCCCAGCGAGGCCACGTTGCGGCGCTGGAGCCGGTCGTGCTCGGCGGCCTGGAGTTGGCGGTTCACCTCGGCCAGTTCCTCGGAGAGCGCCAGCAGGTCGGCCTCGGCCTGGACACGCTTGAGCGCAACGGCGGCCACGGAGGCCAGCGCGGCCAGTTCCCCGGCCTGCTGGGCCGAGAGTTCGCCCGACCCTGGCCGCAGCGAGAAGACCACTCCGCCGACGCGCGCATCGCCCGCGGTCATCGAGATGGTGTAGAACGGGCCGCTTCCGAGCCGCGCCCCGTGGCGCTCAAACAGCCACGCCTCAAGGCGCTCGGCGCGGACGGGCGTGCCGGCGGCGGTCGGGGCGGGCTCGGCCGACAGCGCCTCCACGCCCTCGCCCTTCTTCAGTCCATGGATGAAATGCTCGCCGCCGCCCTGCGGTGGGCAAAGGACGCCTTCCACGTAGTCGCCGTCGCGGCTCAACAGGTACGGCGCGACGGCCGAGACGGCGAGGGCCTCCCGGGCGTTGGCGGCCACGGTCGAAAGCACGTCCTGGATTGACCGGCATGCCGCAAGGCGGGAATTGAGGCTCATCAGCAGGTCCGCGCGGCGTGCCTGTGCCTCGGCCTGCGCGGCATGGCGAGACTCGGCGCGGAAGAGCCGCCCCAGCCGTCCGCGGGCCTCGGCGGCGGCCGACCACATCTCTTCCAGCGCCGGCGTGCGGTCCATGCCGATGGGCTGGGCGTTCAGGTCGAAGGCCGTGACCACCTGGCGGCCGACCTGGTGGGCGCTGGCGCTGGAGAGGCCCAGGCGCTCGGCCACCTCGGCCGCGCGGTCGTGAATCTGCTCCGACGGCTGGTAGCCGAAGCCTTCCTGCCGCACAACCAGGTCCGCCAGGCGGACCACCTGGATCAGCGTGGCGGCCGCCGTGCGCTCGGCGGGAATCTGCGACTGGTGATGAAGCCAGATGGCGTTCTGAAGCGTTTCCGAGAAGCCCCAGCGGCGGGCCAGCCGCTTGCCGAGGACGGCGTGGTCGATGCCGAGCATTGTCCGCTCGGCCGCCAGCAGGTCCAGGCCGGCGGCTTGCGCGTGCTCCAGCACCTGGCTGTAAGCGCGGGGCAGGGCGGTCGCCAGGGCGATCTGCCCGATGTCGTGCAGGATGCCGGCCAGCAGCGCGGCCGAAGGTGCAACGGTTCCCAGGCGGTTGGCGATGACCTGGGCCGCCATGCCGCAGGCCAGGGTGTGACGCCACAGGCGAGCCAGGGCAAGGTCCGCCGCCGTCTCCGGGTCGAGCGTTTCGATGCTCAACAGGTCGGCGACCAGGGCGCCCAGCGGAACGGAGTCGAAGACGTCGTCAATGCTCGTGACGGCCTCGGCGGGCCGCCCGGCCTGAAGCGCCAGGCGCACGGCCCGGGCCGACAGCGCGGCGTCGGCCTCGACCACCAACTGGAGGTCGCGCCGGCTGGGCCGGTCGTCCCCCAGGAGCGACAGCAGGTGATGGCCCACGCCGGGCAAGGTGGGCAGGTTTTCCACCTCGTCGACGAGGACTTCGAGTTTTCGACGCTGGAGGCCCGAGGCCGCCATGGTGCGACTCCCCTGGGCGAGCGCTAAATATGCAGAAGTTCGACGATCTTGCTGATGAGTTCATCTATCTGGAACGGCTTGCGCATGAAGGCGTGAACGCCCAGATCGTAGAGGCCCTGGACCTTGTCCTCCTCGACCATGCCGCTGATGACGATGATGCGGGTGTCTTCCAGCGCAGGGTTGCCGCGGACGGTCTTGCATACCACGTCGGCGTTGATGTCGCGGAGCATGTAGTCTAGGACGATGACGTCGGGGCGGAACTGCTGCGTCAGGATGCCCGCATCGTAGCCGCAGGAAGCGGTCTTGACCTCGAAGCGGCCGTCGCGCTGGAGCGAATCGACCAGCATCTCCACGATTTCCGCCTCGTCATCGACCACCAGGACCTTCTTCTTGCCGGAATCAAGGTTGGACAGTGGAATGCTGTTTTCCTTCATAAACTTCACGAGGGCGTCGCGGGGAACGCGCCGGAACCGCGACCCCGGCACGTAGAAGCCCTGGAGTTTGCCGGCGTCGAAGCACCGGATGATGGTCTGCTGGCTGACTCGACATATCTTGGCCGCCTCGCCGGTTGAGTAAACGTCCTTCATGATTCGCCCTCGCTAGCACCCCTCAGACCCGCGGCATCCACGCTTCGCAGATTCTCTATCTCCCCTATCTTGACACAGTATGTATCGGCGCAGCCACTCCGTCAACTTCAAAGTTTCATGCGGGCAAGGTAGGAAGGTGCGAGAGGAGAGGCAATAAAGGTCCGATAACTTCGGCGGCGCGGCGAACTTCACCCAGGCCGCGATGAAGTCCCAGGGCGCATGCCTCAAAAGAGCAGGGCCGAACGTTGCCGTTCGGCCCTTACGAGATTCCAGCCCGATGCGGCTGCCAGGGGGCGCGTGCCGGCCCGCCAGCCGGTTGCCACGGAGTCGCTCGATTCGGCCGGGTTACCAGGTCCTGCCGGTTCTGCCGTAGTCAGTGTCCGCGCCGCGGCCGGTGCGCGACCAATCGCGCAGGTTCGGGTCGAGGTTCTTGTCCTTCAGGCTGTCGCCGCTGCCGGCGCCGCCCTGCTTGGCGGCCTTGGCAGCGGCAACCTTCGCCTCGGCGATCTTCTTGAGGAGTTCAAGGGCCTCGGCGTTCTTGGGGTCGATTACGAGGATCTGCCTGACGCGGGCCTCGGCGCCGGCGAAGTCGTTCTTGCTGAGGGACTCGTTCGCCAGTTCCATGAGAAGGCTTATGGCCTTCTCGCGGTTCGGCTTCTCGTACTGGTCGAGCAGGGCCTGACGTTCCTCCGGCTTCGACAGGAGCGCCGACTGCGACTGCACCTTGGCCTTCTGGGCAGCCGTCAGGTACATCCGGGCGATGCCTTCCCTTAGGCCGAGGATCTTCTTGGCGTCGCGCTTTTCGTTGGGCTTGGACATTTCGTCGTCGAGGGTCTTCTGCGCCTTCTCAATCTGCGCGAGGGCTTCCTTGACCGGCGCGGCCACCTTCTCCAACTTGGCCGCGTCGGGCGCCGCCGCGGGCGCCGCGCCCTCAGACTGAACCTCCGTCGCTGCCGCCGGCTTGTCGGCCCCTGCTTTCCACGGAACGGCCTGGCTCCACGCGCCTGCGGCCAGCCCGAGGGCCAGCACGCCGACCAACGCGCCAACCATGACATGCCTCATGTGAAGTCTCCTTAGTCGCCCTTCGGGGGCGTCCCCGACATGGTAAACGTCCGAACACCGCCTTTATTGTACGACATAAAGCCCCCCGTGCATAATGAAATCTTGCCCAGGCGCGCTTCCTGCGCCCGCCTCGGGGGGCGAGCGCGCTGACAGCTCGTTTAGCCGCGGCCGGCACGGCCGCGGCCGTCGCCGTGCCGGCGACGGCTAAACGTTTTGCGCAAGCGCTCCCTCATAACTGACGCCCGCGGCGGCGGGCGGTTCCCGAGAAATCCGCGTGCGGCCCGCCGTCATGCCTTGCCCGCCAGGGCCTTGATTCCGTCCACCCAGGCGCGGGCCGTCTTCTCGTCCGCGGCCTCGGCCATGACGCGCAAGATGGGCTCGGTGTTCGACGCCCGGACGTGCAGCCACCCCTCGCTGCTCGACAGGTGCAGGCCGTCGCGCGTGTCGGCCCGTGCGCCGGGGAATCCGCGGCGCGCGGCCTCAAGGACGGCCGCCGCATTTCTTGGCCAGGTGCCCGCAAGGGGAACTTTGTCCTTCACCAAGGCATAGACGGGCAACTCGGCGGCCAATTCGCTCAAGGGGAGCCGGCGCGAGGCCAGCATCTCCAGGATGAGCGCCGCGCCGACGAGCGCATCGCGCACGGGCACGACGCGCGGGTCGATTACGCCGCCGTTGCCTTCGCCGCCGATGAGGCAGCCCTGTTTGTCGATGGCCTCGGCCACGTTCACCTCGCCGACGGGCGTGCGGTAGAGGGGCACGCCCGCTTCCGCGGCCACGTCGTCCATCATGCGCGACGTGGAAAGGTTGCACGCCAGCGGGCCGCGAGCCTGCGTCAGCCGGTGGCGGCAGGAAAGGGCCAGCGTGTATTCCTCGCCGATGGCGCGGCCATTTTCGGCCACGAGCGACAGCCGGTCGCCGTCCGGGTCGAGCGCGAAGCCAACGGCGGCGCGGCGATCGCGCACCGCGAAGCCGAGGTCGGCCAGGTTCTCGGGCACCGGCTCGGGCGGGCGGCCGAAGCGGCCCGTCGGGTCGCCGTGAATCAGGCTGCACTCGCAGCCTAGGCGAGCCAGCAGGAGGCCCATCTCGCGCCCGCCCGCCCCGTTGACCGCATCAACGACCACGCGGAAGCGCGCACCGCGGATGGCGTCGGCGCCGACGGTGGCAAGGACGCGCTCGACGTGAATCTGCGCGGCGTCGGGAGCGGCCTGCGGCGGGGGCAGGCGCTCCGCCGGCACTTCGGCGAACGACTGCCGCTCGTAAAGGTCCAGGACGGGCCGGCCCTGCTCGCGCGTCAGGGCCATCCCCGCGGCCGACATCAACTTGATGCCGTTCCACGCAAGCGGGTTGTGACTGGCGGTGATGACCGCCCCGCCGGCGGCCCCCAGGTGGCGCAGGAGCACCGCGGCCCCGGGCGTCGAGAGGACGCCGGCATCGACCACCGGGGAGCCGGCGGCGGCCAGGCCGGCGCGGAAGGCGTCGGCCAGCATCGGCCCGGAGGGCCGCGAATCGCGCGCCAGGACGGCTGTGCCGCCCCCCAGGTGCGTGCCGAACGCCAGGCCGAAGCGGACGGCCTCGCGCGGGCCGAGGCCGTCGCCGATGACGCCCCGGATGCCGGAGATGCTGACAATCAGTTGGGCCATGAAGCCTCCGCGACGCTGCACCCGCCGGAATTATCGACCGCATGAGCGAGCACGGGCAAGGAAAACTCAAGCCCGAAAGCCGGCGGTGCCACATTGCGCAGTGTGCCTCGCGCGTGTCGTCTGGCAGCCTCTAATCGCCGGCCAGCCCCGTGCGGTCGAGGGCCCTGGCCAGCGCATTGGCGCTGGAGAAGCGTTCCTTCGGGTTCTTGGCGAGGGTCTTTGCGAGGATGCGGCAGAGGGATTCCGGCACGTCGGGCGCGAACTGCCGCGGGTCCGGCACCGCGTTGTACACGTGCATCTGCATCACCTGGACGATGTGCCGCGAATTCGGCGCCACGAACGGCGGCCGTCCGGCCAGCATCTCGTAGAACGTCGCCCCCAGCGAGTAGATGTCGGTCCGGTGGTCCGTGTCCGGGTCGCCGCGCACCTGCTCGGGCGAGATGTAGTAGGGCGTGCCGTACGCGCGGCCGACCTCCTGGAAGGCGGCGTCGATGTCTCCCGCGCGGCGAGCGAGGCCCATGTCGGCCACCTTGACATCGCCGCGCTGCGTCAGCAGGATGTTCTGCGGCTTGATGTCGCGGTGGATGAACCCCAGTTTGTGGGCGTATGCCAGGCCGGCGGCGGCGGCGCGGATGATCCTGACGGCCTCCGCCGGGGCGAATCGCTTACGCTCGACCAGCAGTTCGGCCACCGACCCGCCGTCCACGTACTCCATGGCGATGAAGAACGTGTTCTTGAACGGGGCCACCTGGTAGATGCGGACGATGTTGGGATGCACCAGGCGTGCCGCCTGGCGGCCTTCGCGGATAAAGCGGTTCCGCACGTCGGGGTCGCGGGCGGCGCTTGCGGCGAGGATCTTGACGGCCATGAGGCGGCCGGTGGGCTCGTGGCGGCACTTGTAGACGACGGCCTGGCTGCCGCGGCCGATCTTCTCCAGCAGCCGCAGGTCGGCGGCGTCGATCTGTAGCGCCTCGGATTCCTGGCGGCCGTGCGTGCCCGCCGCGTGATGGTGGGCGCGGGTCAGGTCGGCCCCCGCGCGCAGGAGGGCATCGGCCACCGAGAGCGTCCACCCCACCTTGTGGGCCTGGGCGAGCAGGCGGCGGGCCTCGCGGACTTCCTC
The DNA here is from genome assembly GCA_016872895.1 of Planctomycetota bacterium. Classification (GTDB taxonomy): domain Bacteria; phylum Planctomycetota; class Phycisphaerae; order FEN-1346; family FEN-1346; genus VGYT01. The sequence goes on from VGYT01000052.1 coordinate 13,921, forward strand.
GTCGGTCGTCTCGCCTTTCTCCAGGACGTCCTGGAGTTGTTTCTCTTCTTCGGGCGACAGCGGCGGCATGCGGCTCCCTGGTTGCGAAGCACGCCGGGTCCGACCCCATGAGCCGAGGAAGGCCCGGCGTCCACGAGTTCATACGAGCCACTATCGCCGATGGCGATGCGCGTGTCAACCGTCTGGCGGCGCCGAATCAGAGCCGCGACCGTAAGGGAGCGGTGCAGTTGCGCACGCCGCCCCACGGCACCGCTCCCTTACGGTCGCGGCTCTGTTGTAGTGCGGCACGGCCGGACAAGCCGGCCGTGCCGCATCCTTCGCCGGGTCGTCAACGGCGAAGTGCGGCGTCAGGCCGCCGCGCGGGGGGTGTGCGGTGAGTGTCAGCCACGGATGCGGTCGCGAAGGTTCGCCAGCAGCGCGTCGGCGGGCATGGCGCGCGCGCCCGTGCGGTCGGACCACTGCACCTCGCCGCAGGACTTCACGAGGTCGTGCCACTTGCGGCAGGCGGCCAGGACGGTCGTGTGGTTCTTGCTGCCCAGGGACCGCGCGATGTCGGAGAAACTCAGGTCGGTCATCTCGCGGGCCAGGACCATCGTCACCTGCCGCGCGAGCGACACGCTGCGGCTCTTGCGCCGGCTGCGCACGTCGGCGCCGCTGACGGCGAAGAAGCGGGTCACGGCTTCCTCGATGGCCGCCAGCGCGGTTCGCTTGGGCATGGCCGGAACGAAATCGGCCAGCGACTGCCGCGCCAGGTCCACCGTGATGGGTTCCTTCAGCAGCGACGCGTAGGCGATAAGGCGGGCCAGGGCGCCTTCGAGTTCGCGCACTGAGCCCTGGATGCGTGCGGCCACGAAAGCGCAGATGTCCTCGGGTATCGCGCGGCCCATGAGGCGGGCCTTGGCCTGGAGGATGCGGCGGCGGGTCTCCTCGTCGGGCGCGGAGAGGCGGACGACCAGGCCGGAGACGAAGCGGCTGATGAGGCGCTCCTGGATGGCCTGGATCTCTCGCGGCGGCGAGTCCGAAGCCAGGATGATCAGCCGCCGGCCCCCGCCGAATTCGTTGAACGTATGTAGAAACTCCTCTTGCGTGGCGTTCTTCCCGGCCAGGAAGTGCACGTCGTCGATGGCCAGCACGTCGAGGTTCCGGTAGCGGTGGCGGAAGGCGTCGAGGCCGCCCGTACGCATGCCTGCCAGGTACCGGTTCGTGAACTGCTCGGCCGAGAGGCATACGACCCGCAGGTCCCCGCGCTGCCCGAGCGCGTGCAGGATGCCGTGCAGCAGGTGCGTCTTGCCCAGGCCGCACGCCCCGTGGATGAAAAGCGGGTGGAACTCCTTGCCCGGACCGGCGGCGGCGCTGCGGGCCGCAGCGTAGGCCATCTGGTTGCACGGGCCGACGACGAAGTTATCGAGCGTGAAGAGCGGCCGGGGGTGCGCGGCCGGGGCGGGCGCCGGCCTGGCGGCGGGCTTCAGGGCGGGCGGCGGAAGCGGTGCCCCGAGTTTCTCCATTGCCTCGATCTCGCCCGCCAGGTTCTCGGCCCGCCGCTTCCGAAAAAGGTCGGGCTGCACCCGGAACGAGACCGCCAGCGGCTGCCCGAACGCCTCCTGGACGGCCCGGGCGAGCGGCTCGGCGTAGCGGTTCCGCAGGTAATCGCTCAGGAAGGCGTTGGCCACGCCGACCGTCAGACCGCCGTCGGCCACGTGGAAGTCGGTGGCGCCGTCGAACCACACGCGCCAGCGCTCGGGGCCGACGATCGCCTGAAGGCGGACGATGAACTGCTCGATTTCTGTATGATGAAGCGGCGCCACGAAAACTCCCCGGCCTGGCGCTGCGTAATCGTTACCGGCGATCGAGGCGGAAAACTCCCGGCCAGGCCCCACGCCGTGGCCGCCCGTCTCGCGCCTCTCGACGCGCGTATCGTAGGCCCGCCGGCCGCGCAAGCAAAATGAAAAAACTCTGTTAAGACCCGGCCGCGCGCGGCCGCGCGCTCCCAAGATGCCGCAGCACAACCAGTTAGCCACGCGCGGGCGCGCGGAGAAATTTTTTGTTCACACCTGCGCATCGGGTCGTGGAAAGTCGGTGGACAACTTTCGCGCGCCGCGCGCGGTGGTTTTGCGTTGACACCGTGCCGCGCGGGGTGGTATCTGTCAGCGCTCCGCGAATAGAAGCGCCCGGCCCGGCGTCGGGACGGGCTCGGCAGTGAAGGGGCTTTGAGCATGGGCAAGCCGATCCGCGTGGCGATCGCGGGCGTAGGGAACTGCGCGTCGAGCCTCGTGCAGGGCGCGGCCTGGTATCGCCGGCGGCCCCGCTCGGGCGGCGGGGACGAAACGCCCGGCCTGATGCACGACTACCTGGGCGGATACCGCCCGGGCGACATCCGCTTCGTTTGCGCTTTTGATATAGATAAGCGTAAGGTAGGTCAACCCCTGGAAAAGGCCCTCTTCGCCCCGCCCAACTGCACCAAGATCTTCTGCCGCGAGGTCGGCCCCACGGGCGTAACCGTCCAGATGGGCCCCGTCCTGGACGGGTGCTCCGACCACATGGCCGAGTACCCGGACGGCCAGCGGTTCATCCCTGCCCGCAAGGACCCCGTTGACGTGGCGGCGGCCCTCAGAGAATCCGGGGCCGAGGTACTCGTCAACTACCTGCCCGTCGGCTCCGAGCAGGCCGCCGCCTGGTATGCCGAGGCGTGCCTGGCCGCCGGCGTGAGCCTGGTCAACTGCATCCCCGTCTTCATCGTGAGCGACCCTGCCTGGGCGCGGCGTTTCACGCGCGCCGGAATCCCGTGCGTCGGCGACGACATCAAGGCGCAGGTGGGCGCCACGATCGTCCACCGCACCCTCGCGCGCCTCTTCCGCGACCGCGGCGTGGCCCTCGACGCCACCTACCAGTTGAACACGGGCGGCAACACCGACTTCCTGAACATGCTCGCGCGCGAGCGCCTGCGCTCCAAGAAGATCTCCAAGACCGAGGCGGTGCAGTCGGAACTGGAGCGCCGGCTGCCCGACGACCAGGTGCACATCGGCCCGGCCGACTACGTGCCCTGGCAGAAGGACAACAAGGTCTGCTTCCTTCGGATGGAGGGCCGGGGCTTCGGCGGCGTGCCGCTGAACCTGGAACTGCGTCTGAGCGTGGAGGACTCGCCGAACTCGGCGGGCTGCGGCATAGACGCCGTGCGCCTGGCCCGCCTCGCCCGCGACCGCGGCCTGGCCGGGCCGCTCCTGAGCGCGTCGGCGTACCTGATGAAGCATCCGCCCCGCCAGATGGGCGACGCCGAGGCCCGCGAGGCCGTCGAGGCCTTCATCGCCGGCAAGAGCAAACGTTAATCAACATCTCTAGAGCCGCCGATGATCTCGATGCAGGCAGGGCGCTTCTTCTCGTTCCTGCGCGACCGGGCCGCCGGGGGCCTGCTGCGCCTCGGCGTCCGGCCAAACGCGCTTACCGTGCTCGGCATGCTGCTCACCGCCGGCGCGGGCGCCGCCCTGGCGCTCGGGCGCGCCTGCTGGCCGTGGTCGGCGGTCCTGCTGGCGGCGGCCGGCGCATGCGACCTGCTGGACGGGGCACTGGCGAAACTCGGGCGCCTCCAGACGCGATTCGGCGGCGTCCTGGATTCCGTCTGCGACCGCGCCGGCGACGCCGCACTTTACCTCGGCCCGGCGTTTTACTTCATCGCGCAGCCCGACGCCGCGGGCGGCGGCGCGAGGCCGAACCTGACCCTCGTCTTCCTGGCGTGTGCGGGCCTCGTGTGGGCCTACCTTATAAGTTACATCAGGGCCAGGGCCGAGACGGCCGGGGCTCGCGGCGGCGGCGGATTCTGGCAGCGGCCCGAGCGCGTTGTTACGATCCTCCTGGGCGCCGCCTTCGGCCACGTAACCACAGCCGTCTGGATACTGGGCCTCTGGCCGCTGGCGACCGTGGCTCACCGCCTGTGGCACGCGCGGCGGTCGTGCGCGGCGGCCCAGGCGGCCGCGGCGGTTACTGCGGCCGAGGCCGCGGCCGCGGGGTCAGGCGAACCAGGGGCGGAGGGCGCGGCAACCGCGCCCGGCGCCGATATTGAGCCGCAGGGCCTCGCGGCCGTTCTGCTCTGGCGATGGCCCCGCGGCACGATTCCGTTCGACGTTCACGCGGGCGCTGTCATCCTGATGCTCATCTTCTGGGACATCCCGGCCATTGACCCGCTGCGCGACCTCCTGGCGCGGTGGCAGCCGTGACGACTGATGCTCCTGTCGCGCACGAGTGTAACCCGTAGTTTCGGCGAGCGTTTTTCTCTGCGGGCGGAATGAAGGGGCGCGGCCGCGGTGGTTCCATTGCGCAAGATGCCGCAACCCGACCTGGTGGACCTGCACGTCCACTCCAGCGTAAGCGACGGGCTGCTGAGCCCGCGCGACCTGGTGCGGTATGCCCGCGAGGCGGGCCTGCGGGCCATCGCCATCACGGACCACGACACGGTGGCGGGCGCGGCGGAAGCGTTGGCCGCAGGGCGCGAGTTCGGCCTGGAGGTTATCCCCGGCGTTGAGATTTCGGCCGAGGTCTCCCCGGGCGCATGCCACATCCTCGGTTACTTCATCGACCCCGCGGACCGGGCGCTCGTGCGGCTGCTGGACGAGGCCCGGACGGGCCGCGACCGCCGCAACCGGCGCATCCTCCGGCGTCTTCGCCGCCTCGGCATGCCGCTGGCAATGGCGGAACTGTCTGCCGGGACCGAGGGCGGCGTGCTGACGCGCGCCCACTTCGCCACGGCTATGATCGAAAAAGGATATGTTAAATCCTGGGATGAAGCGTTCGAGCGGTACCTGGGGCGCGGCAGGCCGGCGTACGCCGCGCGGCGGCGCGTCGGGCCGGCCGAGGCAATCCGCGCCATCCACGGGGCGGGGGGGCTGGCCGTACTGGCGCACCCGCGGCAACTGGACCGGTCGCCCGCCGAGACCGACAAGTTCATCGAGTCCCTCGCGCGGGCCGGCCTTGACGGCGTCGAGACGCACAGCCCCGACCACACGGCCAACCTGGCCCGCCGCTACCGCGCGGCCTCGCGGCGGCTGGGACTCGTCGAGACAGGCGGCACAGACTGGCACGGATACCGCGAGGGGGCGGGGCACTCGCGCGACCGGCACGTCCGCATCCACCTCGGCGTGGGCCGCGGCTCGATGGCCGTCCACTACGACCTCGTGGAGGGGATGAAGGCCCGCCTGGCGGCGCGGCGGAGCAACCGGCCGGCGCAATCGCCCTGACAAACACGGGCATCTCTAACCGCAAAGAACGCAAAGAGCGCAAAGAGCGCAAAGAGGCTTTTGTCTTATAAACAGACTTCGCCTTTGCGCTCTTTGCGTTCTTTGCGGTTTCACAAGACGCAGGCCACGGCCGGCTTGTCCGGCCGTGGCGGGGGGCCGCCGATGTTACCCAGGGCCGGACAGGCCGGCCGTGCCACATGGCGCGAGCCGGCGCTAAACGGCTGCGGCGCGGCGGCCCGACAGCCGCGTCCGGCAAGTCACGGCCTACTGATACTTCGCCCCGATGCGGTCGAGCATCCGCTTCAGCATCTGCGCGGCCTTCGTGTAGAGGTCCGGGCCGCTGAAGCCGGAGAACTGCCCCGCTGCGGCCAGGTGCGGCTCGAGCGACACAAAGCCGTCGTAGCCGCGCACCAGGATGGCGTCGCGAAGAACGGCCTCGATGCAGCCGTCGCCTTCGCCCGGCGGCACGACCTTGCCGCCGTCCAGCAGCGCGTCCTTGATGTGAAAGTACACGACGTGGTCCTTCAGCGCCTTCCACGCCTCGGCCGGCCACACGCCCGCCTGCACGAAGTTGGCCGGGTCGAAGATGAGGTCCATCCCGGGGACGCTGCGGGCGATGTCGAGGCATCCCTCGGTCTTCTCGCCGTAGATGTCCTTCTCGTTCTCGTGCAGGAGGCGGACGTTGCGGCCCTGGGCCAGCGCCACCTGCTCGTTCAGGCGGCGGATGACTTCCTGGCGATGGTCGCCGATGCGGCCGCCCTGCGGCGGATAGTAACTGAACAGCCGGATGAAGGGCGCCCCGAAGAACTCGGCGGCGTCGAGAGCGATCTTAAAGCGCTCCACGTGCGCCGGCCACGATTCGTCGATGCGCACCTTGCCGATGGGCGACCCGATGGCCGAGACGCCGACCCCCGCATCGCCCAGCCGCTGCTCGATGCGCCGCCGCTCGTCGGCCGTGAAGTCCAGGACGTTCTTGCCCCAC
>VGYT01000053.1 GCA_016872895.1 Planctomycetota bacterium
GGTGGCCGCGCGATGAGAACCTACGTCATAAAGCGCCTCCTGCTGATGATACCCACCCTGGTCGGCATGACCCTCCTGGTGTACGGCATAGTGCGCCTCGCCCCCGGCGACCCCATCGAGGCCATGATCCGCAACCAGTCGGGCAACATCGACCCGAAGGCCATGCGCGAAAGCGCCGACCGCATCCGCGAACGCCTCGGCCTGAACGACCTGAACTTCTGGGGCGACGACGCCGAATCGCTCCTGCCGCACGTTGAAAACCCCGACCTTGCCGCCCGCGTCCGCGCAGCCGCACAACTCACGCGCGTCGCCGCAGCACGGGCGCGTCCCGCCCCCCCTGTTGAACTGGGCGCCCGCGCGGCCGCGGAACTGAAGCGCATCACCGGCCTCGACATCAACCAGGCGCCCGAACCCTGGGAAGCCTGGGCCGACGCGGTGCGCAAGATCCTCGCCGACCTGGAATCGCTGGAGGGCGACGATCCCGCCGCCCGCGCCGCCGCCGCTGATGAACTCCGTAAGGTTATTGGCTACGACCTCAGCCCCGGCGCTCGCCGCCAGATGACCGAAGACGCCCGGCGACTGCTGGCCAGCGCCGAGCCGTTCATCCCCCGCCTTCGCAGCCCCGACGAGGCCGAGCGCGCCCAGGCGGCCCTGGACCTTCGGTGTTCCACCGGCTGCGACTTTACGGCCGACCCCGTTGCCTGGCGCGCGTGGTGGAGCGCCAACCGCTACACCTTCGGCAAGCGCCTCATCGACCCGGCCGAGCGGGTGATGAACGTCTTCTACGGCTACGCCCGCTGGGTGGGCCACCTCGCGCGCGGCGACTTTGGCGAGAGCATCGTCTTCAAGATGCCCAAGAACAGCCCCGTGGTTGACCGCCTGCTTGCGCTGCGGGCGTGGGGCGAGAAGTACCTCGGCCTGCGCCCGCCGGATATGCCGGCCCCGGCGGACGCCCCGGCGGCGGATGGTGCAGTGCCGGCGGATGCCCCGGCGCCCATCCCCGCCGCAGCCTCGCAAGATGCCCCGCCGGCGCGCGAGGAAACCCGTCTCACCATCGGCCAACGCATCTGGCAGGCCGTCGAGGACCTCCGCACCGGCGGCAGCCGCAACCCCCTGTGGATCATGGCCGACCGCATTCCCGTCACGGTGACGCTGAATATCATTGCCGAGGCGCTCATCTTCCTGATCGCCATCCCGGTGGGCCTTGTGGCCGCCAGGCACCGCGGCCGCTGGTTCGACCGCGCATCTTCCTTCGTCCTGCTGGCGCTCTACAGCATTCCCGTCATCCTGGCGGGGTCGCTGCTGCTGGCCTTCCTGGCGCGCGGCGGCGTCGGATGGGGCCTGTTCCCCGTGGCCGGCCTGCACGGCACGGATTACGAGAAGATGGCTTACGGGCCGTACCTGCTGGACCTTCTCTGGCATGCCGCGCTCCCGGTCGCCTGCATGGTGTACGGCGGGCTGGCGTACCTGGCGAAACTCGGCCGGGCAAGCCTTCTTGAGAACCTTCGGGCCGACTACGTCCGCACCGCTCGCGCCAAGGGCCTGCCCGAGCGCAGGGTCGTTTACGTCCACGCCCTCCGCAACAGCCTGCTGCCGATGATCACCGTCATGGTGCTTGCGCTGCCCGGACTTCTGGGCGGAAGCATCATCGTGGAAACCATCTTCAGCATCCAGGGCACGGGCCTCCTTTTCTACGGCGCCGCCCAGGCGTACGACCTTTCCGTCCTCATGGCCGAGACGCTCTTCTACGGGTTCCTGACGCTCCTGTTCCTCCTGGTGGGCGACATGCTTTACGCCTGGGCCGACCCGAGGGTCCGCTATGAGTAGCGTCCCCCCGACCGCCGATGCCGCGCTCACCGCCAAGCCGCGCACCTACGGCGCAATAGTCTGGGGCCAACTCAAGAAGCGCCCCAGCGCGATGATAAGCCTGGGCGTAATCCTGGCCCTGGCGCTGGCCGCCCTCATGGCCCCCTTCATCGCGGGCGAGGTGCCCGTCCGCTGGGTCCAGGATGGCAAGGCCTCCTGGCCCATTTTCCGCTACCTTTCAAACGGCGAGTACGCGGCTTTTGCCGCGTTCGTCCTGGGCCTGGCCCTGCCGCTCTCGGTGCGCCTCCTGCGGCCGCGGGCCGAACGCACCGGAGGCAGCCCGTGGGGGCGGGCCCTCCTTATCCACGGCGCCGCCTGGCTGCTGCTGGCGGGGGCGCTCGTGGCCCTCCGCGAGCCGGAGCGGCGATACGGCTTCTTCCTGGAACGCCGCAGCGAGGCCGACGCCGCCTGGTTCCCCCTGATTGCCACCGCGCGGCAGCCGGGTTACGCCGAACTGGCCGAGCGCGACCGCCCCCCCTCGCGGCGGCATCCCCTCGGCACGGACCGGCTGGGGGCCGACCTGGTGATGCGCCTCCTGTACGGGGCGCGCACGGCCATGGCCATCGGCTTCGTGGCCGTCGGCATCGGCTCGGCCATCGGCGTGGCCCTGGGGTCCGTGAGCGGCTACTTCGGCGGCCGCATCGACCTCGCGCTGATGCGCCTGGTCGAGGTCGTCATGTTTATTCCGCAACTTATCTTGATTATCATGATCCTGGCGGTGATTCCTTCGAGCGTCCCGCCCCTCTGGGCCGTCGTGGGCGTCCTGGCGGTCACCAACTGGACCGGGTTCTACCGCCTGATGCGGGCGGAACTCCTGCGCATCCGCGGAGAGGACTACGTCACCGCCGCCCGGGCCCTGGGCATACCCTCCTGGCGGCTCCTCCTGCGCCACGCCATCCCGAACGGCCTGGCGCCCATACTCGTCGGCGCAACGTTCGGCATTGCCGGCGCCGTGTTCCTCGAGGCCACCCTCGCGTTCCTCAGCCTCGTCAGCACACCCAGTTGGGGCGAACTCCTCAACGACGGACGCCAGCACGCCGAAACCTGGTGGGTCTGGGGCGCCGCAGGTGCAGCAATCTTTATCACCGTGCTTGTCTATAACCTCCTCGGCGAGGCCATACGCGACGCCATCGACCCGCGCCTGAAGATTTAACGGCGAACGAAAAGTGAAAAGTCAAGAACAGGAAGTGGCAAGTGGCAAGTGACAAGTGGCAAGTGACAAGTGGCAAGTGACAAATGACAAATGACATTCTTTTGCGGGTCCAGGGTCTGACCACCCGCTTCTTCACCGACGAAGGCGTCTCGCGCGCCGTCGAAGACGTCTCCCTCGACATCCCTCGCGGCCGCACCGCCGCGCTCGTCGGAGAGTCGGGCTGCGGCAAGACCGTCACCGCCCTGTCCGTCCTGCGCCTCGTGCCCGACCCGCCCGGCCGCATCGTCGCCGGGGCCGTACGCATGGGCCAGGGCGACCTCCTGCTCCTCCCGGAGGCCGACATGCGCCAGGTTCGCGGCAACCGCATCTCCATGATATTCCAGGAGCCGATGACCAGTCTCAACCCGGTCTTCACCGTGGGCGACCAGATCGCCGAGGCCGTCTCGCTCCACAAGAAGGTCGGCCGCGCGGCCGCCCTGCGCGAGACCGCCGCCATGCTCCGCAAGGTCGGCATACCCGACCCCCAGTCGCGCCTGCGCGAGTACCCGCACCAGATGTCTGGCGGCATGCGGCAGCGCGTGATGATCGCCATGTCCCTGGTGTGCGGCCCGGAACTCCTCATCGCCGACGAACCCACCACCGCCCTCGACGTGACCATCCAGGCCCAGATTCTCGACCTCCTGCGCGAACTCCAGGCAGACATCGGCATGAGCATCCTCCTGATTACCCACGACCTGGGCGTCGTGGCCGAAATCGCGCACCACGTCTCCGTCATGTACGCCGGGCGAATCGTCGAGGAGGCCGATATCCAGGAACTCTTCGATTCGCCCCTGCACCCCTACACCGTGGGCCTCTTCCGCAGCCGCCCCACCCTGGAGCGCCGCGGGGCCCTTGCCGCCATTCCGGGAACCGTGCCCAGCCCGCTCGCCATTCCGCCGGGATGCCCCTTCCATCCGCGCTGCCCGCTCGCCGACGGCAAGCGCTGCGCGGCCGAGCGCCCGCCGCTTGAAGTAAAGCGCCCCGGCCACACCGCCGCATGCTGGTACGCCGACCGCGCGGCCGACATGCGCACGCGCGGGGAGGACCTCTACAAATGACCGCCCCCGACGCCCCCGATTCCGCCCCCCGCGCCGCCCCGCCTCCGGCCGGCGCGCCGTCCGCCCCCGCCGCCGCGCCCCCCGCCGACCTCCTGCTCGACGTGCGGGACTTAAGGACGCACTTCCCCGTGCGCCGCGGCATCCTCGGCCGCACCGTCGGTTACGTGCGGGCCGTGGACGGCATCTCGCTGCGCCTGCGCCGCGGGCGCACCCTGGGCCTCGTGGGCGAGTCCGGCTGCGGAAAGACCACCGCCGGCCGCACCATCCTCAGGCTCATCCCGGCCACGGCGGGCGCGGTCCGCTTCGAGGGCCGCGACGTCTTCGCCCTGCCGCCCGCCGACCTCCGCCGCCTGCGCCGACATATGCAGATAATCTTTCAGGACCCGTACGGCAGCCTTAACCCGCGCATGACCGTCGGCGGCATAATCGGCGAGCCCCTCAAGGTCCACCGCCTGGCCCGCGGCCGCGACCTGGAAGACCGCGTGGCGCGCCTGCTTGAGCACGTCGGCCTCAGCCCCGCCTACCGCAACCGCTATCCGCACGAGTTCTCCGGCGGCCAGCGCCAGCGCATAGGCATCGCACGCGCACTCGCCCTGGAACCCAAGTTCATCGTCTGCGACGAACCCATAAGCGCTCTGGACGTGTCCATCCAGGCGCAAATCCTGAACCTCCTGGACCGCCTCCAGGACGAACTCGGCCTGGCGTACCTCTTCATCGCCCACGACCTGGCCGTCGTCAGCCACATCTCCGACGACGTGGCCGTCATGTACCTGGGGCGCATCGTCGAGCAGGCCCCCGCCGACCGCCTCTATGCCGGCCCGCTGCACCCGTACACCAAGTGCCTGATGTCGGCCATTCCGCGCTCCCGCCCCGACCGGCCGCGCGATCGCATCGTGCCTCGCGGCGAAGTGCCGAGCGCCCTCAATCCGCCCCCCGGCTGCCCCTTCCACCCCCGCTGCCCCTGGGCCTTCGACCGCTGCCCTGCCGAAGTCCCCCTCCTTCTGCCCATGCCCTCCGCCTCCGACCACCTCGTGTCGTGCCACCTGTGCCATTGATCTTGATCGCCGCCAACATTAATTGCAGGGGGCAGCCTCTCGCGCACGCACGGAACTTCTCGCGGCTGGCAGGGGGTGCAAAATAGAAGTCCTCATGAGACTGTAGCGTTGCTACCGGCAGCGATGGGCCTATCCGAAAAACCGCGGGTCAGCGGCAGGTGTCTTCCCCTCCTTTTTGTCCAAGTTCCATCAGGGGCGCTTCAGACGCCGCTCACGCGCCCCTGGCGGGGCTTAAACAGCCAAAACAGGAGATATGCCTCAACCATCCACTTCCACGGGCTTGCGCCCCGTGGCTGCCCTCAATCGTGCCTTCGGCACTCGCGCCAGCGGGCTCGCGGGCACGCACGCCCGCCGCAAGACAATGCGCTTGCTACTGGGCGGATTTCTGCGTATCATCATCGCGAGTGAGGCAAGCGGAGGTTGCCATGCGCGGCCAAATGACAATGATTTACTGGAAGGGGAAGAAGTTCTGGCTGGGTAAACTGAAGGAGCATCCCCAGATCATGACCCAGGGACGCACCCTGAAGGAACTCGAAGAGAACCTTCGCGACGCGTACAAGATGATGGCGATTTCCGAGGTGCCGGAAAGACACCGCGAGAAGGCCATCGCCATATGAAAAGGAAGGAGTTTGTCCGCCGACTTGAGCAGGAGGGGTGCACCCTTTTGCGCCGGGGCTCGCGCCACGACATCTACGTCAACCCGAAGACGGGCATGCGGCAGCCCGTGCCCCGCCACACGGAATTAGACAACGCGCTGGCGAAGCATATTCGTAAATATCTAGGTGTGGAATAGCCCCGGCAACTGACTCGATCACGCCCGCCGGCCATGAACTGCGTTGTCCCCGCATTTTTCCTGCTGCCGGTTGCCCGTTCCTGCGGTTGCCCGGCCTCGCTCGGCCCGCCGCGGCGATATAATAAACCGGCGCCGGCGGGCGGCCGATAATGTGTGTGGCTTCGCGCGGCAGCGGCGCAACCGACGGGGAGGCTCGATGGCAACTCGCGCTGTTCTCATGGCAGCCGTGCTGGCGGCGCTGTCGGCGGGGGTGCTCGCGGCGCCGGCTCCGTCGGCTGCGGCCCCTCCTGCGCCGGACGCGGCTGCGGCTCAGGCTCCGGCTGCCGGGGGCGGGACGGCCGGCCCCGTTGCGGCCGCGTCCGCGCCGGCGGCGGGCGCGGGCGAGGCGGCCGACCCCCTCGGGTCGCTCGCGCTTGTGCCGAAAGAGGCGGTCGGCTTCATTCACATCCCCCGCCTGGGCGGCCTGGACGAAGACCTCAAGCGCCTTGGCCGCGAGACGGGCCTGGCCGTCGGCCACGGCGACCGCCCCGCCGCAGACCTCCTGGCCATGCGCACGGGCATCGAGAAGGGCATCGACCCCGGCGGCAGCGCTTCCATCGGCTTTCTTGACCCGAAGAGGTTCCAGGACCGCTACAGCGTGTACGTCCTGCCGGTGGCCGACTGGCAGGCGCTCCTTGAGTCCACCGCCGGCGAAGAGATGTCGGCCGGCCTGTACGCGCTGACGGGCACGGCCGGGGCGCGCTACGTTGCCCGGCGGGGGCGGTTCGCCGTGGTCACCAGTTCCGTCCGCACGATGGACGCCGTGGCCGCATCCGGGGGCATCGCCGCGGCCCTTTCCGACGAGACGCGGGCCCGCGCCGCCGGACCCGGCCCGATGGTTTACCTGGACGTCCGCCGCCTGCGGGCCGTCTATTCCGACGACATCACCGCGTGGTTCCGTGCCGCAAGCGCACAGTTGTACCATCAGCCGGAGGCCCTGGCGTACGCGGATATGCTCTCGGCGTACCTCTTCGGCATCGCGAGTTTCATCGACCAGACGGAGACGCTGGAGGCGTCGGTGAAGTTCGGCCCCGACGGCCTGGGGGCCGACCTGGCCGTGCGATTCGCCGAGGGCGGCGGCGTGGCCCGGTTCCTGTCGGCCCAGGCGCCCGGCGCGGCGGCGCTGCCGCTGCCTTCAGGGCGGCCGATTGAGAACGCGGCCACGATTCGCCTCGACCCGCAGGCGCGCACCGACCTTGTCCTGCGCGCGGCCAGGTTCTTCCTGGCCGAGGCGCCGCGGCCCGAGCCTCTGCCCGAGACCACCAAGCAGCAGGTGGAAGAGGCCGTCCGCATGTTCGCCGAGTCGCTGGGGCCGCAGATGACCTTCATCTCCGCCCCGGCCGCCCCCGGAATGGGCAGCGAAACGGGCCTGACGATCCTGGAACTGAAGGACCCCGGGCAGTTCCGCAAGAGCCTGGACCTGCTGGCGGCCGCGTGGGAATCTCTGGCCGACCAACTGAATCTCTACATGCGGTTCCAGTCGGTGCCCGATGCGGAGGACGTCGCCGGCGCGCCCGTCACCCGGTTCGTGCCGCGGCTCCGGTTCGGCATAGCCGCGCGGCACATCGAGTTCCGCGAACGCATGAAGTCGCTCTACGGGCCGGAAGGGCTGGTGTACCGCGTGGCCGTCGTGGGCGACCATGCGGTTGTCTCGACGGGCAGCGATACGGGCCTGTTGGCGGAGGCCGTCGAGCGGCTGAAGGCGGGCAAGCAGGCCGAGGCCTCGCCGGCCCTGGAGCGCCTCCGGGAGAACCTGCCCACCAACCAGCACGTGGCCATCGCGACGAGCCTGCCGATGTTCATCGGCCAGGCGCTCGTCCGCGGCGGCACGCCGCAGGACCGCCTCGGACCCGTCAGCGCCGGGCGCGAACTGGCGGGTCTGGCCTTCCGGGCCGACGGCCCGACCGCTCGCGTCGCCACGTACTGGCCGCACGAACAAATCCGGCTGGCGATGGACCTTCTGAGGCATGCGGCTCCCGATATGGCGGAGGTTCCCCGCACGCTTTTTGAGCCTGCGCCTGAAGGCCCGCCGAAGACCGGCCCGCCGCCGGCCCCCGCCCCCGTGCCCGGTGGAGCGTCCGCCCCCGCGGCCGTGCCGACACTCCCGGCCGCCCCGGCCGCCCCGGCCGTGCCGCCCGGCCCGGCGGCCACCCCCAACCGCGCGGCCGCCAAGGCGGCTGGCTGAACTCCCCGCTGCCCTTCCCCGATTCCCGAATCCCGATTCCCGGCATGGTTCAAACAAGCCCCACGCACCGCGTGGGGATGGATGGTGCGGGCCGATCATCCCCCGGCGGTGCCGGGGGCTTTGAACCATGCCCGATTCCCGGCTCCCTCCCTTGCGTTACCTGTGGATAACTTTTTGACCCGCCCCGGCGCGCCCCGAAAATGCCCGTTTTGGCCCCTTCCGGAGGGGCAAAACGGCCCTGGCGCTAGCGCCAGAGGGGGCGCGCGGGCAAAATGTTAAGATGGGTAAGGCAAAATCGCGCGCTTTTTGAACGTTTTTGACCGATTCTGACCGGAATTGCTCTCCGTTTGCGCTTTTTTGACGCCTTCTGACCGCTTCTGGCATCGAACATATGGCCATAAGCCGTGGTGCATAACTCCTGGGGGCCGACGAGAGATATACTATAGTATATGGCGGGCCGGAGAAGATGGGCAAGATGGGCGGACCCAGTGCGGGGTGCGGAGCGACAACGGCAACGGCGAGACACGAGACACGAGACACGAGACACCAGACACGAGACGCGGGATGCGAGCAAGAGCGACAACCGGCAGCACCTGCAACCTGGCGCCTGCAACCTGGAACCGCCGCTGTGGCGGAAATCGGGAATCGCAGTCCGGCAGTCGGCGGCGGCCCAGGGCCCGAACCGCCGCTTTACCAGGCGCGCCTTGTGCAGGCGGTGCTGCCGAAGACCGACTCACGGCGGCGGGTTCGGCGCGGTTGGCACCGCGTCGGGGGTCGAGACGACGGTAAGATGCCAACCTGTTCCGAGACTGGCCAGATCGAAGTCGATGATCATTCTCCTTTGCTGGGGGAACAGTTCCTCCTTCCTGAGCATCAGTTGCCGGATCATGTCTGCTGCCATGCCTCGCACGTCCGCGGGCAACGTGCGAACGAGTTCGTCAGGGTTTGCCATCGGGTCGTTCCTGGGAAGCAACGACGCATTCCAGGCGAGGGTCGCCACGGTCAACAAGCGATGATACGCTTCCTTCGTCTCGGCGAACTCGCCGTACGGCTCGACGAATTCCTCCAGCACTTCCGACATTTTCACGCCGTCCGCCGAGGGGCCCAAGCGGATCTCTTCGAGGGAATGTTCCTCCTGAACTCGCCGCATGAGGGCCCTGCGGGCGGCCCGCCGCAGCCGGGCTCGACGCTTCTTTGCCTGCCTCTTAAGATCGCGACGCGACATGGCGGCCTCCCGGCAATTGACCACCTGGTTCCGCATAAGCCCCCGGCCCGACGGCGCCGCGCGCAGCGTATCATGCAGCAGGACGGGGGGCGATGACTTCTTGCTTCACCTGGCGCAGTTCATCCTTCCAGGACAATCGTGACCGGCCCGTCGTTGGTAAGTCGCACGTCCATGTGTGCCCCGAAGACGCCGCGAGCCACGGGCGGGCCGAGGCCGGCCAGCGCCTGGCAGAAGATCTCGTAGAGGCGGTTGGCGGCCTCCGGCGGGGCGGCGTCGGTGAAACTGGGCCGGTTGCCCTTGCGCGTGTCGGCCAGCAGGGTGAACTGGCTGACGGCCAGGACGCTGCCGCCGACGTCCTGGACGGAGAGGTTCATCTTGCCCTGTGCGTCGTGGAAGATGCGGAGTCTGGCGGTTTTTGCGGCGAGGGCGCGGGCGGTTTCCTCGGTGTCGGCGTGGCCGACGCCCACGAGGACCAGCAGGCCCCTGCCGACGGCGCCGACGACCTTGCCTTCGACCGTTACGCTCGCCTCGCTTACGCGCTGGATGACGGCACGCATGAACATCCTTTCATGGCTGGCGGGGCCGGGATTTCATCCCGGCCTGCGTGCTGTTTCTTGTCAGAGCCGCGACCGTCAGGGAGCGGTGTTGTTGGCCTGGGCTGCCACGGCGACGACCACGGCGCCGCTCCCTTGCGGTCGCGGCCCTGACACGGCGCCGCTCCCTTGCGGTCGCGGCTCTGATTGCCCCGATTACCGAGCGGTTGCGACGCCGGGGCCATTCCGTTGCCTCCTGCGGCGCCACAGGGTAAACTGTCGGGCCGCTTCTTTGCAAGAACGTTGCGGCGAAGATGGGATTGCGGTCGGGGCCTGAGGGGCGGGGGGCAAAGGAGGCGGCCGTCATGGGCAGCGCGATGAACCGTCGGCAGTTTATCCGCAGTGCCGCGCTGGGCGCGGCAGGGGCGTGGGGCGCGGGGCTGGCGGGTTGCCGCCCGTCTGCGCGGGCGGAGAACCCGCCGGGCGCGCGGCGGCCGAACATCATCGTCATCCTTACCGACGACATGGGCTCGGCCGACGTGGGGTTCCAGGGCTGCAAGGACATCCCCACGCCGAACCTCGACAGCCTGGCCCGGACGGGCGTGCGGTGCGAGGCGGGGTACGTGTCGCACCCGTTCTGTAGCCCCACGCGGGCGGGCCTTATGACCGGCCGCTATCAGCAGCGCTTCGGGCACGAGAACAACCCGGTCTATGATCCGAAGGACACGGGGCTGGGGCTTCCGCTGGGCGAGGTCACGCTGCCGCAGGTGCTGAAGCAGGCCGGGTACGTGACGGGAATGGTGGGCAAGTGGCACCTGGGCGCGGCGCCGCATTTTCATCCGCTGAAGCGGGGGTTCGACGAGTACTACGGCTTCGTCGGCGGCGGGCACGATTACTTCAAGGCCGCAGCCGAGGGCGAGGCGCGCGAGTACCTTATCCCGATAGAAAGCAACGGCAAGCCCGCGGCGCTGACGGAGTACCTGACGGATGCGCTTTCGGGGGCGGCTGCGGCGATGGTCCGGCGTCACCGCGACCGCCCGTTCTTCCTGTACCTGGCGTACAACGCGCCGCACACGCCGCTCCAGGCGCCGGAGAAGTACCTCGGCCGGTTTGCCTCGATTGATGACCCGAGGCGGCGGTCCTACGCCGCCATGGTCAGCGCCGTGGACGACGGCGTGGGCCTCGTCCTGGCTGCGCTTCGGGAGACGGGCCTGGAGCGCGACACGCTCATCTTTTTCCTGAGCGACAACGGCGGCCCGGTGGGGCAGGCGAGCAACGGGTCGTCAAACGCGCCGCTGGCCAACGGGAAAGGCTCGGTGTTTGAGGGCGGCATCCGCGTGCCGTTCGTGGTGCGGTGGCCGTCGCGCCTGCCCGCGGGAGCGGTCTATAGCGAGCCGGTCATCTGCCTTGACATTCTGCCGACGGCGGCTGCCGCTGCGGGGGCGGCGATGCCGGCCGGGCGGGGCATCGACGGCGTGAATCTGCTTCCGCACCTTGCGGGGGAGAACCGCGCCCCGCCGCACGAGACGCTTTTCTGGCGCGCGGGCGGCGGGGCGGCGTGGGCCGTCCGCACGGGGCGATACAAACTCCTGAAGCGGGCGGCGGGCGCGGAGCCCGCGCTTTACGACCTGGAGACCGACATAGGCGAATGGGCCGACCTTGCCGCCGCCCAGCCGGAGCGCGTGCGGCAGATGCAGAAGCGGTACGACGACTGGAACGGCGGCCTTGTGGCGCCGCTCTGGCAGAGCCCGCGTCCTGCCGCCAAGAAGGCGGCGCCGGCGGGGAAACAGAAATGACACGGATGATGTTAGCAGCGTTTGCGGCCTGCGTCCGGCTTTGCACGTCGGTTGCGGCGGCCGGGGCGTGGCAGAAGGCAAAGTTATGCGCGGCGGACGTGCCGCCCTGCCTGCGGCAGGCAGGCGCAGCAAGACAAGGGCAATCGTAAGAAAGGGGCCGGACAATGGAACGGGTAAAGGGCGGGTTCGGGCGGGCGCTGCTTGCGGGCGGCCCGTGGGCGCTGGGGTTGGCGGCGCTTTTGCTGGCCGGCGCGCGGGGCTGCGGCCCAGCGCCGGCCGCGCCTCAGGGCGTCTTGGATGCGAGGGAGTTCCGCCTGGTGGACGAGGCGGGCAGGGTGCGGGCCAGACTGCGCTTGACGGCCCACGGCCCCGTCTTGGCCCTGTACGACGCGGCGGGCAAGACGCGGGCTGGCCTGGGCGTGGCGGCCGACGGGGCTCGCCTGACCCTGTACGACGCGGCGGGCAAGGAGCGGGTCGGCCTTGGTGTGACGGCCGACGGGGCTGGGCTGGCCCTGTGCGACGCGGCGGGCAAGGCGCAGGCCGGCCTGACCGTGGCGGCCGACAGCCCCGGCCTGGTCCTGTTTGGTGGGGCGGGCAAGGGGCACGTCGGCCTGGAGGTGAAGGCCGACGGGCCTCGCCTCCGCCTGTACGACGCGGCGGGGAAGATGCGGGTCACCCTGAACACGACGGCCGGCGAGCCCGGCCTGTTCCTGTACGACGCGGCGGGCAGGGGGCGGGCCGGCCTGGGCGTGACGGCCTACGGGCCCGCTCTGAGTCTGTTCGACGCGGCGGGCAAGACGCAGGCCCGCCTGTGCGCGACGGCCGATGGGCCCGGCCTGGCCCTGTTGGACGCGGCGGGCAAGGAGCGGGTCATGCTCGACGCGGCGGGCCACGGCCCCCGCCTGGATCTGGCCGATGCGGCGGGCAATACGCGGGCCGCCCTGGCCGTGAGGGACGACCAGCCTGGCCTGGCCCTGTACGGCGCGGTGGGCAAGCCGCAGGCCGTCCTGGGCCTGACGGCCCACGGGCCTGGCCTGGCCCTGTTGGACGCGGCGGGCAAGCCCGTGGCGACGCTGCCTTGACGGTGGGTGGGCGCGGGCAAGCGCAATCGGGGACAACCGAGCGCGCCGGGCACATCTTCAAGCGGAGAAACGGATAGCCGAAGAAAGGGGCGAAGGGATGAGAACCTTTCAGCCGACTTACCGCGACCGCACGGGCGCGCTGCGGCGGGCGGCCCTTGACGCCGCCGCAGCGGTTCATGACATTCGTCGGCCGCGAGGATTTCGCGTCGGCGTTCTACTTTCCGGACGCTGGCGCGGGGGAAGCGGACGTGGAGTTCAGCATCGAGGGCGCGGAGGCGGTGTTGATCTCGGCGGTCACGGCCCACGCGCATGCCGACGCGATTGTGAGGGAGTTTGATCGCGGCCTGGTGCTGGCGAACCCGTCGGCGCGGCCGTACGAGTTCGACGTTGCCGCCTTGGCGCCCGGCGGGAAGTTCCGCAGGATTCAGGGCAGCGCGCTTCAGGACCCGAAGACGAACGACGGCTCGGCCGTCGCGGGCAAGGTGACGCTCGGCCCGAAGGACGCGCTGTTCCTCGTGCGCGACGGGCCGTAGAAGGTATGAACATGCGATGTCGATTGCCGCTTCTCGTGAGCGTGCTTGCGGCCGCGTTGCCGGCGTGCGTCCTTGGCGTTCTTGGCGCAAGCCAGGACGACGCTTGTGGCACGGCCGGCTTGCCCGGCCGTGGCGGAGCACCGCCGATGCTTTCCACGGCCGGGCAAGCCGGCCGTGCCGCGCCGCGCGATGAGGCGCCGGCTTCTGCCGCGGCCGGGCAAGCCGGCCGTGCGGCGCCGCGCGATGAGGCGCCGGCCACGTCCGGGCCGGTCAGCCTCGCGGCGGCTGCCGCGCGCAAGGCCGCCGCCGCGGCGCCGGGGGCCGGGGCGGCTGCCCGGAAGGCCGCCGCGACCGCTGCATCGGCCGCGGCGCCGGCAGCGGCGCCCGAGCCGGACGCGGAGGCCGTGGGGCTGGCGATCGCGGACCTTATTGAGACGTTCGGCCCGCGCTATCCGAACGGGCCGGAGTACCTCGCGCGGCTGGATGCGATCCGCAAGGAAGGCGGGAGCGCGGCGGCGCGCGATGCGCTCGTGCGGCTCCAGCGCGAGGCGCTGCTGGCGAACCCGCTCCTTGACTTCGGCGGCCTCCTGCTGGTGAAGCGCAGGTACCAGAACCCGCAGGCGCTGGGCCTGCCGACGAACCACGAGTGCAACACGTCGCTGGCGCGCAGCGGGTACGAGAACGAACTGGCCGTCCTTGCGCCCGTGCGGCCGGAGGGGGACCTGCGGACGCTCTACCGCCCGCCCGGCGGCGGATACGTCGGGGAGGCGGACCTTGACTGGGACGGCCGGCGGCTGCTCTTTACGCAGTCCGACGCCGTCAACTGGAAAATCTGGGAGATGCGGGCCGACGGCACGGGCCTGCGCCAGGTGTCGCGCGCCCCGGACGACGTCGACTGCTTCGACGCCTGCTGGCTGCCCGACGGCCGCATCGTCTTCGGCTGCACGGCGTCGTTCCAGTCCGTGCCGTGCTGGCACGGCCTGCGGCGGGTGAGCAACCTTTACCTGATGAACGCCGACGGCGCGGGCGTGCGGCAGTTGTGCTTCGACCAGGACCACGACCTGCATCCGTGCGTGCTGGCCGACGGGCAGGTCGTCTTCAGCCGCTGGGACTACACCGGCATCAGCCACATCTACCTCAGGGAACTCATGGTGATGAACCCCGACGGCACGGGCCAGCGGGCCGTGTACGGAAGCAACTCGTGGTATCCGAACTCGCTGTACTTCCCGCGGCCCGTGCCGGGCGAGCGCGATAAACTCATATGCATCCTTTCCGGGTACCACGGCGTCCCGCGCATGGGCAACCTGGTGCTGGTGGACACCGCGCGCGGCTGGTACGAGACCGACGGCCTGGTGCAGCGGATACCCGGTCGCGGCAGGCCCCTGCCGCGCGCCGTGCGCGACAACCTGGTGGACGACGACTGGCCGAAGTTCCTGACGCCCTGGCCGCTGAGCGGCAGGTACTTCCTCGCGGCCGCGTGGCTCCACCCGAAGGGACGCTGGGGCCTGTACCTGGCCGACGTGTTCGACAACCTCGTCCTTATCCGCGAGGAGCCCGGCTGCGCGCTCCTTGAGCCCGTGCCGCTCCAGGCGCGGCCGCGGCCGCCGGCCATTCCCGACAAGGTCGTTCTCGGCCGCAAGGACGCCGTCGTTTTCGTGCAGGACGTGTACGCGGGCAGGGGGCTGGCGGGCGTTCCTCGCGGCACGATCAAGGGCCTGCGGCTGGCGGCGTACCACTTCGGGTATCCGGGCCTTGCGGGGCCGGACCTCATCGGGTACGGCGGTCCGTGGGAGGCGATGCGCATCCTGGGCACGGTTCCGGTGGCCGAGGACGGGTCGGCCCTGTTCCGCGTGCCGGCCGACACGCCGCTGGCGATCCAGGCGCTCGACGCGGAGGGGAAGGCCGTCCAGTTGATGCGCAGTTGGTACACGGCCATGCCGGGCGAGACGGTGGCCTGCATCGGGTGCCACGAGCGGACGGGCGACGCACCGCCGCCGGTCGCCGCGTCGGGCCTGCCGACCGCCGCTGCGGCCGCGCGCGGGGGGGCGGCTGCGCCGGGCGCACCGGCCGCCCTCGCCCGGGGGGCGGTCGAGATAACGCCCTGGCGCGGCCCGCCCAGGGGCTTCGACTTCGAGCGCGAGGTCCAGCCCGTGCTCGACCGCCACTGCGCGGGCTGCCACGACGGCCGTCCGCGCCCCGACGGCCTCCGGACGGCCGACCTGCGAAGCGAGCGCGAGGCGCCCGGCTACAAGGGCAAACTCATCGCCGACCTGGGCGTCCAGCGGATGCACCCGGCGATGAAGGCGGCCACGGGCGGATTCATCCGCTACACGCCCGCTTACGACGCCCTGCTGCCTTACATCCGGCGAGTGGGCGTCGAGGACGACGTCAGCCTTCTGGTGCCCGGCGAGTACCACGCCGACACCAGCGAACTCGTGCAGATGCTTAAGAAGGGCCACCAGGGCGTGCGGCTGGACGCCGAGGCGTGGGACCGCCTCGTCACCTGGATAGACCTGAACGCCCCGTGCCACGGGACGTGGGGCGACGTGTTTCCGCCGCCAACCGATGCGCCCCGGCGGCGGATGGAGATGCGCCTGCTCTACGGCGGGCCGACGGAGGACCCCGAGGCCGTGCCCCCGCCCGTGCCGAGCCCCGACCGTAAGGTCGTGGGTACGGCCGCCGGCGCCGAAGCGCCCGCCCCGCAGCCTGTGCGCGCCCCGCAGATACCCGCGGGCTTACGCCCGCGGCTGCAAGCGCCGCATGCGCGCGCCGAAGCGCCGCCCCCGCGCGCCGAGGCGCCGCCGCCGCGCGAGAAGACAATCGACCTGGGCGGCGGGGTAACGATGCGCCTGGTGCGCATCCCCGCGGGCGAGTTCGACATGGGCGACGCCGACGGCGAGCCCGACGAGCAGCCGCTCGCGCGGGTGGTCATCGGCCGCCCGTTCTGGATGGGCGCCTGCGAGGTGACAAACGCGCAGTTCCGCCGGTTCGACCCGTCGCACGACCCGCGGTACTTCGCGAAACTTCACGCCCGCGCCGACGACGAGGGCCTGCCGCTCGACGGCGCCGATCAGCCGGCGGTGCGCGTCTCCTGGCGCCAGGCGATGGCGTTCTGCCGCTGGCTGACGCAGCGCACGGGCATGGCGTTCAACCTGCCGACCGAGGCGCAGTGGGAATACGCCTGCCGCGCGGGGTCGGCGGCGGCGCTTTCCTACGGTGCGGCCGGCGCCGACTTTTCGCCCTGGGCGAACGTGGCCGACAACACCTTCGCCGCCGTCAAGAACGTGACGGGCGGCATCGAGCACCACCACTTGCACGTGTCGGCCCCGGAGTTCGACGACGGCGCCGCGGTGACGGCCCCGGTCGGCCGCTACAAGCCCAACGCGTGGGGGCTCTCCGACATGCACGGGAACGCGGCGGAGTGGACGCGGACGCTCTACCGGCCGTACCCGTACGTCGCGGCGGACGGGAGGGAGGACGCGGCGGGCGACGGGCCGCGCGTGGTGCGCGGCGGTTCGTTCCACGACCGGCCGGTGCGGTGCCGCTCGGCGTTCCGCCTGTCTTACCCGCCGTGGCAGCGGGTGTTCAACGTGGGGCTGCGCGTGGTGGCGGAGGAGCCTGCGGCATCCGTTGCCTCCGGCACGCGCTGACGGCGGTGGGCCATCGGCATGGCGCGGCAGCGTGCCGGTGAGGTCAGGCCTTCCTGGCGGCCTTTGCCTTTTTGGGCGGGGCGGGTTCGTCCTGGCCCTCGCCCGGCGGGGCGTTGTTCGGGCCGGGGCCGCCGTACTGTTTCCAGTAGAGTTCCTTGAATGGATTGACGGCCGGGCCGACGGCGTCTTCGTTTTCGAGGCACGGCAGGACGTCGGCCCACCACTTGTCGTAGATGGCGGCCAACTCCTTCACGACGTCGGGGTGCTGGGCGGCGATGTCCTTCGCCTGGCCGGGATCGCTCTTCAGGTCGTAGAGGTCCCAGGCGTTGGGGCCGCCCCTGCTCACCATGAGGTAGGGGCCGCGGCGGATGGAGCAGTTGGCGTACTTGCTTTCGGCCGCCTTGCCCCTGGCCCAGCGGCCGACGTGGGTTACCAGGCAGCGGTCGGGCCAGGACGCCGCGGCGTCGGCCAGCACGGGCAGGAGGCTGAAGCCGTCGAGCCCCGCGCGGACCTCGTCGGGGACCGCGGCGCCGGCCAGTTCGGCCAGCGTCGGGAAGATGTCGAGGTGTGCCGCCAGTTGGCCGCGGTCGCCGGGTCGGAGCGCGGCGGGCCATCGCCAGAAGGCCGGGACGCGCGTTCCGCCGTTGTGGGCGGACCCTTTTGCGCCGCGCATGCCGGCGTTATAGACGCGGGATCCGGTGGCCGAGCCGTTGTCGGTCATGAAGATGACGAGGGTGTCTTTCTCGATGGCCCACTCCTTGAGTTTCGCCAGCAGGCGCCCGACGTTCTCGTCGATGTTGGTGATCATGCCGTAGAACTTGGCGACGTTCGCATCGACCTTATCAGCGTACATCTTTTCGTACTGTTCCGGGCACACGAGGGGCCCGTGCGGCGCGTTGGGGGTGATCTCGGCGAAGAAGGGCTGCTTGCCCTTTCTCTCCTCGATCCACCGGGCGGCCTGGGCGAAAAAGACGTCGGTGCAGTAGCCCTGGGTCTTCTCGAAGACGCCGTTGTGCAGGATGACGGGGTCGAAGTACCTGTTGCCCGGTGCGTCGCCGCAACTGCCGGCGTACGTCTGGCCGATGCCGCCCGCGCCGTGGATGAACGTCTCCTGGAAGCCGCGCTTGTCGGGCCGGCGGTCCGCCTCGTCGCCCAGGTGCCACTTGCCGAAGATGCCGGTGGCGTAGCCGGCGGCCGTCAGGAGTTGCGGGAAGGTCACGGCCTTCGGGCTCAGCCGCTCGCGCTCCAGGATGGTGTGCGTCACGCCGGACTTGAACTCGTGCCGGCCCGCCATCAGGCTCGCCCGCGTGGGCGAGCAGGTGGGGCTGACGTGGAAGTCGGTGAAGCGCACGGCCTCGCCGTAGAGGCGGTCGATGTTCGGCGTCTTGATGACGGGGTTGCCGGTGCAGGCCAGGTCGCCGTAGCCCTGGTCGTCGGTCATGATGAGGATGATGTTGGGGCGGCGTCCGGCCAGGGGCGAGCCGGAAGCCGCGGCGGCGGGGGCGGGCGCCGCGCGGGCGGTCCGCTGCGCCCGTGCCGCGGAGACCGCGGCCGCGCCGGCCGCGCACCACTTCAGGAAGTCACGACGCTTGGGGCTCTTCATGAGAGTTCTCCTTCTTCGCGCGGCGTCATGCCGGCCTCCTGCTCACGCAGTGGGCTGGTCGTGCCAATCGCCCGGTGCGCGCCAAGCGCGTGCGGCGTGCGTGCTCAGGCCTTGGCTTTTCCGGCCGGTTTCCTGGATGGCGCCGTCTGCCCGGCCTTGAAGATGTCCACTGCGACGTCGTTCTTCTGCGGCTGCCCGGGGGTGCTCCTGCCGTCGGCGACGTACTTTTGCAGGAGCGCGGTCATCTGCCGGACGACGTCGGGCTGCTGGTCCGCGACGTTCTGCTTCTCGCCGATGTCGCGGGCGAGGTCATAGAGTTGCGCGGGCGGCGGCCCCTGGGCGGCCGCGCCGCCGTCCTTGGCCGGGCTTCCGCCGCCGGGGCCGGGGCCGAGCACGAGTTTCCAGTTGCCCTGCCGGATGGCGAACTGCCCGCGGGCCGAGTGATGGACCACGGCCTCGTGGACCGGCCGGTCCGCCCGGCCCGTAAGGAGCGGCAGGATGCTCGCGCTGTCTTCCCCGGCGTCGTCCGGCAGCCGGACGCCCACGAGGTCGGCGCACGTGGCCATCAGGTCAGTGAGGCCCACCGTCTGGTCGCATCGCGTCCCCGGCGGCGCCTTGCCCGGCCAGCGGACGATGAAGGGGACGCGGTGTCCGCCTTCCCAGATGTCGGCCTTGTATCCGCGCAGGTGCGCGCTGGGCTCGTGTCCGGCCTTCTGCAACTCCTGGAGGCCCGTGTAGGTGGAATGCCCGTTGTCGCTTGTGAATATAACGATAGTATTGTCCGCCAGGCCGCGGCGGTCGAGTGCGTCGAGGAGTTGCCCGACGACCGCGTCGGTCTCCATGATGAAGTCCGCCAGCGGGCCCATGCCGCTCTTGCCGCGGAACGCCTCCGACGGGGCGATGGGCTCGTGCGGCGACGTGAAGGCGAAGTACAGCAGCCACGGCCGCTTCTCGGCCGCACGATCGCCCAGCCAGGCCACGGCCCGCTCGGCCAGGGCCGGCAGGATGGCGTCGAACTTCCACCCGGGCAGCATGGGCCCGGGGCGGCCGTCCAGGTTCTGCTCCGTCTTCTGCGCCGTGGGGCTGCCCAGGGTGCGGTCGTTCTCGATGAAGCAGTAGGGCGGGTAGTTCGGCACGTCGGTGCCGAAGTAGCGGTCGAAACCGCGGGCCGTCGGGCCGCCCGCGATGGGCCTGGTGAAGTCGGGCGCCGCGGCGCCCTCTCGCGGCCAGTCCCAGCCCAGGTGCCACTTGCCGATGCACGCCGTCCGGTAGCCGTGCTGCGCGAGAAGCGCCGGCACGGTCAGCCGGCCGGGGGCGATGAGCGGCTTATCGTAAGGCCCCAGCACGCCGGCCTGGAGCCGCGTCCGCCACGCGTAGCGCCCGGTGAGAATGCCGTACCGCGTGGGCGAACACACCGAC